>NZ_JABWRI010000041.1:0-43150 GCF_014268865.1 Pseudomonas sp. BW16M2 | reverse complement strand
GGTGGGCGTAGCTCAGTTGGTAGAGCGCCGGATTGTGATTCCGGTTGTCGTGGGTTCGATTCCCATCGTCCACCCCAGATTCTGCAGGGGCGCCTTGATTGAATGATCCGGCGCCTTTGTTTTTGAGTTTCATGCGGACGTGGTGAAATTGGTAGACACACTGGATTTAGGTTCCAGCGGCGCAAGCTGTAAGAGTTCGAGTCTCTTCGTCCGCACCATGTTTCTGTAAGGCTGTACCGCAACACTGCTTTATGGTGGGCGTAGCTCAGTTGGTAGAGCGCCGGATTGTGATTCCGGTTGTCGTGGGTTCGATTCCCATCGTCCACCCCATATTTGAAGAAGGCGCCCGGATCGGATGATCGGGCGCCTTTTTCGTTTCTGCCGTACGGCCCTCGTGGCTACTGGTGGCGGAGCGATAAAAGCTGATAGATTTCAGCCGGTTGAAGGGCTGGCCGAGATGCCGGCAGAGGAATAGCGCAGATGATCGCAAAAGAAGCGCGCCAGGCCCTGGCGCTGCAACGTTTCGCCGAGGCCAATCCGCAGCTGCTCGAAGAGGTCCGCGAGTTGGATGCGCGCGAGCAGGCCCAGCAGATCGAGTGGGCGTTCGAGGATGCGGCGCAGGAGCAGGGCGTCGAGCCCTGGGAGTATGCCTTGCAACTGATCGCCGAGTCGCCGGAGCAACTGCAGGCGATGCGCCTGGAGACGCATCGCGAGGTGGCCGAGGCGCTGGGCATGGCCTGGGAAGAATACTGCCAGTTCAACGACCTCGATCCGCAGTAAGGCGGACGATCGTTCTGGCTGTTGTTTGTTTGACAAGGTTTTACAACTGCGCGGGCCACCAGGGCCTGCGCGGCCGTGAATGAAACAGGCTCGACGCCAAGACGGGCGGGCCTTTCAAGGAAATCGACCGGCGCGGCCCGCCGACAATCCGGGTGGGGTGACTTCTGCTTGATGAGTCACTAGAATGTTTGCCCTTGATTCTGGAGTCGGGCTATCGCCGGCTAACGTCTGTGCAACGAGGAATATCCATGCAAGTTTCTGTTGAAAACACTTCCGCTCTCGAGCGCCGCATGACCATCGCCGTTCCGGCCGAGCGCGTCGAGAACGAAGTCAACAAGCGTCTGCAGCAGACTGCCAAGCGCGCCAAGGTTGCCGGCTTCCGTCCGGGCAAGGTGCCGATGAGCGTGATCCGCCAGCGTTTCGAAGCCGATGCTCGCCAAGAGGCCTTCGGTGACCTGGTCCAGGCTTCCTTCTACGAAGCCATCGTCGAGCAGAAACTGAACCCGGCTGGCGCGCCTGCCGTCGAGCCGAAGTCGTTCGAGAAGGGCAAGGACCTCGAGTTCGTCGCCATCTTCGAAGTCTTCCCTGAGTTCACCGTTGGTGGTTTCGAGTCGATCGCCGTCGAGCGCCTGAGCGCCGAAGTGGCTGACGCCGACCTGGACAACATGCTGGAAGTCCTGCGCAAGCAGAACACCCGTTTCGAGGCCGTCGAGCGCGCTGCTGCCAATGACGACCAGGTCAACATCGACTTCGTCGGCAAGATCGACGGTGAAGCCTTCGCCGGTGGTTCGGCCAAGGGCACCCAGCTGGTGCTGGGCTCCGGCCGCATGATCCCGGGCTTCGAAGAAGGCCTGGTCGGCGCCAAGGCCGGTGAAGAGCGCGTAGTCAACGTGACCTTCCCGGAGGACTACCAGAACCTCGACCTGGCCGGCAAGGCCGCCGAGTTCACCATCACCGTCAACAGCGTTTCCGCCCCTGTGCTGCCTGAGCTGAACGAAGCCTTCTTCGCCCAGTTCGGCATCAAGGAATCGACCCTGGAAGGTTTCCGCGCCGAAGTTCGCAAGAACATGGAACGTGAACTGCGCCAGGCCATCAAGGCCAAGGTCAAGAACCAGGTCATGGACGGTCTGCTGGCCGCCAACCCGGTCGACGTGCCGAAAGCCCTGCTGGAAAACGAAGTCAACCGTCTGCGCGTGCAGGCCGTCCAGCAGTTCGGTGGCAACATCAAGCCTGACCAACTGCCGGCCGAACTGTTCGAAGAGCAAGCCAAGCGCCGCGTCGTGCTGGGCCTGATCGTCGCCGAAGTGGTCAAGCAGTTCGACCTGAAGCCGGACGAAGCCAAGGTTCGCGAAGTCATCGAGGAGATGGCCTCGGCCTACCAGGAGCCTGAGCAGGTCATCGCCTGGTACTACAAGAACGACCAGCAACTGAACGAAGTCCGTTCGGTTGTGCTGGAAGAGCAAGTTGTAGATACTGTCCTGCAGAAAGCGACTGTGACCGACAAATCGGTCTCGTACGAAGAAGCCGTCAAACCAGCACAGGCTCCTGCCGCCGCTGAGTAACAGGCTACTCTCGTAGGAAACCCCCACAAGCCAGCCTTCGCGCTGGCTTGTGCGTATTCAAGCCATGACTATTTGGGAGCGAGTGCAGGACATGTCCCGCAATTCTTATATTCAGCAAAGCTCTGACATCCAGGCCGCAGGTGGCCTGGTCCCGATGGTTATCGAGCAGTCCGCCCGTGGCGAACGTGCCTACGACATCTACTCACGCCTCCTCAAGGAGCGCGTGATCTTCCTGGTCGGCCCCGTAGAAGACTACATGGCCAACCTGGTGGTGGCGCAGCTGCTGTTCCTTGAGGCGGAAAACCCGGACAAGGATATCCATCTTTATATCAACTCCCCGGGCGGCTCGGTAACTGCCGGCATGTCGATCTACGACACCATGCAGTTCATCAAGCCGGACGTCTCGACCATCTGCATCGGCCAGGCCTGCAGCATGGGCGCCTTCCTGCTCGCGGCCGGTGCCGCCGGCAAGCGCCACTGCCTGCCCAACTCGCGGGTGATGATTCACCAGCCGCTGGGCGGCTTCCAGGGCCAGGCGACCGACATCGAGATCCACGCCCAGGAAATCCTCAACATCAAGGCGCGCCTGAACGAGCTGCTGGCCCATCACACCGGCCAGGACCTCGAGACCATCAAGCGCGACACCGAGCGCGACAACTTCATGAGCGCCGCGCGCGCGGCCGAGTACGGCCTGATCGACTCGGTCTACGACAAGCGGCAACTGGCATCCTGAAGCAATGCGCCAGAGCGCGCGGGCGCGGATTGCGCCCGTGCGCGGACTTGAAAAAGCCAGCGATTGCCTTCATCTTGTGTTTCAAGCCTACCGGATTGGATCGATCGAATGACTGACACCCGTAACGGCGAGGACAACGGCAAATTGCTCTACTGCTCTTTCTGCGGCAAAAGCCAGCATGAAGTGCGTAAATTGATTGCCGGCCCCTCGGTATTTATCTGCGACGAGTGCGTCGACCTGTGCAATGACATCATCCGTGAGGAGGTGCAGGAAGCCCAGGCCGAGAGCAGCGCGCACAAGTTACCCTCGCCGAAAGAAATCAGCGGCATCCTGGACCAGTACGTCATTGGTCAGGAGCGCGCGAAAAAGGTCCTGGCAGTAGCGGTGTACAACCACTACAAGCGCCTGAACCAGCGTGACAAGAAGGGCGACGAAGTCGAACTGGGCAAAAGCAACATCCTGCTGATCGGGCCGACCGGCTCGGGCAAGACGCTGCTCGCCGAGACGCTCGCGCGCCTGTTGAACGTGCCGTTCACCATTGCCGACGCCACCACCCTGACCGAAGCCGGTTATGTCGGTGAGGACGTCGAGAACATCATTCAGAAACTGCTGCAGAAGTGCGACTACGACGTGGAAAAGGCCCAGATGGGTATTGTCTACATCGACGAGATCGACAAGATCTCGCGCAAGTCGGACAACCCGTCCATCACCCGTGACGTCTCGGGCGAGGGCGTGCAGCAGGCGCTGCTGAAGCTGATCGAAGGCACCGTGGCCTCCGTGCCGCCGCAAGGGGGCCGCAAGCACCCGCAACAGGAGTTCCTGCAGGTCGATACCCGCAATATCCTGTTCATCTGCGGTGGCGCCTTCTCGGGCCTGGAAAAGGTCATCCAGAACCGCTCGACCAAAGGCGGCATCGGCTTCAGTGCCGAAGTGCGCAGCAAGGAAGAGGGCAAGAAGGTCGGCGAGTCGCTGCGCGAAGTCGAGCCGGACGATCTGGTCAAGTTCGGCCTGATTCCGGAGTTCGTCGGCCGCTTGCCGGTGCTGGCGACCCTGGACGAGCTGGACGAGGCTGCGCTGATGCAGATCCTCACCGAGCCGAAGAACGCGCTGACCAAGCAGTACGCCAGGCTGTTCGAGATGGAAGACGTCGACCTCGAGTTCCGCAGCGATGCGCTCAAGGCCGTGGCACGCAAGGCCCTGGAGCGCAAGACCGGCGCCCGTGGCCTGCGTTCGATCCTCGAGGGCGTGCTGCTCGACACCATGTACGAGATTCCTTCTCAGAAGGATGTCAGCAAGGTGGTGATCGACGAAAGCGTCATCGAAGGCTCGTCTCAGCCGCTGCTCATCTACGAGAACAGCGAGCCGCAAGCCAAGGCCGCCCCCGACGCCTGATCGGGCAAGGGGCAGCACGCACGAAGGGGCCTTTTTGGCCCCTTTTTGCATTTCATGGCCTGGGCGCTTGTAATTTGCCAGGCCTGCCCCCACATTAGCCCCAAGCACCATTTCCAACGGTTTCCGGCCACCAAGGCCGCTGTAGAGGCGAAATCATGAAGACCACCCTCGACTTGCCTCTTTTGCCATTGCGCGACGTTGTCGTCTATCCGCACATGGTCATCCCACTGTTCGTGGGGCGTGAGAAGTCCATCGAAGCCCTCGAGGCGGCGATGACGGGCGAGAAGCAGATCCTCCTGCTGGCCCAGAAGAATCCGGCCGACGATGATCCGGGCGAAGACGCCCTGTATCGCGTCGGTACCGTCGCCACCGTGCTGCAACTGCTCAAGCTGCCCGATGGCACCGTCAAGGTGCTGGTCGAGGGTGAGCAGCGCGGCGCCGTGGAGCGTTTCAACGAAGTCGACGGCCATATCCGCGCCGAAGTCAGCCTGATCGACGAAGCCGAGACCGCCGAGCGCGAGTCCGAAGTGTTCGTGCGGACCTTGCTGTCGCAGTTCGAGCAGTACGTGCAACTGGGCAAGAAGGTCCCGGCCGAAGTGCTGTCCTCGCTCAACAGCATCGAGGAACCGGGGCGCCTGGTCGACACCATGGCCGCGCACATGGCGCTGAAGATCGAGCAGAAGCAGGAGATCCTCGAGATCGTCGACCTGCAGGCCCGCGTCGAGCACGTGCTGGCGTTGCTGGACGCCGAGATCGACCTGCTGCAGGTCGAGAAGCGCATCCGTGGCCGGGTCAAGAAGCAGATGGAGCGCAGCCAGCGCGAGTACTACCTGAATGAGCAGATGAAGGCCATTCAGAAGGAGCTCGGCGATGGCGACGAAGGCCACAACGAAGTCGAGGAGCTGAAAAAGCGCATCGACGCCGCCGGCCTGCCGAAAGACGCCCTGGCCAAGGCCCAGGCCGAGCTGAACAAGCTCAAGCAGATGTCGCCGATGTCGGCCGAGGCCACCGTGGTGCGCTCGTACCTCGACTGGCTGGTGCAGGTGCCGTGGAAGGCCCAGAGCAAGGTGCGCCTGGACCTGGCCAAGGCCGAGGAAATCCTCGATGCCGACCACTACGGCCTGGAAGAGGTCAAGGAACGTATCCTCGAGTACCTCGCCGTACAGAAACGCGTGAAGAAGATCCGTGGTCCGGTGCTGTGCCTGGTCGGTCCGCCCGGCGTGGGCAAGACCTCGCTGGCCGAGTCGATCGCCGCCGCCACCAACCGCAAGTTCGTGCGCATGGCTCTGGGCGGCGTGCGTGACGAGGCCGAGATCCGTGGCCACCGTCGTACCTACATCGGTTCGATGCCCGGTCGTCTGATTCAGAAAATGACCAAGGTCGGTGTACGCAATCCGCTGTTCCTGCTTGACGAGATCGACAAGATGGGCAGCGACATGCGCGGCGATCCGGCCTCGGCGTTGCTGGAGGTGCTCGACCCCGAGCAGAACCACAACTTCAACGACCACTACCTGGAGGTCGACTATGACCTCTCGGATGTGATGTTCCTGTGCACCTCGAACTCGATGAACATTCCGCCGGCGCTGCTCGACCGCATGGAAGTCATCCGCCTGCCGGGTTACACCGAGGACGAGAAGATCAACATCGCGGTCAAGTACCTGGTGCCCAAGCAGGTCAAGGCCAACGGCCTGAAGAAGGACGAGCTGGAGGTCGAGGTCTCGGCCATCCGCGACATCATCCGCTACTACACCCGCGAAGCCGGGGTGCGTGGCCTGGAGCGCCAGATCGCCAAGGTCTGCCGCAAGGTGGTCAAGGAGCACACCGGGGCCAAGCAGGTGAAGGTCAAGGTCAGCGGCGAGCAGCTCGAGCAACTGCTGGGCGTGCGCAAGTTCCGCTACGGCCTGGCCGAGCAGCAGGACCAGATCGGCCAGGTCACGGGCCTCGCCTGGACACAGGTGGGCGGCGAACTGCTGACCATCGAGGCCGTGGTGATCCCGGGCAAGGGCCAGCTGATCAAGACCGGCTCGCTCGGCGACGTCATGGTCGAGTCGATCACCGCCGCTCAGACGGTGGTGCGCAGCCGTGCCCAGAGCCTGGGGATCGCCGCAGACTTCCACGAGAAGCGCGACGTTCACATCCATATGCCCGAAGGCGCCACGCCCAAGGACGGCCCGAGCGCCGGTATCGGCATGTGCACCGCGCTGGTGTCGGCCCTGACCCAGATCCCGGTACGCGCCGACGTGGCGATGACCGGTGAGATCACCCTGCGCGGCCAGGTCCTGGCCATCGGTGGCCTCAAGGAAAAACTGCTGGCGGCACACCGGGGCGGGATCAAGACGGTGATCATTCCCGAGGAGAATGTTCGCGATCTGAAGGAGATTCCGGAAAATATCAAACAGGATCTTCAGATCAAACCGGTCAAATGGATTGACGAAGTCCTCCAAATTGCGCTGCAATACGCCCCGGAGCCCTTGCCAGATGTGGCTCCGGAGATTGTCGCGAAAGATGAGAAGCGCGACGGCGATGCTAAGGAAAGAATCAGCACGCATTAGTACGTATTTCGCTGGGGGGCTTTGGTTGACAGCATTTTCGGCCCCTTGCTATAAAACGGCACGCCAGTGTCAACAGGCCACCCAGCGCTCGTTTCATTAAGCTTTTCATTACATACTTAGAAACAAACTCAATAGAGAAATAAGGGGACTTAGAGTGAACAAGTCGGAACTGATTGACGCTATCGCCGCATCTGCTGACATCCCGAAAGCTGTAGCCGGCCGTGCGCTGGACGCAGTCATCGAATCCGTCACCGGCGCCCTGAAGCAAGGTGACGATGTGGTACTGGTTGGTTTCGGTACCTTCTCGGTCAAGGAGCGCGCCGAGCGCACCGGCCGCAACCCGCAAACCGGCAAGGCGATCAAGATCGCTGCCGCCAAGGTTCCAGGTTTCAAGGCTGGCAAGGGCCTGAAAGACGCCGTCAACTAAGTCGTCTTTCAGCCGGCCCGGGCATCGTCAGGGCCGACCGCGTGACGGCGGGTCGCAAACGTTCCCGCTGGCACGCTCGCTTCGAAAAGGCGCATCCACTGGATGCGCCTTTCTTCTATCAGGATTCTACCCACGCTCCGCGGTTGTCGACGCAGTGGTACAGCCGTTTCTGGGGGACGCATGCTGCAGAATATCAGGGACAATTCACAAGGTTGGATTGCCAAGACCATCATCGGCCTTATCGTCGTGTTGATGGCGTTGACCGGTTTCGAGGCCATTTTCCAGGCCGCCAGCCATAGCCAGGACGCCGCCAAGGTGAACGGCCAGACCATCAGCCAGAACGAGCTGAGCCAGGCCGTGGACATGCAGCGCCGCCAGCTGATGCAACAGCTGGGCAAGGATTTCGACCCTGCGCTGCTGGACGAGAAGATGCTGCGCGAAGCCGCGCTCAAGGGGCTGATCGATCGCAAGCTGCTGTTGCAGGGTGCCGAAGACGCCAAGTTCGCTTTTTCCGAGGCCGCGCTGGATCAGCTGATCCTGCAGACGCCTGAATTCCAGGTCGATGGCAAGTTCAGCGCCGAGCGCTTCGACTCGGTCATCCGCCAGATGGGCTACGGCCGCATGCAGTTCCGCGAGATGCTCGCCCAGGAAATGCTGATCGGCCAGCTGCGCACCGGCCTTGCCGGCAGCAGCTTCGTCACCGACAAGCAGGTCGAGGCCTTCGCCCGCCTCGAGAAGCAGACCCGTGATTTCGCTTCGCAGACCTTCAAGGCCGACCCGGCCGCGGTCAAGGTGAGCGATGACGAGGTCAAGGCGCACTATGACCAGCACGCCAAGGAATTCATGACCCCGGATCAGGTGGTCATCGATTACCTCGAGCTGAAGAAGTCGGCCTTCTTCGACCAGGTCAAGGTCGACGACGGCGAGCTCAAGGCCCTGTACGAGAAGGAGATCGCCAACCTGGGCGAGCAGCGCCATGCCGCGCACATCCTGATCGAGGTCAACGACAAGACCGACGATGCCAAGGCCAAGGCGCGCATCGAAGAGATCCAGCAGCGCCTGGACAAGGGTGAGGACTTCGCCAAGCTGGCCAAGGAATTCTCCCAGGACCCGGGTTCGGCCAATACTGGCGGCGACCTCGGCTTTGCTGGCCCTGGCGTGTATGACCCGGCCTTCGAGGACGCGCTGTACAAGCTGAACAAGGACCAGGTGTCCGCACCGGTGCGTACCGAGTTCGGCTACCACCTGATCAAGCTGCTGGGCGTGCAGGCGCCGGACGTGCCGAGCTTCGCCAGCCTGAAGGACAAGCTGACCCACGAGCTGAAGACCCAGCAGGTGGAGCAGCGCTTCGTCGAGGCCACCAAGCAGCTCGAGGACACCGCCTTCGAAGCCTCCGACCTGGCCCAGCCGGCCCAGGACCTGGGTCTGAAGGTGCACACCTCGGCGGCCTTCGGTCGCGAGGGCGGCGAAGGCATCACCGCCAACCGTGCAGTCATCCAGGCCGCGTTCGGCGAGCAGGTGCTGGAAGAGGGCGCCAACAGCAACGCCATCGAGCTGGATCCGGAGACCGTTGTGGTGCTGCGCGTCAAGGAGCACCGCAAGCCTGAGCAACTGCCGCTGGAGGCCGTGGCCAAGAACATCAGCGAGCACCTGGCCAAGGAGAAGGCGATTGCCGAACTCAAGGCCAAGGCTGACAAGCTGATCGCCGGCCTGCGCGAAGGTTCGGCCAAGGCCGAGGGCCAGGGCTGGAAAGTCCACGAAGCGGTCACCCGCGGCCAGGACGGTATCGACCCGGCCGAGCTGCAGGCGGTGTTCCGCCTCGGCAAGCCTGCGGCCAAGGACAAGCCGGTCTATGGCAGCGTGGTCCTGGGCGACGGCAGCCTGGTGGTCCTGCAGCTCAAGGGCGTCAACGAAGGCGCCGCCGCCACCGACGAAGAGAAGGCGCAGATCCGTCGCTACCTCGCTTCGCGTGCCGGCTCGCAGGACTTCGCGGCCTATCGCAAGCTGCTTGAAGGCAGTGCCGACATCACGCGCTACTGAGTAGTGCGCTGATCACGAAACAGGCCGCGTAAGCGGCCTGTTTTGTTTCCGATGATCAAGACCTTCGCATATCCCCTGTGTAGGAGCGGCCTTGTGTCGCGAAAGGGCTGCGTAGCAGCCCCGACAATCTCGTATGATGCCGAAATCCTGGGGGCGCTGCGCACCCCTTTCGCGACACAAGGCCGCTCCTACAAGGACCGCGCACAGCCGCGGGCCTACCGCCGAACCCCCTCATGATTGTCCAGCGTATCCCGTGCAACCTCCCGCCCCAGGGCGATCAGCTCCGGCGCCTTGTAGAACTCGAAGAACCGGCACACGCGCTTGGGCACGTTGATCAGCACGTCCGGCGGGTAGCCGGCGATCTTGTACTGCGCCAGTGACGTCTGCATCACCTCGAAGCTCTGGTTGATCAGGTCGAGCAGGGAAGCGGGGCCGACGTTGTCGACGATGAAGGATCCGGTAGCCGATTTCGGCGCCCCCTCGCTCTGCGGCGCGGCGGCCGGCTGCTGGCCCTCGGGGGCGGCGCTTTCAGCGAGCCACGGATTGGGGCTGGCCAGCCCCTCGGCGGTGATTTCCTGCTCCAGGCGGATCAGTTGCTCGGCCGGCTTGCGGCGAAACGGCAGGCGCGAGCCGAGCGAACTGATCAAGGCATCGAAGCGCATCTTGAACGCCGCCGGGCGCTCGATCACCGGCAGTTGGTACTGCTTCTGGTTGGTGGCGTTGAGGTTGACGGCGATGATCAGGTCGCAATGGCTGGACACCACCGGCACGATCGGCAGCGGGTTGAGAATACCGCCATCGACCAGCGTGCGGTTGCCTTGCACCACCGGGGTGAACAGGCTGGGAATGGCTGCCGAGGCGCGCATGGCCTGGTGCAGGCAGCCCTCCTGGAACCAGATCTCCTGCTGGTTGGTGAGGTCGGTGGCGACCGCCGTGTAGGGGATGCGCAACTGCTCGATGTTGATCTCGCCAACGATCTTGCGGATCTGCCCGAACACCTTGTCGCCACGGATCGCCCCAAGGCGGAAGCTGACATCCACCAGGCGCAGCACGTCGAGGTAGTCCAGGCTCTCGATCCAGCTGCGGTATTCGTCGAGTTTGCCGGCGGCGTAGATACCGCCGATCACCGCGCCCATCGAGCAGCCGGCGATGCAGCCGATCTCATAGCCGCGCCGTTCGATCTCCTCGATCACGCCGATGTGCGCGTACCCCCGGGCACCACCGGAGCCCAGCACCAATGCCACGCGTTTGCCCATGACCTTTTCCCCCGCCGCTGTGCCACCATGGTCCAACAATGCACCCATTACCACCTGTGCTTCAATGTAGTCCGCGCTGGACTACGCTGAGCAGGGCACTTTTCGTTTGCTTTGCCGTCGAACGGCCACCTTTGTTTTTCACCCTCGAGGTATTACCGATGAAAGCCTGGATCACCCTTCCTCTGATTGCCCTGGCCCTGGCCGGCTGCGCGGGCAAGACGGCCTATCGCGACAGTTGCGCGACCCAGCTCGATGCCGCCTGGAAGGAACTGGACCTGGCCAAGGCCGAAGGCTTTGCCGGCACCGTGAGTTACTCCAAGGCGCTGTCGCTGTTGACCGGCGCCAAGACCCAGCAGCAGTTCGAGGGCTTCGAGGGTTGTACCCGCAAGGCCGAGAAGGCCCGTTTCTACATTCGTGAATCCCGCGCCGGGCGTTGACCGAGGAGCTGCCCATGTCCGCCATGCTCGATCATGTGGTCGGCCAGATCCTGACGCTGCAGGTGCGTCTGCTGGCCTGCCGCGAACGCCTGGCCGCCGACACCGACCGCGAGGCGTTGCACGACCTGCGCATCACCTTGCGGCGTCTGCGCAGCCTGCTGCGACCGTTGCGTGGCTTGCCAGGCGTCGAACAGCTCGAGCAGGCGGCCGGGGCGCTGGGCACGCTGACCACGCCGCTGCGTGACCGCGAGGTGCTGGCGGCGCAGCTGGTCGGCCGTGGACACGTGCAGGCAGGCGAGCGACGCCAGGAGGGCAGGGCGCGCACCTATGCCGGTGTCGCGGCCAGCGCCCAGCTAAACCGCGTGCTGGCGATTCTCGATGCGTTTCCGATGTTCCTGCGTGCCGCCGGCCGTGAAGGGTTGGCGGCGAAGCTGGGGCAGCGCATCGACAGGCGCCTGCACAAGCAATGGCGCGGGCTGCAGGCAGCCCTGGCGGACCCTGCCCACGACCGCCACCGCCTGCGCCTGCTGATCAAGCGGGTGCGCTATGGCGACCAGGCCTACCCACAGCTCGAACACGCCGGCAACAAGCTGCAGCGTCTGCTCAAGGCGGCCCAGGGCGACCTGGGCGACTGGCACGACCGCGTGCAGTGGTTGCTCCAGGTGCGCGAGCACAGCGACCTGCTCGGCTGCAAGGTGGCCTGGGAGCATGAGCTGCATGCCGCCGAGGCGCGTTCCGACCTCACCCTCGAAGCGCTGCAAAAGGCTCTGGCGCGCCGTTAGTCCCGGCAAATGACCGATATGCGGGCTGTGGCTGGCGTGATCGCTGGTTACTATCGGTTCTTTTCCCGCAGGAGCCCTGGCACATGAACTTCACAGAATTGCTGACAGCCGCCCGCGCGCACCCTGAGGCCATCAGCGTGCCCGCCGGCTGGGCCCAGGGGCGCGCGGTATTCGGCGGCCTGATGGCAGCGATGGTGCACGAAGCGATGCGCCAGAAGCTGGGCGACGACCGCCCGGTGCGTTCGCTGGCCATCACCTTCGTCGGTCCGGCGGCGCCGGATGTGCCGATCAGCCTGGAGGTCGAGGTGCTGCGCGAGGGCAAGGCGGTCAGCACCTTGCTGGGGCGCGCCGTGCAGGATGGCCAGGTGGTGACCCTGGTGCAGGGCAGTTTCGGTGCCGGCCGCCCTTCGGTGGTGGCGGTCGATGCGCCCGCCGCGATGCCGATGAAGCCGCTGCAGGAGGCGGCGCCGGAGTTGCCCTTCATCAAGGGCATTACACCGCAGTTCATGCAGCACGTGGCGTTTCGCTGGGCGGTGGGCGGCCTGCCGTTCAGTGGCAACGACTCGCGCCATATGGGGGGTTGGGTACGCCTGCGCGATGTCGCCGAGGAGCCGGTCGGGGTGGCGCACCTGCTGGCGTTGGTCGATGCCTGGCCGCCCAGCCTGCTGCCGTACCTCAAGCAGCCCGCTGCCGGCAGCACGCTGACCTGGACCATCGAGTTCGTGCAGCCCACGCCGCAGCTGTCGACCCTCGACTGGTGCCGCTATGTGGTCGAGACAGAGTATGCCCGTGATGGCTATGGTCATGCGGCCGCCGCATTGTGGACGGCTGAAGGGGAGCTGCTGGCGTTGAGCCGGCAGACGGTGACCGTGTTCGCCTGAACCATCTTCTTCAAGTCGATCGCGGGGCAAGCCCGCTCCCGCGCCGGGTGATGTTTTCAGTCAGTGGCGGTGCTTGTGACGCTCGCGCCAAGCTCGCCACCAGGCGCCGCTCAGTACGAAGCGCGGGAAGGTGATGAACTGCTCGGTGAGCAGGCGCTGCACGGCGTCCTTGCGGTCGGTGAACGGCTCGGGTTGCTCGGCTTCCAGGCGGTGCCCCTGGCGTTGCAGGCCCAGCCCGGCCGCCAGGGCGATGATGCCCACGGCGATCTGCGACAGGTCCAGCGCGAACAACCCCGACAGCACCAGCAGCGCGCCGAGGATGAACAGCGGCACGGCGATCAGGTGCAGCACCAGGTTGGCGGGGTGCCGATGGTTATGATGGTAGCCGCGCCATTGCCAGGCGGGCAGGTTGGGCAGTCGTTTGCTCATGGACAGATCCTCGGGGGCCTGTCCAAAGCTTAGTGCGGCCCCCGGGCGGGGGCCAATCGAGGCTGGCTATGGTGATCATAGCCGGTGCGGGTCACAGCTTGAGTTGGCCGATCGCCTTGTTCAGCTCGCCGGCGAGGGTCGCCAGTTCGCTGCTGGTGGTGGCCGAGCCCACGGTCTGCTGCACGGTTTCCTCGGTCACGTCGCGGATACTGACCACGGCGCGGTTCATCTCTTCGGCCACCTGGCTCTGCTGCTCGGCAGCGACGGCGATCTGGGTGTTGCTTTCGCGCATCTGCGCCACGGCGCTGGTGATCTCGGCCAGGGCCTCGCCGGCCTCGCGGGCCTGCTTGACGCAATCGTCGGCCTTGTACGAGCTTTCCTGCATGAAATCCACCGCATCGCGAGTGCCGGCCTGCAGGTCGGCGACCATGGTGGTGATCTCGTCGGTGGAGGTCTGCACGCGCTTGGCCAGGTTGCGCACCTCGTCGGCGACCACGGCGAAACCGCGGCCCAGGTCACCGGCGCGGGCCGCCTCGATGGCGGCGTTGAGGGCGAGCAGGTTGGTCTGTTCGGCGATGCTGTGGATGACCCCGACCACGCCGTTGATCTTCTGGCTGTCGTCGGCCAGCTGGCGGATCATCTCGGCGGTCTGCTGCACGCCGCTGGAGAGCCCGGCAATCGAGTCCTGCACCCGGCTGACCACGGCCTGGCCGCTGCCGGCCAGGGTGTCGGCGGTCTGCGACAGGTCGCGGGTGGCACCGGCATGCTGGGCGATGTGGTGGACGGTGGCGGTCATCTCGTTGATCGCGGTGGCGGCCTGGTCGGTCTCGCTCTGCTGGCCGATCATGCCGTGGCGCACCTCGTCCATGCTGCCGGCCAGGCGCGCAGCGCCCGAGTCCAGCTGCGCGGCGGTGCGCGCCACGGTGCTGACCACGCGGTGGTAGGTGGTCTGCATGGCGTTGAACGCGCCGGCCATCTGCCCGACTTCGTCACCGCAGGCCAGTGGCACCCGGGCCGAGAGGTCGCCGGTCTTCTCCACGTGCAGCATCACGTCCTTGAGGGTATTGAGCTGGCTGAGCAGGAAGCGGATCAACAGCTGCGAGGCGCAGAGCATCGCCAGCATCAGGATCAGCACGCACACGGCGTAGTTGCTGAAGCGGTCGAAATAGACCTGGCGCAGGCTCGGCGACTGGGCGATCAGCGCGAGCTGCTGGTCGCCCCGGCGCAGTACCTGAGCGCCGCGCAGCGGGTTGTCGCCGAGGATCCAGGCACCGGGCAGCTCGACCCAGCCCTGGCCGTCGCGCAGGGCTTCGAGGGGTTCGCCGGCGAATTGCGGCGTTTGGCCATTGCGCCAGGTGATCAGGTTGGCCTGGGCGGGCAGGGCCTGCCCGGCGGGCCAGGCCGCCAGCAGTTCGGCCTGGGCCTGGACTTGTGCCTGGGCGCCGGTGGCGCGGGCCTGCTGCTCCAGGTATACCGCGTAGAGCACCAGCATCAGGGTGGTGACGAAGGCCACGGCATTGACGGCCCAGAACTTGTATTTGAGGGAAACGTTGCTAAGCCAGGCACCCATGGTAGGTCTTCTCTGAGTTGGCGGAAACATTATTGGCAAGGTGCCATCATTGTGCCCGCCAAGGCCAGGGGCCTTGTTGATATGCGTCAAGAAACCTCAGGCAGGCCAAAGAACGCGCGGGCGCAGGCGCTGGTGTGGGCGGCGGTGTGCGCTGCGGATTCATTGCGGTGTAACGCCACTTCGCGCAGCACCTCGGGCAGGAAGGCCGGCTCGTTGCGGCCGTTCTTCGGCTTGGGCCGCAGGCTGCGGGGCAGCAGGTAGGGCGCGTCGCTTTCGAGCATCAGGCGGCCCTCGGGGATGTTGCCAACCAATGGATGCAGGTGGGTGCCGCGGCGCTCGTCGCAGATCCAGCCAGTGATGCCGATGTGCAGGTCCAGGTCGAGGTAGGCGAACAGTGCCTGGCGCTCGCCGGTGAAGCAGTGCACCACGGCGGCGGGCAACTGGTCGCGGTAGTCCTTGAGGATTGCCAGCAGGCGCTCGCTGGCCTCACGCTCGTGGAGGAACACCGGCAGGCGCAGCTCGACCGCCAGCGCCAGCTGCGCTTCCAGGGCCTTTTCCTGGGCTGGGCGCGGGGAAAAGTCGCGATTGAAGTCCAGGCCGCATTCGCCCACGGCCACCACCCGTGGCTGGGCGAGCAGTTCGCGCAGCTGGCGTTCGCTGCCGCTGTTCCAGTGGCTGGCGTCGTGAGGGTGCACGCCGGCGGTGCTGAACAGGCGCTGGCCGGGCTCGTCCAGGCGCTGGCACAGCTCCAGGGCCTCGGCGCTGACGTCCAGGCTGGTGCCGGTGAGGACCATCTGCGCCACGCCGGCTTCCACGGCGCGCTCGACGATGGCGGCCTGCTGGTCGTGGAAACTGCTGTTGGTCAGGTTGACGCCGATATCGATCAGTTGCATGGTGCTACCTCGTGCCGCGGGGCGGCCAGCATAGCAAAAACCGGGATATCGAGAAAAAACCAAGAACTTCAAACGTTTGCCGTGGTCTGTTGCGGTCATTTATCACGGATCGATCACAGCACATGGTGCCCGCCAACCGCTCTCGGACCCTTATCCCCATGTTGCGTACCTTTTTCACTTGCCTGTTGCTGTCCGGGCTGCTGGCCGGCGGGCCTGCCGCTGCCGCTGATGCCGGGCCGCAGCAACATGTACCGGCCAGCCAGGCGCGCGACCTGGCGCAGATCCGCTCGAGCAAGGTGCTGCGGGTGCTGGTCAACCAGAGCCGCAACAGCTCCGGCGAGGTCAAGGGCGAGCCGGTGGGCGTCGAGTACTACCGTTTGCGCGCCCTGGAGCACGCCCTCAATGCCCGGGTCGCCGACGGCCAGGAAATCACCCTGAAGATCATCCCCCGTGCCAAGGAGCAACTGCTCGCGGCCTTGCAGCGCGGCGAGGGCGATCTCGCCGCCCCCGGCGAACTGCTCGATCCGAGCGTGGTGCGCGGTGTCGGCGCCAGTGCCCCGGTGGTCGACCAGGTGCCGCTGCAACTGGTCGGGCGCAAGGGCGAGCGCGGCTACAACCGCCCCGAGCAGCTGTCCGGGCGCACCGTCGCGCTGACCACCGCCAGTGCCGCGGGCGCAGCGATCCAGGCGATCAACCAGCAGCTGGCCTTGCGCAAGCGGGCGCCGATCAAGGTGGAATGGGTCGACCCGACGCTGGCGGTGGAGGATGTGCTGGAGATGGTCCAGGCCGGCATCTACCCGCTGACCGTGGTGGAGCGGCCGATCGCCCAACGCTGGGCGCGGGTGATGCCGCGCCTGCGGGTGGACAGCAAGCTGCAGCTGGCCCCGCCCCAGGCCATGCGCTGGTATGTGCGCCAGGACGCGCCGATGCTGCAGGCAGCGGTGGATCGCTTCCTCGCCACCTACCGCGCGCCGGACAACCAGGACGCGGCCTTCGAGCGCATCTACCGGCGCCAGTACCGGGTGCACAACCCGCTGGCCCGCCAGGATCGCCAGCGCCTGGAGTCGGTGCGCCCGGTGCTGCAGAAGCACGGTGGCGACCAACAGTTCGACTGGCTCAACCTGGCCGCCCTGGCGTTCAAGGAGTCGACCCTCGATCCCAAGGCGCGTGGTACCGGTGGCGCTCACGGGCTGATGCAGATCACCCCGTCGGCGGCCCAGCGGGTGGGGGTGAGCAACACCGCCACGGTGGACGGCAATGTCCAGGCCAGCGCCCGCTACCTGGCGCTGATCCGCCGCAAGTTCTTCGCCAGCCCGCAGCTCAACGAGCGTGAGCGCATGGCCTTCATCCTGGCCGCCTACAACCTCGGCCCGGAGCGGGTCCAGGCCATGCGTGCCGAGGCCCGGCGGCGTGGGCTCAATGGCAACCAGTGGTTCTTCCAGACCGAGCGCATCGCCATGGAGCAGGTGGGCATGGGGCCGGTGAACTTCGTCAACAGCGTCAACAAGTACTTCCTCGCGTTCAACCGTGAGCGGGCTTCCCTGGAGCGTGTGGCGAAGCGCTAGATAAATCTAATTATTCGATAGAATCTACGTGATTATTGCGATTTTCTTATTCGGTGATTTGATTAAGATAGCGCTCATCCAACACACACCTGCTCAAACAAGGAAGCAAACATGAACAACTCCCTCAAAGCCCTGTTCACCACCCGCGCCGGTTATGGCCTGAGCGTCGTGCGTATCCTGGTCGGCGTCATCTTCATGGCCCACGGCGCGCAGAAACTGTTCGGCCTGTTCGGTGGCTACGGCCTGGAAGGCACCGGCCAGTGGATGGAAAGCATCGGCCTGGCCCCGGGCTACCTGATGGCCCTGCTGTCCGGCAGCGCCGAGTTCTTCGGCGGCCTGGCCCTGGTGGTCGGCCTGCTGGCCCGCCCGGCGGCGCTGGCGCTGAGCGTGACCCTGGTGGTGGCGATATTCTCGGTGCATATCGGCAACGGGCTGTTCATGTCCAACAACGGTTACGAGTTCGCCCTGGCGCTGATGGCCGGTACCGTGGCGGTGCTGATCGAGGGCGCGGGCCGCCTGTCGCTGGACCGCCTGATCGCACGCTGATCATCGATCGCGGGTCCAGCCCGCTCCCACGAAACGTGTGGGAGCGGGCTGGACCCGCGATTGCGCTTGCACAAGCGCTTGTAACTTCATGCGTCAGCCTCTAGCATACCGATTGCGCCGATTTAAACAGCTACTTGCGGGGCGCAGGAGAGGCCCCGACGGGTCATCCGAAATACCGCTAAAGCGCTGGTTCGGTGACGCCTCCCACCGCTGCCCAGCGGGAACAGCGAGGCGGAGAGAGACTCCATGAGTTGCCCACGTACCAGTGTCTGCTTGACCCCCCTGGCCAAGAACCAGGCTTCCCGTACCCCGCGCATCCTGCTCGGCGGCCAGCATCAACCCACGCTTTTGCGCAATCTCGACGGCTTTTCCCGGCGCAAGGGCCAGGCCTGTGCCTTCCTTATCCAGTTCTCCGACAGCTGTGAACAGCTCGACCAGTATGGCAATGATCGCTTCGATCTGGCCGTGATCCAGGCGCCTGCGGCAGAAGAGGCCGCCGAGGTCATCGGCCAGCTCACCCGCATCGCTCGCCAGGGCCTGATCACCCGCCGTTGAGGGCGTGTCGCGTCCAGTCGTTTTTCGTTAAGCTCGGTCTCCCGGTAGGCGCATGGCGCTGGCCGTGGATGTACTGAGGAGACAGTCGTTGAGCACCAACATCATCACCGTAGAAGGCCATGCAGCGCTGAAGCAGGAGCTTGATCACCTGTGGCGGGTCTATCGCCCGGAAATCACCCAGAAGGTCACCTGGGCGGCCTCGCTGGGCGATCGCAGCGAGAACGCCGACTACCAGTACAACAAGAAGCTGCTGCGCGAGATCGACCGCCGCGTGCGCTACCTGCGCAAGCGCCTGGAAGACGTCAAGGTGGTCGAGTACTCGCCCCAGCAGGAAGGCAAGGTGTTCTTCGGTGCCTGGGTGGAGATCGAGAACGATGACGGCGAGCAGCTGCGCTTTCGCATCGTCGGTTATGACGAGATCCACGGGCGCAACGACTACATCTCCATCGACTCGCCCATGGCCCGGGCCCTGCTCAAGAAGGGGGAGGGCGACGAAGTGCTGGTGCACACGCCCACGGGCGAGGCGACCTGGTATGTGAACAGCATCCGCTATGAGACTGGGTCTTAGGTGTCCTGAAATGCCAAGGCCCCTTAACAGGAGCCTCGGTCTAATAGAAGATACCGAACAGGTCGCTACCCTCTAGGAGTTGATGCGGCTCGCGTAGAGCTTGCTCCAGAAGTGCGGATCGCGATTCTGCTGTTTGGCATACCAGGGATCGGAGGAGTATGTTTCTTTTAAGCGTTGCGAGCCCAGCGCGCGCCTCTCCGCTTCTTGCAAGCTTATCACTCCAGCCTCCCAGAACTGTTTCCAGTAGTGGTCGGCCCTCAGCGTCGACGAAGGTCTTTGACTCGAATTCATAGATTGCATTGCATATCTCCGGAACACAGGAGGCTAAGGATGCGACACCAGTTTCGATCATGGATTGGATGTTGTCCAGCGTATGTCCGTGCGTCCAGGGTAGCGGAGGAACACCCAGAGTCGAGTTCCCCTCGCGCTGATATTGGTGGGGCGCCAGATGGTCGGTGGTACCGTACTTGATGGCCGATGATAGCATGGCATCCGTGCGTCGACGCAGTGCGAGATCCGACAAGCCATCCGGATCACCGATGAAGACGCGTCGACTGTTTCTTGCAAAGCTTGCCACCCCTGAATAGACGGCTGATCCCCCACGGCCGGGCCGGTTGTCTGAAATATCGAGCCACACCTTGATCGGACCGACATAGACATCGAACTGAAGGGGGCCTTCAAATTCAAACTTGAATGTCTCGGGGTAGTCTTCGGCATCCAGAGTGTCCAGATGTGTGGTGTCCGGCAAGAGCCGCCGGATGATGCTGACCAGATTTCCTTCGTCCGTGCGAGGTGTCTGAAACAGCTCATCCGCTGCTATTGCCAGAAGCCACTGCGCCGCGAAAATTCGGTGCTCACCCATGATGGCGGATTATCCCTCGCGCAACACCGCCAACGGACTTGCATTGAGCGCGCGACGCGTGCCGATCACCCCGGCCCCGCCCACCAGCACCGCCCCGGCCAGCGGCAGCGCCAGCAGCCACGGATGGGGTGCCCAGTGCAGGTCGAAGGCGTAGCGGTACAGCGCCCAGGTGATCAGCTCGCAACCCAGCGCGGCCAGCACGCCGCTGGCCGCGCCGAGCAGGCCGAACTCGATGCGCCGCGCCTTGACCAGCAACGGGCGCGCCGCCCCCAGCGCCCGCAGCAGGGCGCCCTGGCGGATGCGCTCGTCGAGGGTCGCCTGCAGGCCGGCGAACAGCACCGCCAGCCCCGCCGCCAGCACGAACAACAGCACGTACTCCACCGCCAGGGTGACCTGGGCGAGGATGCTGCGCAGCTGCGCCAGCAACGCGTCGACCTGCAGCACGGTCACCGCCGGGAAGGCCCGGGACAGCGCGACAATCTCCTGGTCGTGGCCTGGCGCCAGATAGAAGCTGGTGAGGTAGGTGGTGGGCAGGCCTTGCAGGGTGCCTGGCTGGAAGATCATGTAGAAGTTGGGCTGGAAGCTGTCCCAGTGCACGCTGCGCAGGCTGCTGACCCGGGCCTGGCGTTGCTGCCCGCCGATGTCGAAGGTCAGCAGGTCGCCCAGTTGCAGGTGCAGGCTCTGCGCCAGCTCCGCCTCCACGGACACTCCGGGGACTTCATCGCCGGCGGGCGCCTGTTGCCACCACTGGCCGGCGCTCAGGGCGTTGCCCTGGGGCAGTTCGGCGGCCCAGGTCAGACTGAGGTCACGCTGGATGGCGCGCTCGCCGGTGGACTCCTTGCTGACCAGCTGGCGCACCGGCTGCTTGTTGATATGGGTCAGGCGGCCGGGGATCACCGGGTACAGCGGCGCGGCGTTGGCGTTGATCTGGGCCAGGCGCTCGGCGAACGGCTGGCGCTCGTCGGGCAGGATGTTCAGGGCGAAATGGTTGGGCGCGTCCTTGGGCAACTGCGCCTGCCAGGCGTCGAGCAGTTCCGCCCGCAACAGGGCGACCAGGCCCATCGCCAGGAGGATCAGGCCGAAGGCCAGGGCTTGGCCGGCGGCGGCCAGCGGGTGGCGCAGCAACTGCCCGAGCCCCAGGCGCCAGGCCAGTGGCGCGCCAGCCAGCAACCGGCGCAGGCTGCGCAGACCGAGCAACAGCAACCCGCCCAGCAGCAAGGCGGTGATCAGCCCGCCACCGAGCAGGGCGAAGGTCAGCAGCAGGTCCAGGCTCAGGCGCCACATGATCAGGCCCAGGGCGAGCAGGGCCGCACCGTATACCAGCCAGCTGCTCGGTGGCAGCGGCAGCAGGTCGCGGCGCAGCACGCGCAGCGGTGGCACGCGACCCAGGGCCGCCAGCGGCGGCAGGGCGAAGCCGGCCAGGGCCACCAGCCCTGTGCCGATGCCGGCCAGCGCCGGGGTGAGGCCGCCGGGTGGCACCTGGCTGGGCAGCAGGCCTTCGAGCAGACGGAACAGCCCCAGCTGCGCCAGCCAGCCGAGCAGGGCGCCGGCCAGCGCGGCGACGCCGCCGAGCATGGCCAGTTGCAGGCTGAAGAGACCGAGGGCCTGATGGCGGGACAGTCCCAGGCAGCGCAGCAGGGCGCTGGCGTCCAGGCGCCGCGCGGCGTAGCGGCTGGCCGACAGGGCCACGGCGACGCCGGCCAGCAGCACCGCAACCAGGCTCGCCATGTTCAGGTAGCGCTCGGCCTTGCCCAGGGCGCCGCCGATCTGCCGGTTGCCGTCGCGGGTGTCGAGCAGGCGCTGGTTGGCGGCCAGGCTTTTTTCCGCCGTCTGCCGGTACTGTTGCAGGGCATCGATATCGCCGCGCCACAAGTCGCGGTAGCTGACCCGGCTGCCGGGCTGGATCACCCCGGTGGCGTCTAGGTCGGCGAGGTTCATCAGCACCCGTGGGGTCAGGCTGTAGAAATTGTTGGCGCGGTCGGGCTCGTAGGTCAGCACGCGGCTCATGCGCAGCGTCTTCATGCCCACGTCGATGCTGTCGCCGATGGCCAGGCCGAGCGCCGCGAGCAGGCGCGGCTCGACCCAGGCCTCGCCCGGCGCGGGGCCGCCGCCGGGCGTCTCCTCGGCGTAGGGCGCCGCCGCGCTGCGCAGCTGGCCACGCAAGGGATAGGCGGGGTCGGCGGCCTTGATGCTGGACAGCTGGATGCCGCTGTCGCCGCCGACCACGCTGGTGAATTCCACCACCCGCGCATGCCCCAGGCCCAGCACCGTGCCATCGGTGATCTGCTGTGCGCTGGGCGGGGCGCTGCCCTGCAGGACCAGGTCGGCGCCGAGGAACTCGCTGGCGCGCAACTGCATGGCACCGTTGAGGCGGGCGCCGAAATAACCGATGGCGGTACTGGCCGCCACCGCCACCAGCAGGGCGAAGAACAGCACGCGCACTTCGCTGGCGCGGGTGTCGCGCAGCAACTGGCGCAGGGCCAGGACACACAGTCGCGGGAACGATAGGCGAGTCATCAGGGCTCCAGGGGCGCCACCAGGCGACCGGCATCCAGGCGGATCAGGCGGCGACAGCGCTTGGCCAGGCGCTCGTCGTGGGTCACCAGCACCAGGGTGGTGCCGCGCTCCTGGTTCAGTTCGAACAACAGGTCGCTGATGCGCTCGCCGGTGTGGCTGTCGAGGTTGCCGGTGGGCTCGTCGGCGAACAGCACCGCCGGCTGCGCGGCGAAGGCGCGGGCGATCGCCACTCGCTGCTGCTCGCCGCCGGAGAGCTGGCGCGGGGTGTGGCTCAGGCGCTTGCCCAGGCCGACCCGCTCGAGCAGATCGCGGGCGTGTTCGCGGGCATCGCGCCGACCGTCGAGTTCCAGTGGCAGCATGACGTTCTCCAGGGCGTTGAGGCTGTCGAGCAACTGGAACGACTGGAACACGAAGCCCACGTGCTCGGCGCGCACCCGGGCGCGCTGGTCCTCGTCCAGCGGGCCGAGGTCGTGGCCGGCGAGGATTACCTTGCCGGCGCTGGGCCGGTCGAGCCCGGCGAGCAAGCCCAGCAGCGTGGACTTGCCGGAACCGGAGGCACCGACGATGGCCAGGCTGTCGCCTTGGGCGAGGTCGAGGGAGAGGGCGTGGAGGATGGTCAGGTCGCCTTCCGCGCTGGGGACCACTTTGCTAAGGTTCTGCGCAATGAGAATGCTGGGGCCCATGGAGAATCCGATGCGAATGTGGTGGTTGAGTGCCGGCCTGGCCCTGTGTTGCCTGGCCCAGGGCGCGGCGGCGGGAACGCTGCTGGTCGTCGGCGATAGTATCAGCGCCGGTTTTGGCCTGGATACCCGCCAGGGGTGGGTCAGCCTGCTGCAACAGCAGTTGAAGAAGGAGGGTTTCGACGATCAGGTGGTCAATGCCTCGATCAGCGGCGATACCAGCGCAGGTGGCCAGGCGCGGCTGCCGGCGCTGCTTGCGGCGCACAAGCCGGACCTGGTGGTGCTGGAGCTGGGAGGCAACGACGGCCTGCGCGGACAGCCGCCGCAACAATTGCAACAGAATCTTGCCGCGATGATCGACCAGTCCCGCCAGGCCGGTGCCAAGGTGGTGCTGCTGGGCATGCGCCTGCCGCCGAACTATGGCGTGCGCTACACCACGGCGTTCGCCCAGGTCTATGAACAGCTGGCCGCCGATAAGAAGGTGCCGCTGGTGCCGTTCTTCCTCGAAGGCGTGGGCGGGGTGCCGGAGTTGATGCAGGCCGATGGCATCCACCCGGCGGCAGCCGCCCAGCCACGCCTGCTGGAAAATGCCTGGCCGACGATAAAACCCTTGCTGTGACGCTTTTATCGGGGGCCGCTTTCGGCTAATGTTGCGCCCCCCGTTTCGAGTGCCCCCGATGCCGCGCCCCGCCTGGTCCCTGTACGCCTACCAACTGATCGAGCCCGATGAGCAGCTCGACCTGTTTGCCTGCCAGGAAGTGCGCATCCACCTGGCCGCCCGCCAGCTCGAGTTGGGCGTGCCGGTCGACCGTACCTTGTGCGGCGGCCTGCTGCCGGCGCAGCCGCGCTGGTCGGGGGTGGAGCGGGCGATCTACCGCGACGAGCGCCTGTGCCCGCTGTGCCGGGCGATCCTCGATGCCCAGCGGCGTGGCATGCGCCCGGTGTGGCCGGAACTCTGAGCGCCTTTCATCATCTGAAACGCATGCGTCTCCCGCTCGTTTCGGCGCGGGTGTACAATCGTTGTCTTGACTGATCTTTCGAAGGATTTCCCGGATGTTGCCGCGCTTTCCCGCCGTCACCCGTAGCCTGACCCTGGCCGCCATGCTGGCGACAGGCCCCGCTGTTGCGCTGGAACTGCCGTTGCCACCTCCCGGTGAAGACGTCGTCGGCCAGGTTCACACCATCAAGGCCAAGTACGAAGACACCTTTGCCGACATCGGCACCGCCAACGACCTTGGCTACCTCGAGATGATCGCCGCCAACCCGGGCGTCGACCCCTGGCTGCCGGGCGCGGGCACCGAGATCGTCCTGCCGACTCGCTACATCCTGCCGCCGGGCCCGCGTGAAGGCATCGTCATCAACCTGGCCGAGTACCGCCTGTACTACTACCCGAAAGGGCAGAACGTGGTGCACACCTTCCCGCTGGGTATCGGCCGCGAGGGTTGGGGTTCGCCGATCGCCAACACCAAGATCACCGCCAAGACGCCGAACCCGACCTGGACACCGCCGGCCTCGATCCGCGCCGAGCATGCCGCTGATGGCGACATCCTGCCGGCCGTGGTGCCGGCCGGGCCGGACAACCCACTGGGGCCATTCAAGTTCACCCTGGGTGTGCCGGGTTACCTGATCCATGGCTCGAACAAGAAGTTCGGCATCGGCATGCGCACCAGCCACGGCTGCTTCCGCATGCTCAACAACAACGTGCTGACCTTGTCGAAGATGGTCCCGGTGGGTACTCCGGTGCGCATCATCAACGAACCGTACAAGTTCGGCATCAGTGCCGGCAAGGTCTACCTCGAGGCGCACACGCCGCTGGACGATCATGGCAACCCATCGGTGGTCGACAAGCACACCGCGGTCATCAACGCCTTGCTCAAGCGTGAAGACCTGGCCAACAACTTGCGCATGAACTGGGACATGGTTCGCGATGTGGTGGCGGCCGAAGACGGCATGCCGGTCGAGATCGCGGTGCCAACCAATGGTGCAAGCGCGCCTATGGTGTCGAGCATTCCGCCAGAACTGCAGTAAGCGATTGCCCGCTGGCAACTAGCGGGGCACTTTGGGGCCGCCTTGCGGCCCATCGCGGGACAAGCCCGCTCCTACAGGTACGGTGAACGCCATGCCTTTAGGAGCAAGCTTGTCACGCGATGGGGCGCCAGGCGGCCCCAGTTGTTTGGTCGGCATCGCCCGGCTTTTTCCCAGGCAATAAAAAAGCCGACCCACAAGTGGGTCGGCTCCATAACAATCCGTGAGGATTATTATTTGCGGCTGGCTTTGTCCAGCATACGCAGAGCGCGCTCGTTGGCTTCGTCAGCGGTCTGCTGAGCCTTCTGAGCAGCTGCCAGGGCGTCGTCAGCTTTGCGGTAGGCTTCGTCTGCACGAGCCTGGGCGCGAGCTGCTGCGTCTTCGGTAGCAGTCAGGCGAGCTTCGGTTTCTTTGGATACGCTGCTGCAACCGGTAGCCAGAACTGCGGCCAGAGCCAGAGCAGAGAATTTCAGAACGTTGTTCATCGTGTTCCCCTTCAAGGACTTTCTATTAAATAGCCATCTCTCGGAAAAGAGAAACTGGCCGGCGTACATAGTACCCATTACTTGTAGTAAGTAAACTGACTGAGCGCAAGAACTGCAAAAAAAATGCTGCGCAGGCCTCCGGCGACGGGGTTTGTAAACAAAGTGTGAAAATCCTGGCCAGCGTTCGCAAGCGATTGTAGTACAGGAACTTTTTTGTTGAACTAAGGGTGACTTTAACTGTCGGCGGGCGTCATAGCCCAAGAACATCCGGTTGCTGTTGCCGGGCCTCGGGCGGGTGGCCGTCAGCATTTTCATGCTGTGCAGCTTGAGCATTCTCGCTGGTGCCGCCTACTATTTGAGGGGGCCATCGACGCAGAACGATCCCGGTCGTGTTGCTGTCCAACGGGCAACAGGTGGCGTAGAGGTTCCTCCGCCGGATAAACCACATCGGTAAGGTAAGGGTCTGCCGACAAGACCTGCGAGGAGTAGTGATGAGCGAAACGCTGACCATCCACCATGACCAGGCCGGTCATCAGTTTGAGACCACCGTGGACGGTCACCGGGCCTATCTGACGTACATGGACCTGGGCAAGCAGACGCTGGACATCTATCGCACCTTCGTGCCCAACGCCCTGCGCGGTCGCGGGATCGCTGCGGCGCTCACCGAGCAGGCCCTGGCCTATGCCGAGCAGATGGGCTACACCGTGATTCCGTCGTGCTCCTACGTCGAGCGCTACATGGAGCGCCAGCAGCGCCATTCAAGCAAGGTCTAAGCTACCCACACATGAAAACGCCGGGCATTGCCCGGCGTTTTCGTTTGCGCAAGAAGTCAGCCGCGCTGACGCTTGGGCAGCACGTCCTTGAGCTTGGCGTGCATGCTGCGCAAGGTCTTCTCGGTGGCTGCCCAGTCGATGCAGGCATCGGTGACGGACACGCCGTACTGCAGCTCGTCGAGATTCTTCGGAATGGCCTGGCAGCCCCAGTTCAGGTGGCTCTCGACCATCAGGCCGATGATCGACTGGTTGCCTTCGAGGATCTGGTTGGCGACGTTCTCCATGACCAGCGGCTGCAGGGCCGGGTCCTTGTTGGAGTTGGCGTGGCTGCAGTCGACCATGATGTTGGGTTTGATCTTGGCCTTGACCAGGTCCTGCTCGCACAGGGCGACGCTGACCGAGTCATAGTTGGGCTTGCCATTGCCGCCGCGCAGCACCACGTGGCCATAGGCATTGCCCTTGGTGGTGACGATGGACACGCCGCCTTCCTGGTTGATGCCCAGGAAGCGGTGCGGCTTGGACACCGACTGCAGGGCGTTGATGGCCACGGTCAGGCCGCCATCGGTGCCGTTCTTGAAGCCGACCGCCGAGGACAGGCCCGAGGCCATCTCGCGGTGGGTCTGGGATTCGGTAGTGCGGGCGCCGATGGCCGACCAGCTGATCAGGTCCTGCAGGTACTGCGGGGAGATCGGGTCGAGCGCTTCGGTGGCGGTGGGCAGGCCTTTCTCGGCCAGGTCCAGCAGCAGTTGGCGACCGATGTGCAGGCCGTCCTGGATCTTGAACGAGTCGTCCAGGTACGGGTCGTTGATCAGGCCTTTCCAGCCGACGGTGGTCCGCGGCTTCTCGAAGTACACGCGCATGACCAGGTACAGGGTGTCGGAGACTTCCTCGGCCAGCACCTTCAGGCGCTCGGCATACTCGTGGGCGGCCTTGATGTCGTGGATCGAGCAGGGGCCGACCACCACGAACAGGCGATGGTCCTTGCCGTCGAGGATGTTGCGCACCACTTCGCGGCCGGCAGTCACGGTCTGCAGGGCCTTGGCGCTGAGGGGGATTTCCTTCTTGAGCTGATCGGGGGTGATCAAGGTCTCGTTGGAGGCAACGTTAAGGTCATCGATCGGTAAATCAGCCATCGTGTTACTCGTCAGGTCACGGGTGCCGGCCGCCAGCGTTCCCCGTGCGGCCCAGCAGCAGATTATTCGCAGCGGGGAGGCCGAACCTTAGCGCGTTAGCGGGGGCGCGACAATGGGCTGGGGCCCGTCGATACGGGGTTTTTGCCCATCGGCTGGCAAATGCGGGCAGGCACGCAGGTATAGTGGCTGTCCAACAACAATGACTCTCGACCAGGAGCACGGCATGGCGTCCCTCGACCCTCGCATTGGCAATCCCCGCATCGGCATCATCGGCAGCGGCGCAATCGGTGGCTTCTACGGCCTGATGCTGGCTCGCGCCGGCTTCGACGTGCACTTTCTGCTGCGCAGCGAATACGAGGTTGTGCGCCAGCAGGGGCTGCGCCTGGACAGCGCGGTGCATGGCCAGGTGCACATGCCGGTGCAGGCGTACGCTCGTGCCGCCGACATGCCGCCCTGCGACTGGCTGCTGGTAGGCGCCAAGGCCACCAGCAACGCGGAGCTGGCGCCCTTGATCGTGCAGGCCGCGGCGCCCGACGCCCGGGTGGTGTTGCTGCAGAACGGCCTTGGCGTCGAGGAGCAGTTGCGCCCGGCCTTGCGCCCGGACCTGCACCTGCTCGGCGGCCTGTGCTTCATCTGCGTCAACCGCGAGGGCCCCGGCGAGATCCGTCACCAGTCGCTGGGCGCGGTAAACCTGGGCTATCACAGTGGCCCGGCGCAGGACGGTGGGGCCGCCGTGGTGGAGGAGGGCGCCGGGCTGTTCCGGGCCGCGGGCATCGATTCCCAGGCCATGGCCGACCTCGACCAGGCGCGCTGGCAGAAGCTGGTGTGGAACGTGCCCTACAACGGCCTCTCGGTGTTACTGCAGGCCAGCACCACGCCCTTGATGGGCGATGCCGACAGCCGCGCGCTGATCCAGGCGCTGATGGCCGAAGTGGTGGCTGGCGCCAAGGCCTGTGGCCGCGAGCTGCCGGCGGGCTACGCCGAGCACCTGTTCCGCATCACCGAGAAGATGCCGGACTACTGGCCGAGCATGTACCACGACCATGTCCAGCAGAGGCCGCTGGAGCTGCAGGCGATCTATGCCGAGCCCCTGGCCCGGGCCCGTGCGGCCGGTTGCGCGTTGCCGCGCATGGAGGCGTTGTACCAGGCCCTGGCGTTCATCGACCGGCGCAGTCGGCAGGCCTGAAGCCCGCGACGGCTGTGCGCCGGACGGCCAGGCGACCGCCGATGGCGCTGCTAAGCTCAAGCTTGCTCTGCCGTCGCGGCAGTCGAGGAGGTCGAATGATCCGTTCCATGCTGTTTGCCACTGACCTCGGTGTCTATGCGCCCTTTGTCATGCAGCACGCCCTGGCCCTGGCGCGGACCTTCAACGCAGAGCTGTATGTGATCCATGCCGTGGAGCCCATGGGCCAGTTCGCCGAATCGTTGCTGCAGAGCTACCTCGATGAGCAGACCCTCGATGCGCTGCACAGCGAGGGCGTCAACACGGTCATGGCCAATATCGAGCAGCGCGTGCTGGAGAACTTTCGCGACGAGATGACCGAGCCGGCCGACCTGGCATTGATCCGCGCGGTGCGGGTGCGCCAGGGCGACCCGGCCCAGGTGATCCTCGAGCAGGCCCAGCGGTTGTCGGTCGACCTGCTGATCTTCGGCAGCCACAGCGCCGGCGCGGGAGTGGATGTGCCGATCGGTCGCACGGCGGTGCGGCTGCTGCAACTGTCACCGGTGCCGGTGTACATGGTGCCGTTGGCTCACCATCTTGGACGTAGGAAATCGTGAACCTAGCGGTAGGACTTTTTCCAGCGAACGTAACAAAATAGTTCTAGATTTATTTCTCAAGCCACTAATATAGTTATAACTCGTCGCTGCCGGCGCGCCGGTGACCTACCGCCTTTGAGGGATATCTATGAAGCTTCAGCAACTGCGCTACATCTGGGAAGTGGCGCACCATGACCTCAACGTTTCCGCGACGGCGCAGAGCCTGTACACCTCCCAACCGGGCATCAGCAAGCAGATCCGCCTGCTCGAGGACGAGCTGGGCGTCGAGGTCTTCGCCCGCAGCGGCAAGCACCTGACCCGTGTCACCCCGGCGGGCGAGCGCATCATCAATACCGCCGGCGAGATCCTGCGCAAGGTCGAAAGCATCAAGCAGATTGCCCAGGAATTCTCCAACGAGAAAAAGGGCACCCTGTCGATCGCCACCACCCACACCCAGGCGCGCTACGCGCTGCCGCCGGTGATCAGCAACTTCATCAAGCAGTACCCGGAAGTCGCCCTGCACATGCACCAGGGCTCGCCGATGCAGATCGCCGAGATGGCGGCCGACGGCACCGTCGACTTCGCCATCGCCACCGAGGCCCTGGAGCTGTTCGGCGACCTGATCATGATGCCGTGCTACAAGTGGAACCGCTGCGTGGTGGTGCCCCAGGGCCACCCACTGACCAAGCTGCCGAAGCTGACCCTGGAAGCGGTGGCCGAGTATCCGATCGTCACCTACGTGTTCGGCTTCACTGGCCGTTCCAAGCTCGACGAAGCGTTCAATCACCGAGGCCTGACGCCGAAGGTGGTGTTCACCGCCGCCGACGCCGACGTGATCAAGACCTATGTGCGCCTGGGCCTGGGCGTGGGTATCGTGGCCAAGATGGCGGTGGACCCGAAGCTCGACAGCGACCTGGTGTGCCTGGATGCCAGCGAGCTGTTCGAGGCCAGCATCACCAAGATCGGCTTCCGTCGCGGCACCTTCCTGCGTGGCTTCATGTGCGACTTCATCGAGAAGTTCGCGCCGCACCTGACCCGTGAGGTGATGGCCAAGGCGATTCAGTGCCATAACAAGCAGGAGCTGGAAGAGCTGTTCGAGGGTGTTGAACTGCCGGTGCACTGATCTGAAATAGCTGGGGCCGCGAAGCGGCCCCAGCTATTTCAAGCCTTGCTGATCAGGTTGCCGGCGTGCAACCCGCATTCCTTCTGGGTCGACTCTTCCCACCACCAACGCCCTTCGCGCTCGTGCTGGTTCGGCAGTACCGGGCGGGTGCACGGCTCGCAGCCGATGCTGATGAAGCCGCGCTCGTGCAGGCTGTTGTAGGGCAGCTCGAGCATGCGGATGTAGCCCCAGACTTCCTCGCTGGTCATCTGCGCCAGCGGGTTGAACTTGTACAGGGTGCGCTCCGGGGTGGAGAAGGCGCTGTCGATCTCCAGCGCCGCCACCTGGCTGCGGGTGCCGGGGCTCTGGTCGCGGCGCTGGCCGGTGGCCCAGGCGCTGACGGTGGCCAGCTTGCGGCGCAGCGGCTCGATCTTGCGGATGCCGCAGCACTCGCCGTGGCCGTCCTTGTAGAAACTGAACAGGCCTTTTTCCTTGACGAACGGGTCGAGCTTGTCGCGATCCGGGCTGAGGATCTCGATGGGCAGGTTGTACTGCTCGCGCACCTGGTCGATGAACCGGTAGGTCTCCGGATGCAGGCGGCCGGTGTCGAGGCTGAACACCTTGACATGCTTGTTCAGCTTCCAGGCCATGTCCACCAGCACCACATCCTCGGCGCCGCTGAAGGAGATCCACAGGTCATCGCCAAAATGCTCGAAGGCGAGCTTGAGGATCTCCTGCGGGGACTTGCTGGCGTAGGTCGCGGCCAGGGCGGCGACGTCGAAGGGTTGGCTCATCAGGCGGTTTCCATCGGTTGAGTGGCGCTGTGCGCTCGTAGTGGTCAGATGGTAACAAAAAATGGCGGGGTAGACGCCTGGCGATCGCGGAGCAAGCCCGCTCCCACGGAGTCTTACAGGGCCTGAAGCGTTTCCATCAGCACCCGCACCTTGGCGATCGACTCTTCGTACTCGGCCTGCCAGTCCGAGTCGGCCACCACCGCGCCGCCGCCCCAGCAACTGACCTGGCCATCCTTGACCAGCAGGCTGCGGATGGCGATGGAGCTGTCCATCTCGCCGCGCACATCGACATACAGCAGCGAGCCGCAGTACAGCGCCCGGCGCGCCGGCTCCAGCTCGTCGATGATCTGCATGGCGCGGATCTTCGGGGCGCCGGTGATCGAGCCGCCGGGGAAGCTGCCGGCGATCAGGTCCAGGGCGTCCTTGTCGGCGGCCAGGCGGCCGACCACGCTGCTGACCAGGTGATGAACGTTGGGGTAGCTCTCCAGGCTGAACAGCTCCGGCACCTTCACCGAGCCGGTCTGGCAGGTGCGGCCGATGTCGTTGCGCAGCAGGTCGACGATCATCAGGTTTTCCGAGCGGTCCTTGGGGCTGGCCAGCAGCTCGGCGGCGTTGCGCGCATCCTCGACCGGGTCGGCGGCGCGTGGGCGGGTGCCCTTGATCGGGCGGGTCTCGACCGCGCCCTGGCTGACACGGATGAAGCGTTCGGGGGAGAAGCTCAGCAGCGCCGTGCCTTCATCCAGCTGCTGGTAACCGGAGAACGGTGTCGGGCAGGCGGCGCGCAGGGCCTGGTAGGCGCGCCACGGGTCGCCCTGGCAGGGTGCGCGAAAGCGCTGGGTGAGGTTGATCTGGTAGCAGTCGCCAGCCTGGATGTAGCGCTGCACCTGGTCGAACGCCGCCCGGTACTGCTCGGGGCGAAGATCACCGGTCATGGGCGCGAGCAGGTGGAAGTCACCGGTATCGCCCGGGGTGCTGGCCTCGAACAACGCAATGAGCCGTTGTTGCTCGGCCTCGGGCAGGCTTGGATGGAACACCAGCTGGCTGCTGCACAGCCGATGGTCGGACACCAGTGCCCAGGCATACAGCCCCAACCGGGCGTCGGGCAGGCCGAGGTCGTCGACCGCGTGCGTCGGCAGCTGCTCCAGGCGCCGGCCGAAGTCGTAGCTCAGGTAGCCGATCAGGCCGCCGGCAAACGGCAGCTCGATGCCCTCGGGCAGTTGTGCCGTCCCCAGGTCGGCCAGGGCCTGGCGCAGACGCTGCAGGTAGTCGCGACCGTCTTCCTCGGGGTGTGCCTGCAACTGCTGCAGCGGCCAGGCGCTGAGCAGGTCGTAGCGGCCGCGTTCGGCGCCTGGGCGGGCGCTGTCGAGCAGGATCGCACCGGGCGCGCGGCGCAGGCGTTCGAAGTAGAAGGCGGGGTCGGGCTGGTAGGGCAGGGGGTGGAGCGTACAGGTCGGCATCAGGATGGACGGCGATGAACAAGCGAGGTGGGCGATTGTAGACCTACGGGGGGAATGCGCCTAGCGCTGGCGACGACATTCATCGTCCAGTTCTGCGCAGTTCCCCTGTAGGAGCGGCCTTGCCGAGGCGTCGGACCGGTCGGAAAGGGCCGCAAAGCGGCCCCGGGGTTTCAGCGTTGATGCGGAGATTGCTGGGGCCGCTTCGCGACGCAAGGCCGCTCATACAGGGATTGCGCAGGGCCTGGGTTACAGCGGATTGACGTGCCCGAACAGCCCTTGCGAGACCTTCACGCGCTGCTCGGCATCCTCGCTGCGACCTTCCTTGGCCAGCATCTCCAGGTGCGCCTCGATGGCGTGGGTGCGCTGGGTCAGGCCGCAGTCGTTGGCGATCTGGATGTTCAGGCCGGGACGTGCGTTGAGCTCGAGGATCAGCGGGCCCTTGTCCTGGTCCAGGACCATGTCCACGCCGATGTAGCCCAGGCCGCACAACTCGTAGCAGCTGGCGGCGAGCTTCATGAAACCGTCCCAGTTCGGCAGTTGCACGCCGTCCACCGCGTTGGTGGTGTCCGGGTGCTTGCTGATGATCTTGTTCAGCCAGGTGCCGCGCAGGGTGAGGCCGGTGGCCAGGTCCACGCCCACGCCGATGGCGCCCTGGTGCAGGTTGGCCTTGCCGCCGGACTGGCGGGTCGGCAGGCGCAGCATGGCCATCACTGGGTAGCCCATCAGCACGATGATGCGGATGTCCGGCACGCCTTCGTAGCTGATGCTCTTGAAGATCTGGTCCGGGGTGACCCGGTACTCGATCAGCGCGCGATCGCGGTGCCCGCCCAGCGAGTACAGGCCGGTGAGGATGCTGGAGATCTGGTGCTCGATCTCCTCGTGGCTGATGATCTTGCCCGACACCGTGCGGTAGCGGTCCTCGAAGCGGTCGGCGATCACCAGGATACCGTCACCGCCGGCGCCCTGGGCCGGCTTGATGACGAAGTCGCTGCGCCCGCCGATGATTTCGTCGAGTTTCTCGATCTGCTTCTCGGTCTCGATGATGCCGTACATCTCCGGCACATGGATGCCGGCCGCCAGGGCGCGCTCCTTGGTGATGATCTTGTCGTCGACGATCGGGTACAGGTGGCGCTTGTTGTACTTCAACACGTAGTCCGCGTTGCGCCGGTTGATACCCATGATGCCCCGGGCCTCCAGGGCTTTCCACGTCTTGATCAGGCCAAACATCAGGCGTCAGCCTTCTTCAGGAATGCCTTGAAGCGCACGAGCTCGGTCAGGCGGTAGCCGCGGTAGCGACCCATCGCCAGCATGAAGCCCACCAGGATCAGCAATACCGCCGGGAAGGTGAAGACGAAGTACACCGCTTCCGGCACGGTCATCAGCAGGTGTGCGATGGAGGCGGCGAACAGGGTGCCGACCGCCACTTTCATGGCATGGCCGCCGCCACGCTCTTCCCAGGTGATCGACAGGCGTTCGATGGTCATGGTCAGGATCACCATCGGGAACAGCGCCACCGACAGCCCGCGCTCCAGGCCCAGCTTGTGGCTGAACAGGCTGATGGCGGCGATCAGCACCACGACGAAGGTCAGTACCACCGACAGGCGCGGCAGCATCTGCAGCTTGAGGTGCTCAAGGTACGAGCGCAGCGACAGGCCCAGGGCTGTGATCACCGTGAACAGGATGATGCCGAAGCCCAGTTGGGTCTCGCGGAAGGCCAGGGCGATCAGCACCGGGGTGAAGGTACCGAGGGTCTGGATGCCGATCAGGTTGCGCAGCACCAGGATCACCAGCACGCCGATCGGGATCATCACCATGATCATGAAGGTCTGCTGGGTCTGCAGCGGCAGGCCGTACAGCGAGTATTCGAGGAAGTCGGCGTCGGTGTTCTCGTCGGTCAGCTTGGCCAGGCGGATGGCGTTCATCTCGCTGTTGTTCATGCTGAAGGTGACGGTGGCCTTCTTGCCGCCATCGACGGTGATCAGGTTGTCGTCACCGGTCCACCACAGCAGGCGGTCGCTGGGCAGGCCCTGCTCGCCGGTCTCCGGGTTGAAGTACAGCCAGTCGTTGCCGTTGAAGCTGCGCAGCCACAGTTCGGGGCTCTGCGGGGTGTCGGCCACCAGGCGGATGGTGTGGACCTTCTCCAGTGGCACGTGGGCGATGGACAGCAGCAGGTCGATGACCTGGGCTTTTTTCAGCGGCGAGTTGTCGCCGGCCAGCAGCAGCTTGGCGTTGTCGTCGTTGACATTGTTGACCCGCTTGATGGTCTCGCTGACGAAGGTCTCGACGTCGGCCGAGTGCTGGCGGATCGGTGCCATCAGCGCTTCGGCGGCGATCTTCTCCGGGCCCTCGACGGCCAGGCTGTCGCGGAAGGTCGGGCCCTTGATCTTGGTTTTTTCGTTGCTGTAGCGCTTGGTCAGCACCAGGCGGTAGTAGAGGGTCTGGTTGCCGCTGGCGCGACGGGCCGACCAGGTCACCTTGCGGTTGCCGTCGGCGCGGTTGACGCTGACCCCGTAGTTGTTGGAGATGAAGCTCTCGTTGAGGCTCACGTAGTCACGGTTCAGCGGGGGCACGAACATCTGCACCTTGACCGGATCCTTGGCGCTGGCGACGAACTCGACCTTGGCGTCGATGTTCCACAGGTCGTCGGTCTCGTCCTCGGTCACCGGGATGCCGAGGGCGAAGATCTGGTAGGCCGTGATCGCGATGCCCAGCACTACCAGGACGGTGATCAGGACTTTCAGATGGAGGGTAAGAGAGCGCATCGGAATTACTCTGCTTTGGGAGCTTCGGTGGCGCAGGCAGGTTTGCCGGCCGCGTATTTAAGGCTTGGGTCGACCAGCGCACCGAAGTGCTTGAGGGCCTCGGAACCGATCAGCAGCGGGAATTGGAAGGCGCTGCGGTCGGTGAGGTTGACCTCGATGGTGCGTTGCGTCTGGCCCATGCAAATCTCGAGTTCGATGACCGGACGGGCGGTGTAGGCCTTGCCGGATTCGGCATCATAGTCCCCGGCGCGGCGCTTGATCTTGCTGACGCGGGCCAGGGGGCGTTCAATGGGGTGCTTGTGCGCGGCGTCGATGGCCAGGTAGAAGCGCACCCAGCTCTCGCCGTCGCGCTTGAAACGCTTGATGTCGCGGGCGCTGAGCGAGGCGGTCTTGGCGCCGGTGTCGAGCTTGGCCGCCACTTCCAGGTCAAGGTCGCCCAGGCGGGCGTATTCGTTCAGACCGTACACGGTCTTCTCGGCCGCGGGCGCGAGCGCCGGCAGCAGGGTCAGGCAGAGCAACAGTGAAACGGGTATGAGTCTCATAATCCTGGCGCGGTGCTGTGCAGGTTTCAGGGCAAGGCGACTGGCCAAGCGTCCTCATTGGTCTGTCAACAACATGAAATGATGACAGTCACACTATCCATGCTCCCGGGGGAGCGCGGCATTCTATCACGCCGATGTCTTGACGCCAGCGCGCCCGCGATCAGACCCCATGAAGGCGGGGTAAGTTCGTTATTAGACGATTGTCGACAATATTCTTTTTGTCTTTGACTCCATGCCTCTATTTGGCTAGTTTTGGCGTCACTGATTTTGAAGGTGTCGACAATCATGCTGGACACAGCCCCGGCCACCACATTGCCCCAGGACGAGACCGAGACCCTCTCGGAGCACGTCTTCCGCTGCATCCAGGCCGCCATCGTCAAGGGCGACATCGCGCCCGGCAGCAAGATCTCCGAGCCGGAGCTGGCGCGCACCTACGGCATCAGCCGCGGCCCGCTGCGCGAGGCGATCCACCGCCTGGAGGGCCAGCGCCTGCTGGTGCGAGTGCCCCATGTCGGCGCCCGGGTGGTGTCGCTGAGCCATGCCGAGCTGATCGAGCTGTACGAAATCCGCGAATCCCTTGAAGGCATGGCCTGCCGCCTGGCCGCCGAGCGCATGAGCCAGGCGGCCATCGACGAGCTGCGCCATGTGCTCGACACCCATGAGCGCGACGCCGCGTTCCAGGCCGGCCAGGGCTACTACCAGCAGGAAGGCGACTACGACTTCCACTACCGGATCATTCAGGGCAGCGGCAACCAGACCCTGTACAAGATGCTCTGCGGCGAGCTGTACCAGCTGGTGCGCATGTACCGCATCCAGTTCTCCAGCACGCCCAACCGCCCGCGCCAGGCCTTCGCCGAGCACCACCGCATCCTCGATGCCATCGAAGCTCGCGACGGCGAACTGGCAGAACTCCTGATGCGTCGCCACATCGGCGCATCCAAACGCAATATCGAGCGCCACTACCAAGGTGCCGACAACAATAGCCCACGAGGTGAGTCATGACAGTGAAGAGCACGCCCGGCCAGCGTTTCCGTGACGCGGTCGCCGCCGAACATCCGCTGCAGGTGGTCGGGACCATCAACGCCAACCACGCCCTGCTGGCCAAGCGCGCCGGCTTCAAGGCCATCTACCTTTCCGGCGGCGGTGTCGCCGCCGGCTCCCTGGGCCTGCCGGACCTGGGCATCAGCGGCCTGGACGACGTGCTCACCGACGTACGGCGCATCACCGACGTGTGCGACCTGCCGCTGCTGGTGGATGTCGACACCGGCTTCGGCGCCTCGGCCTTCAACGTCGCCCGCACCGTCAAGTCGATGAGCAAGTTCGGCGCCGCCGCGATCCATATCGAGGACCAGGTCGGCGCCAAGCGCTGCGGTCATCGCCCGAACAAGGAGATCGTCTCGCAGCAGGAGATGGTCGACCGCATCAAGGCCGCCGTGGATGCCCGCAGCGACGACAGCTTCGTGATCATGGCGCGCACCGACGCCCTGGCTGTCGAGGGCCTGAATGCCGCCCTGGACCGCGCCGCGGCCTGCATCGAGGCCGGCGCCGACATGATCTTCCCGGAAGCCATCACCGAGCTTTCGATGTACAAGACCTTCGCCGACCGGGTGAAGGCGCCGATCCTGGCCAATATCACCGAGTTCGGCGCCACGCCGCTGTACACCACCGAGGAACTGGCCTCGGTCGACGTGTCGCTGGTGCTGTACCCGCTGTCAGCCTTCCGCGCCATGAACAAGGCGGCCGAGAACGTCTACACCGCGCTGCGCCGCGACGGCACCCAGAAGAACGTGATCGACACCATGCAGACCCGCATGGAGCTCTACGATGCCATCGGCTACCACGCCTTCGAGCAGAGCCTCGATGCGTTGTTCGCCCAGAAGAAAGGGTAAGCGAACACCTGTAGCGGCTTCGTGGGAGCGGGCTTGCCCCGCGATAGGGCCGGTACAAGTCACCAGGATTAGCCAGCAAGACTTCGATAACAAATTCAAGAAAGGAGAAACACCATGGCCGAAGCAAAAGTACTCAGTGGCGCGGGCCTGCGTGGCCAGGTGGCCGGCCAGACCGCGCTGTCGACCGTCGGCCAGGCCGGGGCCGGCCTGACCTACCGCGGCTATGACGTGCGCGACCTGGCCGCCGGCGCCGAGTTCGAGGAAGTGGCCTACCTGCTGCTGTACGGCGAGCTGCCGAGCAAGGCTGAGCTTGCCGACTACAAGCGCAAGCTCAAGGGCCTGCGCGACCTGCCGCAAGCGCTGAAGGAAGTGCTCGAGCGCATCCCGCGCGATGCCCACCCGATGGACGTGATGCGCACCGGCTGCTCGGTGCTCGGCACCCTGGAGCCGGAACTGACCTTCGACGCCCAGCGCGAGAAGACCGACCGCCTGCTGGCGCTGTTCCCGGCGGTGATGTGCTACTGGTACCGCTTCACTCACCACGGCGTGCGTATCGATTGCACCAGCGACGAGGACACCCTCGGCGGCCACTTCCTGCACCTGCTGCACGGCAAGAAGCCGAGCGCGCTGCACGTCAAGGTGATGAACGTCTCGCTGATCCTCTACGCCGAGCACGAGTTCAACGCCTCGACCTTCACCGCCCGGGTCTGCGCCTCGACCCTGTCCGACCTGTACTCCTGCGTAACCGCCGCCATTGGCTCGCTGCGCGGCCCGCTGCACGGCGGCGCCAACGAAGCGGCGATGGAACTGATCGAACGTTTCCAGACTCCGCAGGAAGCCACCGCCGAGCTGCTGCGCATGCTCGAGCGCAAGGACAAGATCATGGGCTTCGGCCACGCCATCTATAAAGAGTCCGATCCACGCAACGAGGTGATCAAGGGTTGGGCGAAGCAGCTCGCCGATGAAGTGGGTGACAAGGTCCTGTACCCGGTCTCCGAGGCCATCGACAAGACCATGTGGGAGCAGAAGCGCCTGTTCCCCAACGCCGACTTCTACCATGCCTCGGCGTACCACTTCATGGGCATCCCGACCAAGCTGTTCACCCCGATCTTCGTCTGCTCGCGCCTGACCGGCTGGGCCGCGCACGTGTTCGAACAGCGCGCCAACAACCGCATCATCCGCCCGAGCGCCGAGTATGTCGGCGTCGAGCAGCGCCAGTTCGTGCCGATCGAGCAGCGTTGATTAGAAGAGACAGGCTGTAGGTCTGTTGTGGGAGCGGGCTTGCCCCGCGATTGCGCCAGCAGGTTCAACCTCGCTGGCGCATGCGACGCAATCGCGGGGCAAGCCCGCTCCCACGAATCTGCCGATGCCTGCCCAGGTAAACCGTGACCGAGCCCGATAACGATATGAACACCGCATTCCGCAAGAACCTGCCAGGCACCGCCCTGGACTACTTCGACGCCCGTGCCGCGGTCGAGGCGATCAAGCCCGGCGCCTACGACGGCCTGCCGTACACCTCCCGCGTGCTCGCCGAAAACCTGGTGCGCCGCTGTGACCCGGCCACCCTCAACGCCTCGCTGGAACAGCTGATCGAGCGCAAGCGCGACCTCGACTTCCCCTGGTTCCCGGCCCGCGTGGTCTGCCACGACATCCTCGGCCAGACCGCCCTGGTCGACCTGGCCGGCCTGCGCGACGCCATCGCCGACAAGGGCGGCGATCCGGCCCAGGTCAACCCGGTGGTGCCGGTGCAGCTGATCGTCGACCACTCGCTGGCCGTCGAATGCGGCGGCTTCGACCCGCAGGCGTTCGAGAAGAACCGCGCCATCGAGGACCGCCGCAACGAAGACCGTTTCCACTTCATCAACTGGACCAAGCAGGCGTTCAAGAACGTCGACGTGATCCAGCCGGGCAACGGCATCATGCACCAGATCAACCTGGAGAAGATGTCGCCGGTGATCCACAACGATCGCGGCGTGGCCTACCCGGACACCTGTGTCGGCACCGACAGCCACACCCCGCACGTGGATGCCCTGGGTGTGATCGCCATCGGCGTCGGCGGCCTGGAGGCGGAGAACGTGATGCTCGGCCGCGCCTCGTGGATGCGCCTGCCGGAGATCGTCGGCGTCGAGCTGACCGGTCGCCTGGCGCCGAACATCACCGCCACCGACCTGGTGCTGGCGCTCACCGAGTTCCTGCGCAAGCAGAAAGTGGTCGGCGCCTACCTGGAGTTCCACGGTGCCGGCGCCAGCGCGCTGACCCTGGGCGACCGCGCCACCATCTCCAACATGGCCCCGGAATACGGCGCCACCGCGGCGATGTTCGCCATCGACCAGCAGACCATCGACTACCTCAAGCTCACCGGTCGCGACGACCAGCAGGTGCAACTGGTCGAGACCTACGCCAAGGCCACCGGCCTGTGGGCCGACAGCCTGGCCAAGGCCGAGTACGAGCGCACCCTGAGCTTCGACCTGTCGAGCGTGGTGCGCAACATGGCCGGCCCGTCCAACCCGCACGCCCGGGTGGCCACCAGCGACCTGGCGGCCAAGGGCATCGCCGGCCAGTGGCAAGAAGTGCCGGGGCAGATGCCGGATGGCGCGGTGATCATCGCCGCCATCACCAGCTGCACCAACACCAGCAACCCGCGCAACGTGATCGCCGCCGGCCTGCTGGCGCGCAACGCCAACAAGCTCGGCCTGGTCCGCAAACCGTGGGTCAAGTCGTCGCTGGCGCCGGGCTCCAAGGCCGTGCAGCTGTACCTCAAGGAAGCAGGGCTGGAGCAGGAACTGGAGCAACTGGGCTTTGGCATCGTCGCTTTCGCCTGCACCACCTGCAACGGCATGTCCGGCGCGCTGGACCCGGTGATCCAGCAGGAGATCATCGACCGCGACCTGTACGCCACCGCCGTGCTGTCGGGTAACCGCAACTTCGACGGGCGCATCCACCCGTACGCCAAGCAGGCGTTCCTGGCTTCGCCGCCGCTGGTGGTGGCCTACGCCATTGCCGGCACCATCCGCTTCGATATCGAGAAGGATGTGCTGGGCGTGGTCGACGGCAAGGAGATCCGCCTGAAGGACATCTGGCCGAGCGATGAAGAGATCGACGCCGTGGTGCGTGCCTCGGTCAAGCCGGAGCAGTTCCGCCAGGTGTACATCCCGATGTTCACCATCGAGGAAGACAAGGGGCCTAAGGTCGCGCCGCTGTATGAATGGCGCCCGATGAGCACCTACATCCGTCGCCCGCCGTACTGGGAAGGCGCCCTGGCCGGTGAGCGCACCCTGCGTGGCATGCGCCCGCTGGCGGTGCTGCCGGACAACATCACCACCGACCACCTGTCACCGTCCAATGCCATCATGCTCGACAGCGCCGCCGGCGAGTACCTGGCGAAGATGGGCCTGCCGGAGGAGGACTTCAACTCCTACGCCACCCACCGCGGTGACCACCTGACCGCCCAGCGCGCCACCTTCGCCAACCCCAAGCTGTTCAACGAGATGGTGCGCAAGGACGACGGCAGCGTGAAGCAGGGTTCGCTGGCGCGCCTCGAGCCGGAAGGCAAGGTGACCCGCATGTGGGAAGCCATCGAGACCTACATGGAGCGCAAGCAGCCGCTGATCATCGTCGCCGGTGCCGACTACGGCCAGGGCTCGTCCCGTGACTGGGCGGCCAAGGGCGTGCGCCTGGCCGGTGTCGAGGCCATCGTCGCCGAAGGCTTCGAGCGTATCCACCGCACCAACCTGGTGGGCATGGGCGTGCTGCCGCTGGAGTTCAAGCCGGGCACCGACCGCAAGACCCTGGGCCTGGACGGCAGCGAGACCTACGACGTGCTCGGCGAGCGCACGCCACGGGCGACGCTGACCCTGGTGGTGACGCGGCGCAATGGCGAACGTGTCGAGGTGCCGGTGACCTGCCGCCTGGATACCGCCGAAGAGGTGTCGATCTACGAGGCGGGTGGCGTGCTGCAGCGCTTTGCCCAGGACTTCCTGGAAGGCGCGGCCTGAGCATGAAACGGGGGCCGCTTTGCGGCCCTTTCGCGACACAAGGCCGCTCCCACAAAGAGCGGCGCAGTACCTGTGGGAGCGGCCTTGTGTCGCGAAAGGGCTGCAGGGCAGCCCCAGGGTACTTCACCGGACTATCAGGATGCCCAAGACAATGGCTCATGTACCCCAGATCAAAATCCCCGCCACCTACCTGCGCGGCGGCACCAGCAAAGGCGTGTTCTTCCGCCTCCAGGACCTGCCCGAGCGCGCCCAGGTCCCGGGCCCGGCCCGTGACGCCCTGCTGCTGCGGGTGATCGGCAGCCCCGACCCGTACGGCAAGCAGATCGACGGCATGGGCGGCGCCACCTCCAGCACCAGCAAGACGGTGATCCTGTCGAAAAGCATCAAGGCCGACCACGACGTCGACTACCTGTTCGGCCAGGTGTCGATCGACAAGGCCTTCGTCGACTGGAGCGGCAACTGCGGCAACCTGTCCGCCGCGGTCGGCTCGTTCGCCATCAGTGGCGGGCTGGTCGATGCCAGCCGCATCCCGCGCAATGGCATCGCCACCGTGCGGATCTGGCAGGCCAACATCGGCAAGACCATCATCGCCCATGTGCCGATCACCGACGGCGAGGTGCAGGAAACCGGCGATTTCGAGCTCGACGGCGTGACCTTCCCGGCCGCCGAGGTGCAGCTGGAATTCCTCGATCCGGCCGCCGACGAGGACGGTGACGGCGGAGCGATGTTCCCCACCGGCAACCTGGTCGACGACCTCGAGGTACCGGGTGTCGGCACCTTCAAGGCGACCCTGATCAACGCCGGCATCCCGACCATCTTCGTCAATGCCGCCGATATCGGCTATACCGGTACCGAGCTGCAGGACGCCATCAACGGCGATGCCGCGGCATTGCAGCGTTTCGAGACCATTCGTGCCCATGGCGCGGTGCGCATGGGGCTGATCGAGCACATCGACCAGGCCGCTGGGCGCCAGCACACGCCGAAGGTGGCGTTCGTCGCGGCGCCGACCGGCTATGCCTCCTCCAGTGGCAAGGTTGTCGCCGCCGAGGACGTCGACCTGCTGGTGCGGGCGCTGTCGATGGGCAAGCTGCACCACGCGATGATGGGCACCGCGGCGGTCGCCATCGGCACCGCCGCGGCGATCCCGGGTACGCTGGTCAACCTTGCCGCCGGTGGCGGCGAACGAAGTGCCGTGCGTTTCGGTCATCCGTCCGGGACGTTGCGGGTCGGGGCCGAGGCGCGTCGAGTGGACGGGCAATGGACCGTGACCAAGGCAATCATGAGCCGAAGTGCTCGGGTGCTGATGGAGGGCTGGGTGCGCGTGCCCGGTGATAGTTTCTAAGGCATCAGTAGTGCTCGGCATTCGTTGAGCGGGGCCGCTCTCGCGGCCCATCGCCGGGGCGCCCCC
>NZ_JABWRI010000040.1:0-47919 GCF_014268865.1 Pseudomonas sp. BW16M2 | reverse complement strand
GGCCTCCAGCGTTTTCTTGCGCTGGAGGCCCGGGCCCGGTTTGCATGCGGCGTTTGCTCAGAGCTTGCCGAACACCTTGAACACACCGACGATCGCAGGCCCGATGGCCACCAGGAAGAAGCTTGGCCACAGGCAGAAGATCAGCGGGAACACCAGTTTGGTACCGATCTTTGCCGCCCTCTCCTCGGCCATTTGCGTGCGCCGGTCACGAAACTCCTCGGCATAGATGCGCAAGGTGGCACCGACGCTGGTGCCAAAACGGATGCTCTGTGCGAGCAGGCTGACCAATCCGCGAATGTCCTCCAACCCCGTCCGATCAGCCAAGTGCTTGAGCGCCTCGGTGCTGGGAATCCCCGCGCGAATCTCGGCGTTGACCAGCGCCAGCTCAATGGCCAGGTCCGGTTGGCTGACCGCCATTTCCTCGGACACCCGCTCGATCGCCTGGGGCAATGCCAGGCCCGATTCCACACATACAACCATCAGGTCCAGGGCATCGGGAAAGGCCACCATCAGCCGGGTCATCCGCGCCTGTTTACGCGCATTGACATAAACCGCCGGTGCCAACCATCCCACGCCCAGCGCCGTGACCAGGATGACAATACCCAATGGCAGCGAAAGTGTCGGAACCAACGGCAGGGCCAGCAACGCCAGGCCCACCGTCAGCAACGGCGACAACAGGCGAGTCGCCCAGTACATCTGTACCGCCGCCTGCGAGCGATAGCCAGCATGGGTCAGCAGCGTGTGGGTCGCCGAACTGGCTGCCGGCTCCGTCGGCGAGAAGCGCTGGCCGACCTGTTCCAGCAGCAGTTGCAGGCTGCTGGTGGTGTGTTGCTCGTAACCGGCCCCAGCATGACCGCGCTTGAGCAACAGCAGGCGCCGCTGTACCGGATCTTGCAACCCTTGCACCAGCAACACCAACGTGACCACCGCCAGTACCACGCTCAAGCCGATGGCCGCGGCGAACAGCAGGCGAGCCAACTCCTCGTCCCCCACCGCGCTGTTGATCAGACTCAGCAGATAGTTCATGACCCCCTCCTTGACACCTGGCGGTGTTCAAACCTGAATCCGGATGATTTTGCGTATCCAGAAAATCCCGATCAGCATCGCCACGAACGCCCCGATCACCAGCTTCTGGCCCAGGGGCTCACTGAGCAGCATGGGCAGATAACTCGGGCTCGACAGCACAATCGCCGCCGCCAACACGAAAGGTACGGCAACCAGTATCCAGCCCGACATGCGCCCCTCGGCCGACAGCGTCTTGACCTTGCGCTGGAAGCGGAAGCGCCCACGAATCAGGCTGCTCAGGCGCTCCAGCACCTCGGTCAGGTTGCCCCCGGTCTCACGGTGGATCAGCACCGTGGTCACCAGCATCATCACGGTCATGCTCGGCATGCGCTCGAGCAGGCCGAGCATGGCCCGGCGTACATCGTTGCCATAGTTGATGTCGGCGAAGGTCAGGCCGAACTCGTGAGCGACTGGACCTTTATGCTCCTCGGCGACCAACTGCAGGGTCTCGTTGAATGGATGGCCGGCGCGCAGCGCGCGGCATACCGCATCCAGCGCATCGGGCAGGCCTTCTTCGAACTGGGCGAAACGCTTGCTGCGGTCACGGGAGATCTTCAGCACCGGCAGCCAGAACGTGGCCAGGCCACCGGCAAGGGCCAGCCACCACAGCTGAGTGAACAGCCACAGCACCACCGCAGCGGTCACGGCCAGGATCAGGCCGAGCAGCAGCACCCGGTAGGCACGGTACTCATGCCCGGCTTGCTCGATCATCTGCGCCAGACCCTCCATGCCCGGCAACTGCTCCAGGCGCGCCTCCAGCGGCGACAGTCGGCGCAGGTATTTCTGCCGCAGTACCGACTGCATGTTCGCCAGGTTACTGCTGCTCTCCAGCACGTTCAGACGGCTACGGATACGCCTGCGGACCTTCTTGGCCTCACCGAACACCGGGATTGCCAAGCCTTGACTGAGCAGGAACATGGCGGTGAACACCATGCCGAGGAACGCCAGAATATATTCACTGGGAATCTGGCTCATGTTCATCCCTCCATCCAATCGGGCCGGAACAGGCTCAGTGGCAGTTCGATGCCGCGCTTGGCCAGGACCTCGCGGAACGCGGGAACCATGCCCGTGGGGCGGAACTCGCCGAGGACTTCACCACGCTCACCGATACCGTTACGCACAAATGAAAAAATCTCGGTCATGGTGATGATCTCGCCTTCCATGCCATTGATTTCCTGAACGCTGACCAAGCGCCGCGTGCCATCCTCCTGGCGCTCCAACTGGATGACCACACTCAGGGCAGAAGCGATCTGTTGGCGCAGGGCCTTGATCGGGAAGGTCGCACCGGTCATCGAGACCATGTTCTCGATCCGCCCCAGGGCATCGCGCGCGGTGTTGGCGTGGATGGTGGTGAGCGAGCCGTCGTGGCCGGTGTTCATCGCCGTCAGCATGTCCAGCGCCTCGGCGCCACGCACCTCGCCGATGACGATACGGTCGGGGCGCATGCGCAAACTGTTGCGCACCAGGTCGCGCTGGCTGACCTCGCCCTTGCCCTCGATGTTCGACGGACGGGTTTCGAGGCGTACCACATGAGGTTGTTGCAGTTGCAGTTCGGCCGAGTCCTCGATCGTGACGATCCGCTCATTGTGGGGGATGAAGCTCGACAACACGTTGAGCATGGTGGTCTTGCCGCTACCGGTCCCGCCGGAGATCAGCACGTTCATGCGCCCGCGCACGATAGCCTTGAGCATCAGGGCGATCGACGGCGTAAGGGTGCCCATCTTCACCAGGCTTTCGGTGTTGAGCAGGTCCACGGCAAAGCGCCGGATCGACATGCTCGGCCCGTCGATGGCCAAGGGCGGAATGATGGCGTTGACCCGCGAGCCATCCTTGAGCCGTGCGTCCACCAGTGGTGACGACTCATCGATGCGCCGACCCAGACTGGAAACAATACGGTCGATGATGTTCAACAGGTGGTGATTGTCGCGAAAATGCACATCGGTTCGTTGCAGCTTGCCAAAGCGCTCGACGTACACCGAGTCGGCACCGTTGACCAGAATGTCCGATACACTGTGATCGGCCAGCAACGGCTCCAGTGGGCCGAGACCGAGCACTTCGTCGGTGATCTGCTTGATGATCAACTGCCGGCTGCTGGCGCTGACCGGCGCCGAGTGCTCGTCGAGCAGGCGCTGGCAGATGTCGCGGATCTGCCGCGAGGCGTCGCCCGGTTCCAGGGAGTCGAGCAACGACAGGTCCATGACCTTGAGCAGCAACTGATAGATCTTCTCCCGCCACTCGGTCTCCACCTGGTTGAGCTTGGTCCGGGTCTCGTAAGGCACATCCGGTATGGCGGCCTCCCAGGCCATGAGTACGCTGTCGCAGCTGGCACTGTCCGGCTGCGCCCCCTGCCCGTCTGCCGGGGCGCTATTGCCGGCCTGCTGGCGCAGACGATTACGAAAGTCGCTGAGCATGGTTCACCCTCCGAACAAACGGCCAAAGGTACGTTTAAACAGGCCCCGCTCGCTGGCCACGACCCCGATCAGGTCCTGGCTCAACTCATGCAGGCTGACAGTCAGCGCAGCACGTGGCGCATGCACCTCCAGGGGCACGCCGGTGTTCTGGCTTTCGTTGACAGCCGAATAGTCATTGGGCAGCTTGTGCACATTGCTGCAGCGCATGGCATCGCTGATGTCCTTGAGACTGACGGGAGAGGCTTTGTTGTAGCGGTTGACCACCACCTTCAGGCGATTGCCTTGCACGCCTAGGTCGTTGCGCAGGATGTGGGTCAGCCGCGTGCCGTCCTTGAGGTGGCTGAGGCTTTGTTGCACCACGATGTAGATCCGATCGGCCTGCTCCAGCGTGACCCCTGTGAGGTGGTCGATCTGCCGCGGCAGGTCAACCACCACCCAGTCATAGGTGCTGCGCGCCAGGCGCAGCAGGCTTTCCAGCTGCTCCAGGCGAACGTCCTGGGCCAGGCACAGCTCGCCCGCGCGGCCACTGAGCACATGCAGGGTCGGGCTGAAGTGACTGCAAAAGCCGCGCAAGGCTATGCTGTCCAGCTCTTCGATCTGCTTGAGCACCTCCATGTGGCAGTGCTGCGGCAACACATCCAGGCTGTGGGCCACCGTCCCGAACTGCAGATCCAGGTCCAGCAGCAACGTACGCCCGCCTCGCACGCTGAGTTGATGCGCCAGGTTGCAGGCCAGCATGGTCGCGCCGGAGCCACCCTTGGCGTTCATCACGGCGACCAGCTTGCCCCCGGTGCCTTGCTCGGCATGGGCTTCCATCACCATACGGTTGATCGCCGCCGTCAGTTCGTCGGCGGCCACCGGCTCGGTCAGAAAATCCCGGGCTCCAGCCTGCATTGCCAGGCGCATACCCTCGCGCTCGTCCAAGGGGCCGCACACCAGCAACGGTGGGCGCTCCTTGAGCGGGTGCTGCAGCAATGCGGCCAGTTCCTCGCGCCACAGGTGGCTGACACGCAGCAACAGCAGGTCAGGCATCTGCTCCAGCCCGAACAAGGGGTCGGTGTGGCCATTGCTAACCAAGCGGGTGGTGACATTCAGGTTGGGCAGGCACTGGCTCAGCGCTTTGAGCTGGTTCAACGCGGCCCCGTCACGGCCACTGATCAACAGGTGCATGCCGGGATTCTCAGTCACACTGGTGGTGGGTGCTTCTTTGGTCGTTAGCATGGCGTAATCTCCGGGGTGACGCCCGCCTCGGGTTGCCGACCGAGGCTTTCACGCGGCACGGTCGACCTGTACACCGGCAGGGTGAAACCCCCACCGAACCCTGGAATCAGCAGGTTGAAAGTGAAGTTGCTCAGTTGCAGCTGGATGTAGCGAATAGCGCGAAAGCCGCTGGCGCTGCCGAGGTCGTCCGGGTTGGCGACCACCGCGCCATTGGCGTCCAGATACACCAGACTGAGGTTGGCGGTGGCCAGGTTGCCGATCAGGCTGCTTTTGCCGCTGTTGTCGGCAGCATTGAAAATCGCCCGGCGCAAGATCACCGGATCACGGATATCGCACACCGCCGCCAGGCGCGCACCACGACGTACGCTCTCGTTGAGCGCGTTGACGGTGAAATACAACCGGCCCACCTCCAACACGCCGAACAGCAGCGTGAACAGCACCAGGCCGGTAATGGCGAATTCAACGACATACATCCCGCGCATACGCTGCTTATTCATCACAAGGCCCTCATCACCACAGTCGAGGTCAAGGTCAGGCCGAGCGGCACGCTCTGGCCGTACAACGCTGGTATTGCGCTACCGATTACCGGCACGAAGGTGTAGCTGATGCTGACCTGGACATGGTCGGTACCCACGGCCTGCACCGTGACCTTGTCGGTGGTCAGTCCCGGGACCACCGGCGGGTAGCCGCTCGGGTTGGCCGGCACGCCGTAGACCGCGACGCTTCGCGTCTTGGACACGAGGTCGGCACTCAGCGAGAGCTTGCCCAGGGTCGGGTTCCAGGCTTGACCGGAGACGAAGCGTCCGGCATCGCGGCTCGCCTGCATCAGGCTGTTGTACTGGAACAACATGCGACCGAACTCGCCGAAGGCGAACAACAACAGCAACAGCAGCGGCAGCGTGATCACCATTTCCACCATCGCCAGCCCTCGCTGGGCCTGCGCGGGCCTGCATCCACGGTGTCCCATGAGACCTCCTAGGAGTCGGTGCTCGGCGTCTGGTTGTTATCGATGTAGGTCTTGTACAGCTGGATGATCTGCGGACCGGTGTCGCTGGCTGGATGAGGGCCGGGCACATTGTCGCCATCACACTGCTTGACGAACTGGCCGAAGATTTGCGCCGAGCCGCCCTGCTGCGACTCCGGTTGCAGCACGAAGTAACAGCCAAAGCCCATTACCGGGATCGAACTGGCCCCATCGTTCTTGCCGGAGCAATCACCGACCACCACCTTGAGAATCCGCCGCTCGAATGCGCCATTGCCCTGGCAACCACCCGCCGAGCCGGACGCACAATCGGCGGAGGCCTGCGCCCAGTCGTTGTAGTCGTACAACGCACCACTGGCGGTGGCGAGGTTGCCGTTGGTCGAGGTCACCGACTGGTTGTTGTACTGGATCTGCGCTGGTGAACCGTTGTAGGTGAACGACTTGCTGTTGACCGTAATCACCAGGTCTGGCGGATAGTCGGCCGAGCTGAGGTTGCCGGTATACTGGTTGAAGCGAGTATTGAGGCCTTGGGCCGAAGGGCCGACGGTGTTACCCGGTTTGGTCTGCACGTTGTCGCCAACACGGTTGCACTGCTTGATCCCCCCCGCCAGTCCGTCCCGGACCGTGTTGCCCCCGGAACCGAAGTCAAGCAACTGAAAATTACCCGGGCCAATGCTCGAACTGTTGTTCGCCGCCGTTTTCAACACCTGCAGGTCACCGAAGCGAAACCCCCAGAACAGCCCATTGCCGGGGTCGTTCTTGGTTGGGTCGCCACACACCAGCAGCGGGGTCAAGTCGCAGGGACTGGCGGGGCTGGGACCGGCAGTGGCCACGGCCGCCACGGCCTTGGACGGGGCAGCGCCATTACCGACCGCCTGCAACATGCCCCAGAAGAACCCGCTGAGCGGGTAATTGGGCACCGACACCCGCACATACCGTGCATTGGCCGGGCCAGGGAAAGAGAACGGTCCGTAGACACTGGCAGACAGCTCCACCGTGGCGAAACCGCTCATGTCGTTGCCAATGGCCTTGGCCAGTTCCTGGTTGCCATCGGCGTTGGCATTGCGCGCCAGCGTGTCCCTGGCAGCGGCTTGGGTAGTGCTGGCGGAGCCGGAAGCACCGTACACCTCGCTCAGCTTCTTGGCCCCGCTCAGGGCAGCGGCATCGACGGCATTCTGCAGCCGGGCCTTGTTCACCAGCATGTGACTGCCGTCCAGCGCCAGGGCCCCCATCAACAGGATGGCGGCCAGGGCGATCACCACCAGCACGAGAGCCGTGCCCCGCTGATGCCGCGGGCATCTGTGCAGCGGCTGTCGAATATGCGCGTTCATCATTCAGACCCTCCAGTGCTACCGACCTTGACCTGCAGGGTGCCGGTACACGACGCCGGTAACTCGGCGTGGCTGTCAGCGACTGCGTCCGGCGGCTACATCTGGGTGTTGACGACATTCACCTCGATACCGCGAATCACCGTGATACCGCTGGGGCCAGACGCACTCTTGCGACGGACGATGGGCTTGACCATCGGCACCGGCGCCACTGGCTCAGCCTGGGCCAGCGCCACCGGCTCGGCGGGAACCGGCACCTTGTTGTTGTCGAGCGGGTTACGCAGGGCCAGTTGCAGTTTGCCGTCGGTCATGCCCTTGACCAGCAGTTCCGCCTGGGCAGGGGTCATTTCCAAGGTCACCGCACGCACCACCACTGGCTGGGTTTTGTCGGTGCTGGCCGTCTGGTCCACGGCCAGGACGCGCAGATCCTCCAGAATGGTGCGCGACTCAGCATTACCGGTACCGCCGACCTGCCTGGTCGCCAGGACATCGACCCGGTTGCCCGGCAAGAGGAACCCACCGACGCCGACCACGTCGTCAACCCGCACCGAGATCGCCCGTTTACTCGGTTCGATCAGCGAGGACAGCGTGCTGCCGCCCAAGTGCTCGGCCAGGCGCGCACCACGCAGGATGTCGCCGCCGAGCATGGCGAAGGTGGCGATCTTGCCCACGACCTTTTCGGTGGCATCGAAGGCGTCATCCGGTATCGCGTCCTTGGGCATGCGTACCAGCGTCACCTGCTGCGCCTCGACCATCTGCCCGAACGGAATCTCTACCGTGGCGACCACCACATTGCGCTGACTGTCATCGGCGCTGGCGTTGAGCCGGGCACTGAGCCAGGTGTTGGCCATCCACGCAGCGCCCAATCCCAGGATCAAGGACAAGGCAATCAAGATGAAAGTACGAGAGCTCATGCCGGTATCTCCTCATCTATCCAAGAAAGTCGAACTGTACGAAGTAGTTGGTCCAGGCCCACTTCACCTCATGCGCCGACAGCGGCCCGGAGCCCCCCTGATAGCGTTGGCGGTCAAGGGCCATGCTCAGCAAGTCACGGGGATGGCACGGCACCAGTGGCATGTTCTCGGCGCCGTACAACGCCTCCAGCGCGAAATGCAGCAGTCGCGGATCGAAGGCCAGACTCAGCCGCTCGCACTCCTGGCGCCAGATACGCTCGTATTCCTCGGGTTTCAGGTAGCCGAACTGCAGCTTGTAGCCAATGCGCCGCAAAAACGCTTCATCGGCCAACTCCAGCGGATTGAGGTTGGTCGAGAACACCAGGACCAAGTCGAACGGCAGCTCGCAGTGCCGCCCGCCGCCGAGGTTGAGAAAGTCGCGCTTCTCTTCCATCGGCACGATCCAGCGGTTGAGCAGCTCGGCCGGCGACATGCGCTGCCGGCCCATGTCGTCGATGATGAACAAGCCATTGCTGGCCTTGAGCTGCAACGGCGCCTGGTACTGACGGGTGAATGGGTCGTAGCGCACATCCAACTGCTCCATGCTCAGCTCACCGCCGGTGATCACCAGCGGGCGCATGCAGCGAAGCAGTCGCCGGTCGATCCCTTCGTCAAGCAGCAGGGTGTTCTGCTGATCATCCTGATCATCCAGGCAGCGATGTACCTGAGGGTCGTAGATTTCGATCACCGACTCGTTGACCGCAATGGCATACGGAACCCAGATCGCTTCATCGAACAGGCGCGCCAGACGGCTGCTGACATAGGTCTTGCCCGTGCCCGCAGGCCCGTAAATCATGATGGCACGACCAGAATTGAGCGCCACGCCCAGTTGATCGAGCATGCCTTGCGCCAGAACCACCCCCTTGAAAGCCTGCTGCATGTCCTGTGCATTGATCTGGCCGTGATGGATGGTCTGCACCTTGAGCAGCGCCCGGTACTGACTGACCGGAAACGGCGCCGCACCGATATAGCCGCTGCGTGCCAAGGCGTCGCGGGCGGCGCTGCGACCGCGCTCGGTCAACCCATAGCGCAATGCCTGGCCACCGTTGTGCCCGAGTATTTCGATGCGACCGTCCTTGCGCAGCGAGGTCAAGACCTCTTCAAGCACCGCCCCCGTCAGTGCCAGACGTTCCACCAGTCGGGGCATGTCCAGCACGCCTGCATCGTGCAAATGCTTGCAGACCAGGTCACCGAGCAGGTTTTCCGCCAACCCGGTTTCGCGCACGGTACGCGGCTGCGGGGCCAAGCGCTGCACAAGTTCGCGCTCGTCGTGAATGGTGTCATTGTCGGCGGCGTCCATGGTGTTCTCCTGACTTACTGGCCGAAGGGCAGCCAGAAGACGCTGGTCAAGGTGCCAAGCAAGACCGCAACTGAGTAAGGAAAGGGCTTGCCTGCCACCTCATCGACTGCTGGCGCCATATAGGCCCTGGCTCTGAACATCAACCAGTAGCGCCCCACGGTCTGCTGCACCTGCCCCCGCGCAAGGACGATCAAGAGTCCGCAAAGCGCACCGGCAATCAGGCTGAAAAGCGCGGCCCAGAGGGCGTCGTGCGGGGTGAGAAAGGCGCCGACCATGGCCATGAGCTTGACGTCACCGGCGGCCATCCCGCCAAAGGCATACATCGGCAGGAATACGGCAAAGCCGATTGTCATGCCCAAGGCCCAGTGGCCCAAGCCAAGGGCGCCCAGAATGGAGACCTGGCTGGTCAAGCCCAGGGCAAGGCCAAGCAGTACCAAAAAGTTAGGGATACGGTGCCAGCGCAGATCGCTCAGCACCGCAGTACCCAGCAGCCCCAGCAACGTTGCAATGACGATCGACTGCTCGATGCCCATGACTGCGACCCTCGTTGGATGCTATGGCCTCAGCAAGTCTTGCCCTGGACAGCGCAGCCCAGGCTGGTGATGGCGGTTTTCACGTTGCCGCCCAGGGTGATGAACGCCGCAACGGCACCCAGCGTGATCAGCCCACCGGCGACGGCATACTCCACGATGGTCAGACCATCTTCGTCTTTGATGAACTTCGCAACAGAAGTTTTAATTGATTGCAGTTTCATTTCGCTCACCTCACACAATGTTTGTTATCGGGCAACACTTGCCGTGTTGTTGAGTTGAACAGTAGTCAGAAGTGCACCCTTGGGGTTAGGAGTTTTTTGCTGATCGCTAGGAGTTTTTTGCCCCTGTCATCACACGCTACGAACGATGCGACTTGCGGCCTGGACACTTGCAGCGCGTTCGTCAATGACTCATCCCCGTTACCCTGCCCCCACCCAGCGGATGAAAACACCACGCCAAGCCATCCTGTCGAGCAATAGGCCGCGAAATGGCCAGAATGGTCATGTGTCTATCGTGATTCGATCTATTGGGAAGTGGTACAGCGACGATACTGGTCAGCGAGAAGAAACCATTCAGGAGCGCAATCGCGACAGTGCAGTCCGACTTGCCAGGAGGTGGGGTTATTTGAATGCTCGGCACGCGCATGCCTCTGGCCTGCAGAGACACACTGTTGCGTTGTCCGAACCGGATCGTGGTTGGAAAATCAGGCAGAGTCTATCCATGATGCGCTTTTGTCCCCACGACGCATCCCTCGGGTGCCCCGTGGTTCCTCCTCATCAGGCCCCGCTGCGAATGCTCACGACGGGGCCGAAAACACACGTGTACTGGCTAGCACGTGGTGCCTTTAACGGCACAACCGAGACTGGTGATGGCGGTACTCACATTGCCGCCCAGTGTGATGAAAGCCGCGACGGCACCCAGGGTGATCAGACCACCCGCTACCGCATACTCCACAATCGTCAGGCCTTCTTCGTCCTTGATGAATTTCAGCACCGACAGTTTCATCGATTGAATATTCATTCTGTGCACCTCATATAACGGCTATCTACCGAGGCGGTTAGTTAGTGTGCCGCCTGAGTGAATCCTAGTCAGCTAGAATCACGGAGGGTTAGGAGTTTTTTGTCGATGGGTAGGACTATTTTGCAGCATGCCCTGAACACGCCAAGCAACTCACTACCAGAAATAGTTCTTTGACATTATTTAGTTAGTAGTAACAAACGCTCTGCCAGCCCTTCACCTGCGAGGACTGTAATGGATGAACGGCATCGTCAAAATGGCAACTCGCAATGAGCAAGCACACGGAGTGCGACGCGCGTCGTACGAGGACGCAGGGAACGCTACAGGAATACCAGGATGAAGTCCGCATCGGCCAGCCCGCCCCACCTGCTGTGGTTTGATCTCACCCGAGACCGATCGGCCGAGCTGTTGGTTGCGCAGTTCCGTCCAACCTGCGACTGCCGTATCGCCAAGGTCGCCGCGTTGTCCGAACTTGATGTCGATGGCACGCGTCAACCGAACATGATCTGCATCCACTATGATCGCCCCGACATGCCCGGGCTCAACCTGCTGCTGGAGATCAAGCGCAAGGCGTCGTCCATACCAATCGCCATGTTCACCGTGCAGCACTCCGAGGAGCTTGCCGTGTGGGCCATGCGCTCCCGGGTCTGGGAGTACATCGTGCTGCCACTGTCCAACAAAGAGAAGCAACGTTTTCTACATGCGCTGGAACAGCTCTGCGAGCTGCGCCGCAGCATACAGCCCAGCGGCAACAAGACGCAGGTCGAGCATGGTCCCGCGCTGCCGGACAGCATCCGCCTGACGAACGAGCACCACAAACACCAGGCGCTCAATGACGTACTGCTCTACATCGACCAGCACTTTCGCAGCGAAATCGACCAAAAAGCACTGGCAAAACGTTGCGGCATGACCGCCTTCCGCTTCAGCCGGCTATTCAAGGAAGTCAACGGACTGGGCTTCATGGAATACCTGCTGAGCAAACGCATGGACTGCGCCAAGGAGCTGCTCATCAACAGTCAGATGCCTATCACCAGCATCGGCTACGGCGTCGGGTTCAAGGACCCGTCATACTTCGCCCGCGCCTTCAAGCAATTAGTCGGTTGTACCCCTAGCGAATACCGCCAGGCGCAACACGCCGACGCTGCGACGGCATCACCATTTACCGAAGACTTGTCAGAGGTCGTCGAAAGCCTTCAGCAGCTTGCCAATCGCTGAATGAACCGCTCGCCGAAACGACGGCGTGCAAGCCCCGCGCTGATTTGCTCAAAGATAAGTGGCCATCACCCCCGCGGCGCGTAGGCAAACACGTCGGCACGCATGCGGTGGGCATCCATGCCGGCCTCGACCAACGCATCGAGGGTGGCATAGACCATGTTCGGCGAGCCGCTGGCATAGACGTGGACCTGGTTCAGGTCGCCGATGTCCTCGCACACCGCCTCGTGCAACAGGCCGCAGCGCCCCTCCCAGCCGCACAGGTCGCTGACCACCTTGTGCAGGAACAGGTTGGGCAGGCGCTGCCACTCGTCCCAGTGCTCGATCTCGTAGAAGTCCTCGGGCCGGCGCACGCCCCAGTACAAATGCACCGGATGCTTGAAGCCCTGGGCGCGGCAGTGCTCGACCAGGCTATGCATCTGGCCCATGCCGGTACCGGCGGCGATCAGCACCAGCGGGCCGTCGGGCAGCTCCGCCAGGTGGGCATCACCGAACGGCAGTTCGATACGCGCCAGGCCACTGCGCCGCAGCTGCTCGATCAACTGCACGGCGCTGCTTTCCCGGGCCAGCACATGCAGCTCCAGGTCACGGCCACCGTGGGGCGCCGAGGCGAGGGAGAAGGCCGCCTTGTCCATACCCTCGCGCTCGATCATCAGGTACTGCCCCGCGTGATAGCGCGGCGGCTTGCCGGCTGGCGCGCGCAGGCGCACGCGCCAGACGTCGCCACCGACCTCGACGCATTCGCTCACGGTACAGGCCAGCTTGCGCACCGGCAGCTCGCCCAGGGCCAGCACACCATCCCACAGCAACACGCAGTCCTCCAGCGGCTCGGCGATGCAGGTGAACAGTTCACCGTGATCGCGGACTTGGCCTTCCTGGCGAACACTGCCTTCCACCAGCAGCGCGGCACATACATGGCAGTTGCCATTACGGCAGCTGCTTGGGCAGTCATAGCCCAGGCGCCGCGCGGCATCCAGAATCCTTTCACCCGGTTCGACCGCCAGTACCGCCCCGGAAGGCTGCAAGGTTACCTGCATCAATCTATTCCCAACTGGTCCCACAGCTCATCGATACGGCGGGTGACGGCCTCGTCCTTGACGATGACCCGGCCCCATTCGCGTGTAGTCTCGCCCGGCCATTTGTGCGTGGCGTCCAGGCCCATCTTCGACCCCAGCCCCGACACCGGCGACGCGAAGTCGAGGTAGTCGATCGGGGTGTTGTCGATCATCACCGTATCACGCTTGGGGTCCATGCGCGTGGTGATGGCCCAGATCACATCGTTCCAGTCGCGGGCGTTGATATCGTCGTCGGTGACAATAACGAACTTGGTGTACATGAACTGTCGCAGGAACGACCACACACCCAGCATGACGCGCTTGGCGTGGCCTGGATACTGCTTCTTCATGGTCACCACCGCCATGCGGTACGAGCAGCCTTCCGGCGGCAGGTAGAAGTCGGTGATCTCGGGGAACTGCTTCTGCAGGATCGGCACGAACACTTCGTTCAGCGCCACGCCGAGGATCGCCGGCTCATCCGGCGGTCGGCCGGTGTAGGTGCTGTGGTAGATCGGTTTCTGCCGGTGGGTGATGCGCTCGACGGTGAACACCGGGAAACTGTCCACCTCGTTGTAGTAGCCGGTGTGGTCGCCATACGGGCCTTCCGGGGCCATCTCGCCGGGGTGGATCACGCCTTCGAGGATGATCTCGGCGGTGGCCGGCACCTGCAGGTCGTTGCCACGGCACTTGACCAGTTCGGTACGGTTGCCGCGCAACAGACCGGCGAAGGCGTATTCGGAAAGGGTGTCCGGAACCGGCGTCACGGCGCCGAGGATGGTCGCCGGGTCCGCGCCCAGGGCCACGGCCACCGGGAACGGCTGACCCGGATGCTTCTCGCACCATTCACGGTAGTCCAGCGCTCCGCCGCGGTGGCTCAGCCAGCGCATGATCACCTTGTTGCGGCCAATCACCTGCTGGCGATAGATACCGAGGTTCTGGCGGTCCTTGTTCGGCCCGCGGGTGACAGTCAGGCCCCAGGTGATCAGCGGCGCCACGTCGCCCGGCCAGCAGTGCTGGATCGGCAACTGGCCCAGGTCGACGTCGTCGCCTTCGACCACGATTTCCTGGCATACCGCGTCCTTGACCACCTTCGGCGCCATGGACACGACCTTCTTGAAGATCGGCAGTTTCGACCAGGCGTCCTTCAGGCCCTTCGGCGGCTCGGGCTCCTTGAGGAATGCCAGCAGCTTGCCAATCTCGCGCAGTTCCTCGGTCGATTCGGCGCCCATGCCCATGGCCACCCGCTCGGGGGTGCCGAACAGGTTGCCCAGCACCGGGATGTCGAAGCCGGTGGGCTTTTCGAACAGCAACGCCGGGCCCTTGGCGCGCAGGGTGCGGTCGCAGACTTCGGTCATTTCCAGTACAGGGGAGATGGGAACCTGGATGCGCTTGAGTTCACCGCGCTGTTCCAGGCCACGGATGAAGTCGCGCAGATCGCGATACTGCATGCAAGGGCCTCGTGTTGGGCGTATCGGTCGGGGGGCAGAGTGTAGCGTTGTTCACGCCTTGTTTGGGGGCAAAAATGAAAAGGGGCCGCTTCGCGACCCATCGCGGGGCAAGCCCGCTCCCAAGGAATCAGTGGGAGCGGGCTTGCCCCGCGATGGGCTGCAAGGCAGCCCCAATCAATGCCGGTCTGAAACGCTTACTTGCGCTTCATCGACAGGAAGAACTCATCGTTGGTCTTGGTCTGCTTGAGCTTGTCGACCAGGAACTCGATGGCGGCGATCTCGTCCATCGGGTGCAGCAGCTTGCGCAGGATCCACATGCGCTGCAGTTCGTCGTCGGCGGTCAGCAGCTCTTCGCGACGGGTACCGGACTTGTTGATGTTGATGGCCGGGAACACGCGCTTCTCGGCAATACGACGGTCCAGGGGCAGTTCCATGTTGCCGGTACCCTTGAACTCTTCGTAGATCACTTCGTCCATCTTCGAGCCGGTCTCGACCAGCGCGGTGGCGATGATGGTCAGCGAACCGCCTTCCTCGATGTTACGCGCGGCACCGAAGAAGCGCTTCGGCTTCTCCAGGGCGTGGGCGTCGACACCACCGGTCAGCACCTTGCCGGAGCTCGGGATCACGGTGTTGTAGGCACGGGCCAGACGGGTGATCGAGTCGAGCAGGATGACCACGTCCTTCTTGTGCTCGACCAGGCGCTTGGCCTTCTCGATGACCATCTCGGCGACCTGCACGTGGCGGGTCGGCGGCTCGTCGAAGGTCGAGGCGACCACTTCGCCGCGCACGGTGCGCTGCATTTCGGTCACTTCTTCCGGGCGCTCGTCGATCAGCAGGACGATCAGGTGGCACTCGGGGTTGTTACGGGTGATGTTGGCCGCGATGTTCTGCAGCATGATGGTCTTGCCCGCTTTCGGCGGGGCGACGATCAGGCCGCGCTGGCCTTTGCCGATCGGGGCGCACAGGTCGATGACGCGACCGGTGAGGTCTTCGGTGGAACCGTTGCCGGCTTCCATCTTCAGGCGCTTGTTGGGGAACAGCGGCGTCAGGTTTTCGAAGAGAATCTTGTTCTTCGCGTTTTCCGGACGGTCGAAGTTGATGGTGTCGACCTTCAGCAGCGCGAAGTAACGCTCGCCTTCCTTCGGTGGACGGATCTTGCCGACGATGGTGTCGCCGGTGCGCAGGTTGAAGCGACGGATCTGGCTGGGCGAAACGTAGATGTCGTCAGGGCCGGCCAGGTAAGAGGCATCCGCCGAACGCAGGAAACCGAAACCATCCTGGAGAATCTCCAGCACGCCGTCACCGGAGATCTCTTCGCCGCTTTTCGCATGCTTTTTCAGCAGGGCGAAAATCACGTCCTGTTTGCGCGAACGGGCCATGTTTTCGATGCCCATCTGTTCGGCCATTTCCAAAAGATCGGTAATCGGCTTTTGCTTGAGTTCTGTCAGGTTCATAAGGGGAGTGACGTAATCATGTAAGGAAGGGAGAAATTAAGCGTTGGCTTAATGAGGCCGCGCCGCTAGATGGCGACAGGATCGCGTACTGATTCGAATTAGGGATGCTTCGGCGACGGCGTGCAGAGGGCACTGGAGAAGCAGTGCGAGGCCGAATGTAACACTTGCTTTTTTCGACGTCTAGTGGTTTTGGCCACCGTTTTCCGGGGCTATCCGTCTGGATGGCCACGATAGCGGGGCTCGCCGGCCCTCACGGAAATTGCCTACAACAGATAAAGAAAAGCCCCGCATTTGCGGGGCTTCATCACATCACAGGCTGGCGTCGAGGAACGCCTTGAGCTGCGATTTGGACAGCGCGCCGACCTTGGTGGCCTCGACGTTGCCGTTCTTGAACAGCATCAGCGTCGGGATGCCACGCACGCCGTGCTTGGCCGGGGTCTCGGCGTTTTCGTCGATGTTCAGCTTGGCGATGGTCACCTTGCCCTGGTATTCAGCGGCGATGTCGTCCAGTACCGGAGCGATCATCTTGCATGGGCCGCACCATTCAGCCCAGTAGTCGACCAGCACCGCGCCTTCAGCCTTGAGTACGTCGGCTTCGAAGCTGGCGTCGGTGACATGTTTGATAAGATCGCTGCTCATGGATATCTCCAGGTCGTAAGCATAAAAAAACGTTGCCCATCATAGCCGCACCCTGGCGCGACAGGAAGCCACAGCTGATTGAGTGTAACTATAGTTGTGCAAGACGCCACGAATCGAAACCGTCATGTCACGGTCATAACATTGCTATGACATTGCCATGCATCAAGCCTTGCCGTGCCGCTCGTTGGCGTATGCCCGCGATCGTGGCACGATTGCCGGGTTAACGACCGAGAACCCCCAGACCATGCCGCACACCACCGCGAAGAACCTGTCTCTGATCGCCGCCATCGACCTGGGCTCCAACAGCTTCCACATGGTCGTGGCCAAGGCCCATCACACGGAAATCCGCATCCTCGAAAGGCTTGGAGAAAAGGTTCAGCTCGCCGCCGGCATCGACGATGAGCGCAAGCTCAGCGAAGAAGCCATGCAACGCGGCCTGGAATGCCTCAAGCGCTTCGCCCAGCTGATCAACGGCATGCCCCAGGGCTCGGTGCGCATCGTCGGCACCAACGCCCTGCGCGAAGCGCGCAACCGCAACGAATTCATCCTGCGCGCCGAAGCCATCCTCGGCCACCCGGTCGAGGTCATCTCCGGCCGCGAAGAAGCGCGCCTAATCTACCTGGGCGTGTCCCACACCCTGGCCGACACCCCCGGCAAACGCCTGGTCGCCGACATCGGCGGCGGCAGCACCGAGTTCATCATCGGCCAGCGTTTCGAGCCGCTGCTGCGCGAAAGCCTGCAGATGGGCTGCGTGAGCTTCACCCAGCGCTACTTCCGCGACGGCAAGATCACTCCGGCGCGCTACGCCCAGGCCTACACCGCCGCGCGTCTGGAACTGATGAGCATCGAGAATGCCCTGCACCGCCTGACCTGGGATGAAGCCATCGGCTCGTCCGGGACCATCCGCGCCATCGCCGCGGCGATCAAGGCCATCGGCCAAGGCAGCGGCGAGGTCAACGCCGAGGGGCTGGCGGCGGTCAAGCGCAAGCTGTTCAAACTCGGCGAGACCGACAAGATCGACTTCGAAGGGGTCAAGCCGGATCGGCGGACCATCTTCCCGGCGGGCCTGGCCATCCTCGAGGCGATCTTCGACGCCCTGGAGCTGCAGCGCATGGACCACTGCGACGGCGCCCTGCGCGAAGGCGTGCTGTTCGACCTGCTGGGCCGCCATCACCACGAGGACGTGCGCGAACGCACCCTGAACTCGCTGATGGAGCGCTACCACGTCGACCAGGGCCAGGCCGCGCGCGTGGAACGCAAGGCGCTGCATGCCTTCGACCAGGTGGCCGCAGCGTGGGATCTGGAGGAGGGAAACTGGCGCGATCTGCTGGGTTGGGCGGCGAAAATCCATGAAATAGGACTGGATATTGCCCACTACCACTACCACAAGCACGGCGCCTACCTGATCGAGCACTCCGACCTGTCCGGTTTCTCTCGCGAAGACCAGCAGATGATGGCCCTGCTGGTGCGTGGCCACCGTCGCAACATTCCCAAGGACAAGTTTGCCGAGTTCGGCGACGAAGGCGTCAAGCTGATCCGCCTGTGCGTGCTGCTGCGCTTCGCCATCCTGTTCCACCATATCCGCGGCACCCAGCAGATGCCCAAGGTGGAGCTGCAGGCCGGCGACAACAGCCTGGAGGTGGTCTTCCCGAGCGGCTGGCTGGAGCAGAACCAGCTGACCCAGGCCGACTTCGCCAACGAGGCGGAATGGCTGGCGCGGGTTGGGTTTGTGCTCAGCGTGCGGTAGTAACACCCAGCCCTCTCGGGCAGAGAACAACGTGGGAGCGGGCTTGCCCCGCGATATGGCACCGGCGATGCCGGTGATCGCGGGGCAAGCCCGCTCCCACGTGTTGAGTTACCGGACGTTGAGCACCGGATTGCTCAGCCGCTCCAGTAGCGTCGCCTGGGCACTGCGCGGGTTCTGGTTGCCGGTCGGCGTGCTGCGCACGTAGCGCCCGTCCGGCTGCAGGGTCCAGGCCTGGGTGTTGTCGGTCAGGTACCCCTCCAGCTCCTTTTTCACCCGCAGCAGCAGCTTCTTGCCCTCCACCGGGAAGCAGGTCTCGACGCGCTTGTCGAGGTTGCGCTCCATCCAGTCGGCGCTGGACAGGTAGATCTGCTCCTCGCCGCCGTTGAGGAAGTAGAACACCCGGGTGTGCTCGAGGAAGCGGCCGATGATCGAGCGCACGTGGATGTTGTGCGACACCCCCGGAATGCCCGGACGCAGGCAGCACATGCCGCGCACTACCAGGTCGATGCGCACGCCCGACTGGCTGGCCTTGTACAGCGCCTTGATGATCTTCGCGTCGGTCAACGAGTTGAACTTGGCGATGATGTGCGCCGGCTTGCCTTCCAGGGCGAACTGGGTCTCCCGGGCGATCATGTCGAGCATGCCCTTCTTCAGGGTGAAGGGCGCGTGCAGCAGCTTCTTCATGCGCAGGGTCTTGCCCATGCCGATCAGCTGGCTGAACAGCTTGCCGACGTCCTCGGTAAGGGCGTCGTCGGAAGTCAGCAAACTGTAGTCGGTGTACAGGCGGGCGTTGCCGGCGTGGTAGTTGCCGGTGCCCAGGTGCGCGTAACGGACGATCTCGCCCTGCTCGCGGCGCAGGATCAGCATCATCTTGGCGTGGGTCTTGAAACCGACCACGCCGTAGATCACCACCGCGCCTGCGGCCTGCAAGCGGCTGGCCATCTGCAGGTTGGACTCTTCGTCGAAGCGCGCGCGCAGCTCGATCACCGCGGTGACCTCCTTGCCGTTACGCGCCGCGTCCACCAGGGCGTCGACGATCTCCGAGTTGGCGCCCGAGCGGTACAGGGTCTGGCGCACGGCGAGTACGTGCGGGTCCTTGGCGGCCTGGCGCAGCAGGTCGATCACCGGGGTGAACGACTCGAACGGGTGCATCAGCAGCACGTCCTGCTTGCCGATCACGCTGAAGATGTTGTCGGCGTTCTGCAGCAGCTTGGGGATCGCCGGGGTGAACGGCGTGTACTGCAGCTCCGGGTGGCTGTCGAGGCCGGTGATGCTGAACAGGCGAGTCAGGTTGACCGGGCCGTTGACCTGGTACAGCTCGCTCTCGCTCAGGCTGAACTGCTTGAGCAGATAGTCGGAGAGGTGTTTCGGGCAGGTGTCGGCCACCTCGAGGCGCACGGCATCGCCGTAGCGGCGCGAGAACAGCTCGCCGCGCAGGGCGCGGGCCAGGTCGTCGACCTCCTCGGAGTCCAGTGCCAGGTCGGCGTTGCGGGTCAGGCGGAACTGGTAGCAGCCCTTGACCTTCATGCCCTGGAACAGGTCGTCGGCGTGGGCGTGGATCATCGACGACAGGAACACATAGTTGTCGCCCGGGCCACCGACCTCTTCCGGCACGCGGATGACCCGCGGCAGCAGGCGCGGCGCCGGGATGATCGCCAGGCCCGAGTCGCGACCGAAGGCGTCGACACCCTCGAGTTCGACGATGAAGTTCAGGCTCTTGTTCACCAGCAGCGGGAACGGGTGGGTCGGGTCGAGGCCGATCGGGGTGATGATCGGCGCGATCTCGTCGCGGAAGAAGCGGCGCACCCAGGTCTTGAGCTTGGGCGTCCAGTAACGGCGGCGGATGAAACGGATGGCGTGCTTTTCCAGCTCCGGCAGCAGCACATCGTTGAGGATCGCGTACTGACGGTCCACCTCCAGGTGTACCAGCTCGCTAATGCGCGCCAGCGCCTGGTGCGGCTGCAGTCCGTCGGCGCCGGCCTGTTCGCGGGCGAAGTTGATCTGCTTCTTCAGGCCCGCCACGCGGATCTCGAAGAACTCGTCGAGGTTGCTGGAGAAGATCAGCAGGAACTTCAGGCGCTCGAGCAGCGGGTACGATTCGTCCAGCGCCTGCTCCAGCACGCGGATGTTGAACTGCAGCTGCGAGAGCTCGCGATGAATGTACAGGCTGCTGTCGTCCAGGCTCGGCACGGCGATCGCCGGGGCCGGCGCAGGCGCGGGCGCCGGGGCGGCTTCGACGACCGCTTCCGGCTCCACTACCGCCGGCAGGTCGGGCGGGGTCTGCACCATCTCTTCGGGCACGGCCTGGGCATCCTTGATCTCGACAGGGGTTAGCACTTCGTTATTCATCTGACGTTCCTGGAGGGCGTTACTGCCCTCTCATCAATTGAGCGGCACGCACGGCGAAATAGGTCAGGATGCCATCAGCGCCTGCCCGTTTGAAAGCGGTGAGGGATTCGAGGATCACGGCCTCGCTCAGCCAGCCGTTCTGGATAGCGGCCATGTGCATGGCGTACTCGCCGCTGACCTGGTAGACAAAGGTCGGCACCTTGAACTCGGTCTTCACGCGGTGGACGATATCCAGGTACGGCATGCCCGGCTTGACCATGACCATGTCGGCGCCTTCGGCGAGGTCGGTGGCCACTTCGTGCAGGGCCTCGTCGCTGTTGGCCGGGTCCATCTGGTAGGAGGCCTTGTTGGCCTTGCCCAGGTTCAGCGCCGAGCCGACCGCGTCGCGGAACGGACCGTAGTAGGCGCTGGCGTACTTGGCCGAGTAGGCCATGATGCGCACGTTGACGTAGCCGGCCTCTTCCAGGGCTTGGCGGATCGCGCCGAGGCGACCGTCCATCATGTCCGACGGGGCCACCACCTGGGCGCCGGCCTCGGCGTGGGACAGCGCCTGGCGGACCAGTGCCTCGACGGTGATGTCGTTCTGCACGTAACCCTCTTCATCGAGGATGCCGTCCTGACCGTGGGTGGTGAACGGGTCCAGGGCCACGTCGGTGATCACCCCCAGCTCCGGGAAGCGGGCACGCAGGGCGCGGGTGGCCCGCTGGGCGATACCGTCCGGGTTCCAGGCTTCGGCGCCGTCGAGGGACTTCTTCTCGGTCGGGGTCACCGGAAACAGTGCCAGCGCCGGAATGCCCAATTCCACCCAGCCCTGTGCGGCTTCCAGCAGCAGGTCGATCGACAGGCGCTCGACGCCCGGCATGGACGGCACTTCTTCGCGACGGCCCTCGCCGTCCAGTACGAATACCGGAAGAATCAGGTCATCGACGGTCAGGGTGTTTTCGCGAACCAGGCGACGGGAAAATTCGTCCCGGCGGTTGCGACGCAGGCGGGTGGCAGGAAACAGACGGTTGGCGGGGGTAAAGCTCACGGCAGACTCCTGAGCCCGCGCGGGCGGGCAGCGCGACAGTTATAAGCGGCCATTATGACGCCTGTGTTACATCCTTAGGCAACCCTGCGACTTGTGGCCGCAGCCATTGTCGTTGCAGGGAATCTTCACGTCGAGACACATTTGGACACTTTCCCCAACGCGCCCGAAGGGGTAGGCTGCGCGTTCATTTCGCCAGCACGCCAGAAAATGCTTCAACAATTCCTGAACGATTTCGGCTACTTTGCCCTTTTTCTCGGCACGTTCTTCGAGGGCGAGACCATCCTGGTGCTCGCGGGCTTTCTTGCGTTCCGCGAATACATGGACATCAAGCTGGTGGTCCTGGTGGCCTTCTGCGGCAGCTACGCCGGTGACCAGCTGTGGTACTTCATGGGCCGCCGCCACGGGCGCAAGATCCTTGCCCGCAAGCCGCGCTGGCAGGCCATGGGCGACCGGGCGCTGGAGCACATCCGCCGCCATCCGGATATCTGGGTACTGAGTTTCCGTTTCGTCTACGGCCTGCGCACGGTGATGCCGGTGGCCATCGGCCTGTCCGGCTACCCGCCACGCCGCTACCTGCTGCTCAACGGCATCGGTGCCGCGGTGTGGGCCCTGGCCCTGGGCCTGGCCGCCTATCACTTCGGCGCCATCCTCGAAGGCATGCTCGGCAGCATCAAGAAATACGAGCTATGGGTGCTCGGCGGCCTGCTGGTGCTGGGCCTGCTGCTCTGGCTGCGCCGGCGTTTTCGCAACATCCGCGCCGAGCGCCGCGCGGCGGCAGAGGGCCAGGCCGCCGAGGCTGAGCAGGCTGTAGCCCAGCAGCAGCCACCAGAACACGGGCGTGACCAGCACTAAGCCAAGCGCGCCGGCCAGATACAGCGCCGGCGCATTCGACAGCAGTCGCACGGTCTCCAGGCGCCCCGCCCAGTGCCGGTCCTCCAGCGCCGCGCCCAGCACGAACAGCCCGAACGCCATCACCGTCCAGCCCAGCACCAGGGCTGCGGGCGCCACCTGCTCCGCCACCTCCATCAGATAACTGCCCAGCGCCACGTAGACCGCGAACTGCACGGTGACGTACAGCTGCTGCGCGCTGCCCAGGGGAATCGCGAACTTGCGAAACGCCGCCAGGTCCTGCTTGGGCTGTGGATAAGCCGCGGCCACATCCGCCGGGCGCCAGCCGGTGGGCATGAACCAGATGCGCAACTTGTCCCACCAGCTGGCAGTGCGGCGGGCGTCATGCCAGAGCTGGGCGTAGAACTGCACGTTGGCCCACAGCGGGTTCCAGCTGGCCAGCGGCGTGGTCACGCCGAAGATCACCGGCTCGCGCTCGTCCTCCTCCTGGAAGGTGCCGAATAGTCGGTCCCAGATTATGAACACACCGCCATAGTTGCGATCCAAGTACAGAGGATTCTGCGCATGGTGGACGCGATGGTTGGACGGCGTGATGAAGATCCACTCCAGCCAGCCCAGCTTGGGCACATGGCGGGTGTGCACCCAGAACTGGTACAGCAGGTTCAGCGACGCCACGGTGATGAACACCAGCGGCGGCACGCCCAGCAGCGCCAACGGCAGGTAGAAGATCCAGGAAAACAGGAAACCACTGCTGGTCTGGCGCAAGGCGGTGGTGAGGTTGTACTCCTCGCTCTGGTGATGCACCGAGTGCGCGGCCCACAGCACGTTGCGCTCGTGGCCCAGGCGGTGCAGCCAGTAGTAGCAGAGGTCGTAGAGCACGAAGGCGACCACCCACACCCACCAGGCATCGGCCGGCAGCCGCAGCCAGGCCAGGTGCTCCCAGGCCACGGCATAGGTGACCAGCCCCACACCTTTGGTCAGCAACCCGGTGCTGGTGGACAGCGCGCCGGTGCTCAGGCTGTTGATCGAGTCGGCGAGCTCGTAGTTGCGCCGCCCGCGCACGCGGTCGGCGATCAGCTCCACCGCGATCAGCACGAAGAAGAACGGCACGGCCAGCAGAATCAGGTCCATGAACGGCCACCTCCAAGGTTGTCCACGAAGATTAGGCCGCCTACGGGGCAAATCCCATGGCTACATCTGCCAAACTAGAGGACATTTAGCGCCTCGACACTGGAGTATTGAGCATGACGAAAAAAGTTGCGGTGATTCTGTCCGGTTGCGGCGTGTACGACGGCGCCGAGATCCACGAGAGCGTGATCACCCTGCTGCGCCTGGACCAGCGTGGCGCCCAGGTGCAGTGCTTCGCGCCGAACATCGCGCAGATGCATGTGATCGACCACCTGACCGGGGAAGAGATGCCGGAATCGCGCAATGTGCTGGTGGAGTCGGCGCGCATTGCCCGTGGCGAGGTGAAGGACATTCGCGAAGCCAATGCCTCGGACTTCGACGCCCTGATCGTGCCTGGCGGCTTCGGCGCGGCGAAGAACCTGTCCAACTTCGCCGTCGAAGGCGCCAACTGCACCGTGAACCCGGATGTACTGGCCCTGGCCGAAGCCTTTGCCGATGCCTGCAAGCCGGTCGGCCTGATCTGCATCTCGCCGGCCCTGGCGGCGAAGATCTACGGGCCGGGCGTGGTCTGCACCATCGGCAACGACGCCGGCACCAGCGCGGCGGTGGTGAAGATGGGCGGCACCCATGAGGAATGCGATGTGCACGACATCGTCGAGGATACCCAGCGCAAGCTGGTAACCACCCCGGCGTACATGCTGGCCAAGTCGATCAGCGAGGCAGCGGGCGGTATCTACAAGCTGGTGGACCGGGTGCTGGAGCTGACCCACGAGAACGACCAGTAGATCCACGGGGGCGCTTTGCGCCCCTTTCGCGGCGCAAGGCCGCTCCTATCAGGGGATCGTGTCTCCTTGTAGGCACGGCCTTGTGCCGCGATGGCCTGCGCAGCAGGCCCTGTCAGCTAGCGCTTCGACAAGCGGCTCAGGATCCGGTCCAGCGCATTGGCGAACGCCTGCTTCTCGCGCTCACCATAAGGCGCCTGGCCACCGCCGACCTGGCCCTGCTCGCGCAGTTCGGTAAACAGGTTGCGTACCGCCAGGCGCTCGCCCATGTTGCGCTCGTCGAACTCGCGACCGCGCGGATCCAGCGCCGCCACGCCCTTCTTGACCAGGCGATCGGCCAGCGGCACGTCGCTGCAGATCACCAGCTCGCCGGGCTCGGCGTTCTCCACCAGGTAGTCATCGGCCGCATCCATGCCGCTGGGCACCACGATCAGCCGCACGCAGGCGAAGGCCGGCTTGATCTGCGGCTGGCCGGCCACCATCACCACTTCGAGCTTGCGCTTGAGGGCGAACTTGACGATCAGGTCCTTGGCCGCCTTGGGGCAGGCGTCGGCATCGATCCATACACGCATGGGATTATTCCTGTACTCCGGGCAATGACGTCGTGGGAGCGGGCTTGCGCCGCGATAGCGCCTGAACAGGCTGACATTATGCCAGCCCCGACGTCATCGCGGGGCAAGCCCGTCCACGCGCCCCTGTATAGGTTCAGCTGGCCGCCGCCCGGCGCTTCTCGGCCAACCGGCTGCGCCCATAGAGGAACACGATGGCCAGCAACGCCAGCGCCTGCGCGCCTAGCGAATAGGCGTCAGCGTGGATACCCAGCCAGTCGAACTCGAAGAACGCCACCGGCCGCGTACCCAGCACGCCGGCCTCCTGCAGCGCCTTGACGCCATGTCCGGCGAACACCACCGACAGTGCGCACAACAGCGCCGCGTTGATGCTGAAGAACAACGACAGCGGCAGTTTGGCCGAGCCGCGCAGGATCACCCAGGCCAGGCCCACCAGCAGCACCAGCGCCGTGGCGCCACCCGCCAGCACCGCCTGATGACCGGCCGGGCCGGCCTGCAGCCACAGGGTCTCGTAGAACAGGATCACCTCGAACAGCTCGCGGTACACCGAGAAGAACGCCAGCAAGGCAAAACCGAAGCGCCCGCCGCCACTGACCAGGCTGCGCTTGATGTAGTCCTGCCAGGCGGCGGCGTGGCGGCGATCGTGCATCCACACGCCAAGCCACAGTACCATCACTGCGGCGAACAGCGCCGTGCAGCCTTCGAGCAGCTCACGCTGCGCACCGCCGACGTCGATCACGTAGGCCGCCAGGGCCCAGGTGGCGAAACCGGCGACCAGCGCCAGGCCCCAGCCGATATTGACGCTGCGCACCGCCGACTGCTGCCCGGTGTTGCGCAGGAAGGCCAGGATCGCCGCCAGCACCAGGATCGCCTCCAGGCCCTCGCGCAGCAGGATCAGCAGGCCGGAGACGTAGCTCAGCGACCAGCTCAGGCCATCGCTGCCCAGCAGCTTGGCCGCTTGCTCCAGCTTGGCCTTGGCTTCGGCCAGGCGCTGTTCGGCCTGGGCTACCGGCAGGCCGTCCTGCAACGACTGACGGTAGGCCATCAGCGACTTTTCCGTGTCCTTGCGGGCCTGTGCGTCGATGTTGTCGAGCGAGCTTTCCACCAGCTCGAAGCCTTCCAGGTAGGCCGCCACCGACAGGTCGTAGGCCTGGTCGTGGTCGCCAGCGCGGTAGGCCGCCAGGCTCTTGTCCAGGGTGCTGGAGGTGTATTCGAGCAACTGCGCCGGGCCACGCTTGACCTGCGGCGGCTGCGCCCGCTGGGCGCGGAACGCGGCCACGGCATCCGCGCCTTCGCTGGCGGCGACTTCGGCCGGGGTCTGCCGGGCCAGGTCGGCGATGTTCCAGGTCTTGTCGCCCTTGGCCGCCTGCGGATCGGCGGTGAAGCTGGCGATGTAGGCCGCCACGTCCCAGCGCTGGCGCTCGTCGAGCTGGTCGGCGAACGACGGCATCTCGGTGCCTTCGATGCCCAGCCCAAGGGTGTTGTACAGGTCGAACAGGCTCAACTGGTCGAGGCGCCCGGCATCGCGCAGGTTGGCTGGCGCAGGCTCCAGGCCGACCCCGGCCGGGCCGTCGCCGAGGCCCGTGTCACCATGACAGATCGAGCAGTTCTGCGCATACAGCGAGGCGCCGCGAGCAGGGTCGGGGGTGATCACCGGGGCCTGGCTGACCTCGTAGGCCACTGCCAGGCGCGCCCCCAGTTGCCGGGCCTGGCGGGCGACGGCGGCACCGTCCTGACGCTGGTCGATGGCCTGACGCAGGCTCTGCACGCCCTGCTCGAGGGCGCCGCGCTCGGCATGCGCGGGCAGGCCCTTGACCAGTTCGGCCAGCACGCCGCTGAACTCCTGCTGCTCGCGGTATTCCCCGTCGTCCACCACCTTGCCGTCGCGCACGGTCGGCGGGTAGTCGGCACCGATGTAGTCCAGCAGGTGCAGTGCCTTGGTCGCCTCGGCAGGAGCCTCGGCCAGCGTCGGGGTGCTGCACAGCGCCAGCACCGGGCCAAGCAACAGGGCAGGCAGCCAGGCAAGCAGACGGGAACGGGAAATCATGGCCAATCTCGACGGAAATACGAAAGAGAACATTGTTCACTTCCACTCTCCCCCGCTCAAGGCTCAGGGGCAGATTTCATGAAAAATCTTGAGACAAATTGGCGGAACAGTCCGTGGGAACGGCTTTTTCCGACTGATGGCATCAACGTAAAAATGCGAAGCAATTCGCCATCACAGCGCTACTACTTTGGGTATAATCCCGCGCCGCCGTAATAGCCATTAGCAATCAAGGCGCCTCCATCGAGAGGTTCTGGCGATAAAACAGAGGGATCTGCCGCCCCCGCCCACGCGGCCAACCGTTTCAGGGAAAGAAGAAGTCCGATGGTATCCCGTGCCCTCACCCTGGCGACCCTGGTCGCCGCCGTGCAGCTCACCGGCTGCTCGGTGTTCCGCAGCTACGACAGCGAACTGCAGGAGACCAACAAGCAGTTGGCCGCCGGCAACGTCGACGCCGCCCTCGCCCTGCTCGAGAGCAACAACAAGGGCGAGCAGAAAGACCTGCTCTACTATTTCGAAAAAGGCGAGCTGCTGCGCTCCAAGGGTGACCTCAAGGGCAGCCAGGACGCCTGGCGCTCGGCCGACAGCGTGGTGTTCCAGTGGGAAGAGTCGGTCAAGCTCGACACCGACAAGTACCTGAGCCAGTTCGGCAGCTACCTGGTCAACGACAAGGTCCGTCGCTACGAAGGCTATGACTACGAAAAAGTCATGCTGACCACGCAGATGGCCCTGAACCTGCTGGCGCAGAACGATTTCTACGGTGCCCGCACCGAGATCAAGAAGACCCACGAGCGCGAGGCAATCATCGCCGAGCTGCGCGACAAGGAATACCTCAAGCGCGAGGAACAGGCCGAGAAGGAAGGCATCAAGACCGAGTACAAGGACCTGCAGGGTTACCCGGTCGCCAGCCTCGACGCCCCTGAGGTGGTCGGCCTGAAGAACAGCTACCAGAGCGCCTTCAGCCATTACCTGTCCGGCTATGTCTACGAGGCCCTCGGCGAGAAAGGCCTGGCCGCACCTGGCTATCGCAAGGCCGCCGAGCTGCGCCCGAACACGCCGTTGCTCGACCAGGCGCTGCTCGAACTGGACAAGAACAGCGCCAAGGCCGGTGAAAGCGATGTGCTGATCGTGGTGCAGACCGGCCTGGCCCCGGCCCGCGATTCGATCCGCATCCCACTGCCGCTGCCGATCCAGGACAACCTGGTGATCACCCCGCTGTCGTTCCCGATCATCAAGGAAGACACCTCGACCGCGCACCTGGGCGAGATCCAGCTCAACGACAAGGCCCTGGCCCTGACCGCGCTCAACAGCACCACGGCCATGTCGCGCCGCGCCCTGCGCGACGACATGCCGGGCATCATCCTGCGCACCAGCGTGCGCGCCATCAGCCGCGGCGTGGCACAGAAGAACCTGAACAAGGCCAACCCGATGGCCGGGCTGGTGGTGGGCATCGCCTCCACCGTGCTGGAAGGTGCCGATACCCGCACCTGGCGCACCCTGCCCGACGAGACCCAGGTGGCCCGGGTACGCCTCAAGCAGGGTGAGCACCACCTGAGCCTGCCGTCGAGCCTCGGTGGCACCCAGGTCACGGTGAAGATCGATCGCCCGTATCAGGTGGTCAGCCTGCGCGTGGTCGGCAACCGCGTATTCGCTGGCGGCCCGGCCGTCATCGTCGCCCCGCAGGCCGCAGCCACCGCTGTCGCCAGCCTCAAGTAACCCAAGGATCGAACATGCGCAGAACATGCCTCGCCCTGGCCGCCGTCGCCCTCCTGGCCGGCTGCGCCACCCCGCCCCCTGCCCCCGGCAGCGCCGCCAGCAAGGTGGTGACCATGGGCCAGCTGGATGACATCGAAGTCGGCCAGATGCGCGTCGCCCGCGAAAACGGCTACCTCACCGTCAACGTGGCGCTGACCAACACCAGCCGTAGCAATCGCACGCTCTACTACCGCTTCGCCTGGCTGGGCAACGACGGCTTCCCGGTGGCCGACGAGGAGAGCTGGAAGGCCCTGCCGCTGTACGGCAAGCAGGCCAAGTTCCTCCCCGCCATCGCACCGACCCCCGCTGCCCGCGACTTCCGCCTCGAAGTCCACACCCGGTAACCCCTTTCAGGAGCACGTTCCATGTTTGCACGCCTTTCCCTCGCCGCCATCGTCATCGCCCTGGTCAGCGGCTGCAGCACCCCGTCGCCGGTTCTCGGCGGCAAGAACATCAGCTACGGCGACAGCAAGGCCGTCGAGCTGGTGACCAACGAGTTCGGCTCCACCGACCTGCAGATGATCGCCGAGAGCATGACCCGTTCCCTGGCCCAGTCCGGCGTGCTGCACGGCCGCCCGGTGGTGCAGGTGTACGACGTGAAGAACAAGACCAGCGAGTACATCGATACCCGCGAGATCACTACCTCGATCAAGACCCAGCTGATGAAGTCCGGCGCCGCCCGCTTCGCCAGCGACAACACCGACATGCAGAGCCAGGTCGACCAGCTCAAGCTGCAGAACCAGAGTGGCCTGTACAAGAAGAAGACCGTGGCCAAGACCGGCAACATGATCGCCGCCAAGTACCGCCTGGAAGGTTCGATCAGCTCGATCGTCAAGCGCAGCAGCGACTACAAGGACGTGTTCTACAAGTTCAGCCTGCAGCTGATCGACGTGGAAAGCGGCCTGGCCGAGTGGATGGACGAAAAAGAAATCCGCAAGACCACGGAGCGCTGATCGATGCGTGCATGGATGGCAATCATCGGCCTGGCCTGCGCCTTCGGCGCGCAGGCGGCCCCCAAGGTGGCGGTGACCGACCTGGCCTACCAGGCGCAGGTGGAGGAATACATCCACACCATCAACGCCCAGAGCAGCGGCCAGGCCGGCATGTACCACGCCAGCGGCCAGTCGAGCTACAGCGAGTACGAGAGCCTCAACAGCTACATCGAGCAGACCGAGCTGCGCAAGTTCGGTGGCGACATCAAGGGTGAGATCCTCAAGACCGGCATGTTCCAGCTGGTCCAGGGCCGCCCTTATACCGCCGACTCGAAGGAAGACGTGTACGACGTGATCCGCCGCATCAAGAACGGCGCGTTCAAGGGCGCCGACTATGTGCTGTTCGGTACCCTGTCGGACATCGACTTCCAGCAGGACATCAACTCGCTGGACCACACCGACAGCTACTCGGCGGTGCTGGGCCTGACGGTGGTCGCCGACTTCAGCCTGATCAACACCCGCACCTACGAGATCACCTCGGCGTTCACCGCCATGGGTGAGGGGCAGGACACCAAGCTGGTGAAGGGCCAGGACCGCCGCGTGACGCTGAACCGTCCGCGGGTGGTGCGGGATGTATCGAAGGCGCTGGGCGAGGATGTGGCACAGCAGCTGGCCGAGCAGTTGGGCGGCTCGGTGCCTGGGCAGCCGAAACAGCCGCGTGGCCGGGACAACCTGCCACCGGATGAGCCGGCGCGGGTGCTGAACTGAGCCACACGCAATCCCTGTAGGACCGGCCGGAAAGGGCCGCATAGCGGCCCCAGGGTTTGAGCCGTGATGCATAAATCGCTGGGGCTGCTTTGCAGCCCTTTCCGGCCGGTCCGACGCCTCGGCAAGGCCGCTCCTACAGGGGAATCATCAAGGCCTGGCACTGTCCTTCCAGCCGCCACCCAAGGCCAGGAACACCCCTATCTGCCCCATCGCCACCTGGCTGTTGGCCGCCGCCAGCTGCGCCCTTACGTCTGTATAGGTCCGCGTCGCCTGCAGGTCCGCCAGGAACGACTCACGCCCAACCTGGTAACGCAGATGCGTCTGGTCCGCCGACTCCTTGGCGGAACGCTCCGCCTCGGCCAGTGCGTCGCGCCGGTCCAGCAGTGCGCTGTACTGCGCCAGGCGGGTCTGGGTTTCGCGAATGGCGTTGAGCACCACCCCGTCGAAATGCGCCAGCGCCGCCTGGGTCGAGGCCTCGGCCATGCGGATGCGCGCGCGGGTGCCGTTGGTGGGGATGTTCCAGCTGATCTGCGGGCCGAAGCCCCAGCGGTTGGAGGCCGGCTCGCCGAGGTTCTCGAGAATGCCGATGGTGCCCACCTGGGCGCCGATGCTGATATCCGGGTACAGCGCGCCGGTGGCCACGCCGATGCTGGCGGTGGCCGCCGCCAGCTGGCGCTCGGCCTGACGCACGTCCGGGCGGCGCTTGAGCAGCGCGGCGCCGTCACCGACCGGCACCAGCTGCGACAGATGGGGCAGTTCGGCGCAATCGGCGGTGCCGGCGGGCAACTGCTCGACCGGCTTGGCCAGTAACGCAGCAAGGGTGTAGAGGCCCGCCTCACGCTCGGCCTTGAAGCGCGGCAGTTCGGCGCGCAAGGATTTGAACTGGGTCTGCGAACGGGTGACCTGGGTCTCGTCGCCACGCCCGGCGTCGCGCAGGCGCTGGGTCAGCTGCACGCTCTGCTGCTGCAGGTCCAGCGATTCGCGGGCGATGTGGTATTCCTCGTTGGCCGAGCACACTTGGGTATAGGCCTTGACCACATCGGCCACCAGGGTGATGCGCGCGGTGTCGGCGGCGGCCTGCACCGCGTCGGCGTTGGCCTTGGCGGCCTCGGTGCCGCGCTTGAAGGTACCCCACAGGTCGAACTGGTAGCTGGCGCTGATGATCGCTTCGCCGATATTGGCCACCGGCACTTTCTCCGGCTGCAGGAAGGCCTCGCCGGACTCCTGCAGGCGCTGGGCGCCCAGCTTGACGCCTCCGTTGAAGCCGCCCTGGGACTCGGCCACCTCTACCTGGGCACGAGCCTTGGCGATGTTGGCGGCGGCCACGCGCAGTTCGGTGTTGGCGCTCAGGGCCTGGCGCACCAGCTCGTTGAGCCGTTGATCCTGGTACAGCTGCCACCAATCCTCGGGCACTGGCGCCGAGACCACGCTGTCGGCGTCCTGGCGCAGCGGGCCATTGAGGTCGCCGCGCTGCACGGCGGCGTCCTTGGGCAGCTCGTAGTCAGGCCCGACCATCATGCAGGCCCCCAAGGACAGGCACAGCCCCGCCAGGATCAGCTGTTTCATGGATGCTGACCCTCGATGATCGACACCGTGGCGGTACGTCCGGCGATCATGCGGAAGTCTTCCGGCACTTCATCGAAGGCGATGCGCACCGGAATCCGCTGGGCCAGGCGCACCCAACTGAACGCCGGATTGACGTTGGGCAACAGGTTGGCGCCGCTGCTGCGGTCGCGGTCCTCGATGCCGGCGGCCAGGCTCTGCACCCGGCCACGCAGACGGGTGTTGTCGCCCATCACGCGGATCTCCACGGCGTCGCCGATATGGATACCGCCCAGCTTGGTCTCTTCGAAGTAGCCATCGACGTGGTACGAGGCGCTGTCGACCACCGACAGCACCGGGCGTCCGGCGCTGACGAACTCGTGGGCACGCGGGGCGCGGTCGTTGAGGTAGCCGTCCACCGGGCTGCGCACCACCGAGCGGTCGAGGTTGAGCTGGGCCACATCCACCTGCACCTGGGCCTCGTTCACCGCCGAGCGGGCGCGGGCTTCGCGGGACTGGCTCTCTTCAAGCTGCTCGGCCGCCACCAGGTTGCCCAGCTTGCGGTTGCGCTGGGCCTCGCGAGAGGCCTGGGCCAGGGTCTCCTGACGCTCGGCCAGGGTCGCCTTGGCCTGGCGCAGGGCCAGGGTGAAACGGTCCTGGTCGATGGTGAACAGCACGTCACCGCGCTTGATGGTCTGGTTGTCACGCACCTCGACCTTCTGGATCAGCCCGGACACATCCGGGGCGATCTGGATCACGTCGGCGCGGATATGACCGTCGCGGGTCCAGGGGGCGAACATGTAGTACACCACCATCTGCCACACGAGCACGGCGGCGAAGGTCACTACCAGCAAGGTCAGGACCACGCGGCCCAGGGTCAGCAAAGGTTTTTTCATGGCAGCATCAGGCTTCGGCAAAAGTGGTCCACCGCACCAAGCAGCACGGCATACAGGGCAACGTTGAACAGCGCCCGGTGCCAGACCAGGCGGTAGAAATGCAGGCGCACCAGCACTGCGTGCACCCCGAGGAACAGCAGGTAGGTGCCAAACATCATCACCAGCAGCGTGGGCAGGAACACCCCGCTGATATCCAGTTCACCGATCACAGGGGCGCTCCGTCGAGCCCGGGGGGCAGTTGCGTTTGCTCGGCAGGCTCGAGCATCACTTCCACGCCCGGCAGCAGCGCCAGGCGCAAGCCGCTCAGGGCGTGCAGCAGGTGGGTGCGGGCGTCGCCGCGTTCGTACAATTCATCCAGGTTCAGCGCCAGGCGCGCACGCTCCATGTTGCGCAACAGCGCCGCCGGGGCATGCAGGCGCTCGCCGGCGCGCAGGCAGGCGGCGTAGTGACTGCCGACCTCCTCGATTACCGTGCGCAGGCGCTCGCGGGCCTCGGCGCCGGCACGCGGCAGGTAGGCCAGCAGGTCTAGCAGGTTCAGGCCCACGCGCAAGTCACGCAGGGCCACGCCGCTGTCCTGGCCGGTCTGCGACAGCCGCGGCAGGTGCTGCATCAGGCGGTCGAGCATCTGCACGCCGACCTGGCGGTGCTCGGCCAGGGTGGCCGGCGCGGTCATTTCGACGATGTCGCGCCAGGTGAAGCGGGTCATGCGCTTGGCCGCCAGCTCCACGCCGAACGGGCGTACCACCAGGGTCCAGATGAAGGCGAACAGCAGGCCCACGGGGCCGGCCAGGTTGGCGTTGATGAAGGTGAAGAAGTCGGCGTCGTAGGCGCCCTGGATGCTGATGAAGGTCGAGGTGTTGACGATGGTCAGCAGGGTACCGAGGTAAAAACGCGGCTGCACGGTCAGGGTGCCGACGCAGATGAACGGCACGGCGAAGGCCAGCACCAGCATCGGGAAGTCGTGCAGGTTGGGCAGCACCAGGAACAGGTACAGGCTGGAGAAGATCACCGACATCAGGGTCCAGAAGAAGAACCGGTAGATCTGTGGCGCCGGGTCGTCCATGGCGGCGAAGAAACTGCACGACACGGCGGCGAGGATCACCGCGCTGGCGCCGTCGTTCCAGCCCAGGCCGATCCACAGGCCGCAAGCGACGATGATGGCGGTGACGGTGGAGAACACCGAATAGAGCATCAGGCCACGGTCGAAGAACGGCGTCAGCCGGCCCAGGCGCCAGTGACGGTAGACCGCGCGCCACGGCGTGGCGTCGTCCTTGCGCAGGGCGTGCTGCAGGGTGCAGCAGTCCTGCCAGAGGTCGGCCCATTCGGTCAGGCGGTAGAGGGCGTTGGACAACAGTAGTTCGGCGCGCTGGTCGATGGCGGCGGCGCCGGGCTGCAGGCGGTCGATCTGCTCGTGCAGGGCGGTCCAGCGCGCCACCGAGGCGCTGTCGGCAGTGCCCTTGAGCCATTCACGGGCAGCATCGAGGACCGGCTTCAACTGGGCGAACTGGGCCGGGGCGCGCCCCTCGAGGGCGATCAGGGCATCGTCCAGGGCATCGATCACCGGCAACAGGTGGATCATCCGGCCACGCAGCTCACGGGCATTTTTCAGGGTGTGCGGGCCGGCGCCTTCGTGGCCGAGCTGGCCGATCATCAGTTCCAGCGAGTTGAAGGTGGCGACCATCGCGCCACGCATGCCGCCGACCTTGTCGGCGCTGGCCTCGCGGGCCAGGTAGGTATCGCTGTAGCGGATCGCCTCGGCGAACCAGTTGCCGGTCGCGCCCACCACCACCGGTGCCAGCCGGCGCGGCCAGAAGATCGCGCCGACCACCGCCGCGCAGACGATGCCCAGGCAGATTTCCTGTGCGCGGGAGGAAGCCACGTCGAACACTGCCAGCGGATTGTCGACCACCGCCAGGGCGATCATCGGCAGGGTGTAGCCGGCCAGCATCAGCACGTAGTTGTTGGCCGTGCGCAGGTTCAGCGAAAGGAACAGCAGGGTGCCGGTCCACAGGGCGATGGCAATGCTCAGCAACAGCGGCGACTGCACCAGTGGCGGCACCAGGAGGATCGCCCCGCCGGCGCCCAGCAACGTACCCAGGGCCCGGTACAGCGCCTTGGAGGTGGTCGGGCCGAGGAACGGGCTGGAGACGATGTACACCGTGGCCATCGCCCAGTACGGGCGCGGCAGCTGCATCAGCAAGGCGATGTACAGGGCGATCATCGACGCGGCGAAGGTGCGCACGCCGTAGAACCAGTCGCGGGCCGGGGGCACCGAGCTGAAGAAGCCGCTCATGGCATCACGCCCGCGGCTTCGAACGCCTGGATCACCCGCAAGGTGGCGTCCAGGTCGGCCTGGTCGATACCGCCGAGCACCTCACGGCGCAGGCGCACCAGCTCGCCCTCGATGGACTCCGCCAGGGCGCGCCCCTCGACGGTCAGGCTCAGGGCCTTGGCGCGGCGGTCCAGCGGGTCCTCGCTGCGGCAGACCAGGCCGGCCTTGCACAGCTGGTCGAGCAGGCGCACCAGCGACGGGCTTTCCAGCCCGGCCGCCTGCGCCACCGCCACCTGGTGCACGCCGTCGCCCAGGCGCACGATCATCAGCAGCGGCACGGCGCAGGCTTCGGAAATGCCGTAGCCGGTCAGGGCGCCCTGGCACAGGCGACGCCAGTGACGGGCGGCCACGACCATTCCGCTGCTGATTTTCAGGTGCAGTGCGTCAAGGGACATGTGGGAACCGAGGATATTCATAGTTTGCTAACTATCAATATACGCCCTGCCCTACCCCTGTCGTCAACCGGGGGTGACGGAGGGAGTAGATGAAAGGTTGTTCATCTACCCGCGATCTGGCCGGATAACGCGATCCCTGTAGGAGCGGCCTTGTGTCGCGAAAGGGCTGCGTAGCAGCCCCAGGATTTCAGCGTTGGTGCGAAGATCGCTGGGGCCGCTTTGCGGCCCTTTCGCGACACAAGGCCGCTCCTACAGTGGCCGCGATGTCCCTTGCCTCACGGCTGAATCTGATCTTCCAGCTTCATGGTCAGCGCCAGCGTGCTGCCCATCTGGATCGCCTGGTCGCGCCAGCCCAGGTAGCGCACCGCGTCACGGCTGCTGAAGTGCACCGCCAGCTCCTCGGCCGCCTGCATCACGCCGGTCGCCGCCGCCAGCTCCAGCCAATACAGCCCGGCCTTGGTGTCCGCCTCGACATACAGCCCATGCAACAACCGGTAGCCTACCTCGAAGCGGCAGCGCGTCTCGCCGCGCTGGGCGCCGCGCAGGAACCACTGGTAGGCCTCGAGTGGGTCGACCTGCCAGACCTGGTCGCCCTCGCACACCTCTTCCTCGTACAGGTCGCCCAGCGCGGCGGCGGCATGCACCATGCCTCGCTCGAAGGCATGGCGGTAATATTCGGCCGCGTTGGCGTAGGAGACATCGACACCCTTGCCGAAGTAATGCTGCTGACCAAGGTTGAACCAGGCCGCGGCATTGCCCTGCAGCGCGGCCATGCGCAGCAGGTGGCCGGCCAGCACGGTGTCGCCGCGCCAGTACTTGCCATTGAGCCAGATCCAGCCCAGGTCGTTGAGCGCCCCGACATTGCCCAGCAACGCCTGGCGGCACAGGTCGTGGTAGACCGCCTGCAGATCGACCGCTTCGTCCAGCCGACCGGTCAGGCCGAAGCGCTCGCCGCTCAAGGCCTGCTGGCTGGGCATGCCGACCCCGGCGAACAGCCTGTGGCGCTGTCCGGGGCGTGCCGGGGCCGGGACGATCCGCTCGGGGAGAAGCCGGGCGAGCAGCGAATGGATATTGCTGGCGGCAGACATGTTCATCCTCATTGAACGACCCACAGCTCCAACCTCCACTGTGGTGAGGCGTGATTCTGCGCGATGCCACGACAAAACCTGTCGCGAACGAATTGATCCCAGGCAACCAATTGCATCTTCCTTGATCTGAGCACGCTGTGGCCAATTGCCATGCCCTACCCGTGCCGCCATCCTATGCCGGCAAGCCTAGACAAGGACGTTTCCTTTTGCCGTTCGCCACCACCCGCGCCACCCTCAGCCGCCAATGGGCCTTGCTCCGCCAGTTGCCCAGCCGCTCCCCCGGGATCACCAGTGCCGAACTGGTGTGGCGGCTGCGTGACGTGGGCTTCACCGTCAGCAAGCGTACGGTCGAGCGCGATCTCAACGAGCTGTCGCTGATCTTCCCGCTGGAGCGCAACGACAAGAGCATCCCGTTCGGCTGGCACTGGTCGGCCAACGCTGGTGGCGAGCTGCGCGGGAATTTCGACCTGCAGGGCTATCTGCGCGGCGATACGCTGCAGCCCGGGCAAGGGGAAGGCGTCGAATTGCAGGCATGGATCAGCGACCTGCTGGCCCGCCGACTGCGCGAAGCGCCGTTGACCGCCGACATGCAGCTGACTGCCCTGGAACAGGGGCACCGGCTGCGGGCGACGGTGGCGGATGGCTGGCCCCTGCGCTGGTGGTTGCTGAGCCAGGGCGAGGGGCTGGTGGTGGAAGCGCCGCAGGCGCTGCGCGAGGAGATTGCGCGGACATTGGCCAGTGCGGCGGCGCAATACCTGGAGTGACTGGAGGCCCGATCGCGGGGCAAGCCCGCTCCCACGATGGCCCCGGATCTCTGTGTGGGAGCGGGCTTGCCCCGCGATCAGGCCCGAATATCTAGCGCTGCATCCCCCACCGCCGCACCGTCAGCCGCTCCAGGGTGTTGAACACCAGCCCTTCCACCAGCAGGCCGATCAGAATCACCACCGCCAGCCCGGCGAACACCTTGTCGGTGTACAGCTCGTTGCGGTTCTGGAAGATGTACCAGCCCAGCCCGCCCTTGCCGCTGCTGGCGCCGAACACCAGCTCGGCAGCGATCAGCGTGCGCCAGGCGAAGGCCCAGCCGATCTTCAGCCCCGACAGGATCGACGGCAGCGCCGCCGGCACCAGGATGTGCAGCACCAGGCGCAGGCCGCGCAGCCCATAGTTGCGACCGGCCATGCGCAGGGTCTCGGACACGCCGAGAAAGCCCGCGTAGGTGTTCAGCGCCAGCGCCCAGAGCACTGAGTGCACCAGCACGAAGATCAGGCTGTTGTCGCCCAGGCCGAACCAGAGCAAGGCCAGCGGCAGCAGGGCAATGGCCGGTAGCGGGTTGAACATCGAAGTCAGCGTGCCCAGCAGGTCGCGCCCCACTTGCGTCGAGACGGCCAGGCTGGTCAGGCCGAAGGCCAGGACGATGCCCAGCACATAGCCTTTGAGCAGCACCACCAGCGATACGCCGACCTTGGCCGGCAGCTCGCCGCTGAGCAGCCCGTCCCACAACGCGCTGGCGGTCTGCAGGAAGCCTGGCAGCAGCAGGTCGTTGCCGGTATAGCGGGCCACGGCCTCCCAGACCACCGCAAGCAGTACCAGGATCACGGCCTTGCGCAGCCAGCCCTGTTGCCACAAGCGTTGCAGCAGCGGCAGCTCGCGCTCCAGCGGCACACCCGGCAAAGGTTGCAGCTGCACTTCGTATTCCTGGCGTACAGGTGTCGTTGTCATGCCCTGGCTCCTGTCAGTAGGCGATACGGATATCGTTGAAGCCCAGATCGTCCGCTGGTGTCGAGGCATCGGCCTCGTCGAACAGCAGCCGGTGGATACGTCGGGCACTGGCCTGGAAGTCGCTGGCGCCGAGGCTGCCGAGGTCATACTGGTGGCTGTGCACCTCGGCTCGCACCCGCCCGGGATGCGGCGACAGCAGCAGGATGCGATTGCCCACCACCAGCGCCTCTTCGATGGAGTGGGTGACGAACAGCAGGGTGAAGCGCACCTCCTCCCACAGCAGCAACAGCTCTTCCTGCATCTTGCGCCGGGTCAGGGCATCGAGCGCGGCGAACGGCTCGTCCATCAGCAGGATCTTCGGCTGCGTCGCCAGTGCCCGGGCGATGGCCACGCGGGCCTTCATGCCACCGGACAGGGTGTGCGGGTAGGCGTCGGCGAAGGCGGCCAGGCCGACTTTCTCCAGGTAATGCAGCGCCCGCTCCTCAGCCTCGGCACGCTTGAGCTGGCCGGACACCAGCAGCGGGAACATCACGTTCTGCTTCACCGTCTTCCACGGCGGCAGCTGGTCGAACTCCTGGAACACCACGATGCGGTCCGGCCCCGGGCCGTGCACTGGCTGGCCCTGGAGCAGGATCCGGCCTTCCCGTGGTTCGATGAAGCCGGCCACGGCCTTGAGCAAGGTGGACTTGCCGCAGCCGGACGGGCCGAGCAAGACGAAACGGTCGGCGCGGTCGACCTCGAAACTGACCTGGTGGGTGGCCCGCACCACGCGCTGGGCGGTGCGGTATTCAAGGCTCAAGTTGTCCACCGCCAGCAGCGGTGGGGTGGCGACACGGCTCAGGTTGCTGGCCGTGTGGCCTGGCAATGGGGCGGTCATCGGCGCTCAGCTCCCCTGCAACGGGCGTTCATCCTGGAAGAAGTAGTCCTTCCACGATTCGGGCTTGTTCTTGATCGCGCCGACCCGGTAGAGGAATTCGGCCAGCTTGTAGGTGTTCTTCGGCGTGACGGTGAATTCGTACTGCGGGTTGTCGATCAGCTTGATCAGCGCCTCGCGGTCGATCTTGGCCTTGGTCACGCGGATATAGGTATCGGCGGCGGCGGCCTTGTCCTTCTGGGCGAAGTCGGCGGCTTCGGCCAGGGCATCGACGAAGGCCTTGTAGGTCTTGGGATTGTCCTTGCGGAATTTCTCGGTGGCGAACAGCAGGGTCGGTGAGTTGGGGCCGAGCAGGTCGTAGCTGTTAAGCACCACGTGCACATTCTTGTTGGCCAGCACCTGGTCCTGGAACGGCGGGTTGGAGAAGTGCCCGTTGAGCTCGGTGCCGCCGGCCAGCAAGGCCGCGGTGGCGTCCGGGTGCGGCACGGCCAGGGTGTACTTGTCGAGGCGGTTGTACTCCTTGTCGCCCCACTGGCGGGCGGCGGCGTACTGCAGGAAGCGCGACTGCACCGAAACGCCCACCGCTGGCACGGCGATACGGTCCTTGTCGGAGATATCGGCGATGGTCTTCACATTGGGGTTGCTGCTGACCAGGTAGTACGGGAAGTTGCCCAGCGAGGCGACGGCCTTGACGTTCTGCCGGCCGCGGGTTCTATCCCACACGGTGAGCAGCGGCCCGACGCCGGCGCCGGCGATGTCCACCGAACCGGACAGCAATGCATCGTTGATTGCCGCGCCACCGGACAGCTGGGCCCAGTCGACCTTGATGTCGAGGCCCTGCTCCTTGCCGTGCTTCTCGATCAGTTGCTGGTCACGCACCACATTGAGCAGCAGGTAGACGATGCCGAACTGCTCGGCGATGCGGATCTGCCCTTCGGCGTGGGCCACGGTCGGCGCTGCCAGGCTGCCTAAACCCAGGCTCGCGCCCAGGCCGATACTTGCCGCCAGGCGGCTGATGGATTTGCGCATGGTGTGTTTCCTCAGTCGTCAGAACGGGGCATCGCCCTGGATGGTGGTGCGGTACAGCTTGCGGCGCAGGTGCGCGGGGCAACCGGTGGCCAGGTGAATCAGCGAGCGGTTGTCCCAGAACACCAGGTCGTGGGGCTGCCATTGGTGGCGGTAGATGTTCTGCTCCAGCACGCTCAGGGCGTACAGCTGTTGCAGCACGTCGCGGCTTTCGTCATCCGGCAGGCCGACGATGCGGGTGGTGAAGCCTTCGCTGACGAACAGCGCCTTGCGGCCGTTTTCCGGGTGGGTACGCACCACCGGGTGGATGACCTCCTGGACCTGGGCCAGTTGCTCGGCGGTCAGCGTCGGGCGCCAGTTGCCTTCGAACTTGGTCTCGGCGTAACGGGCGGTGTAGGAGTGGGCGGCGCTGCGGCCCTCGACGACCCGGCGCAGGGCCTCGGGCACCGCGTCCCAGGCCTTGTGCATGTCGGCGAACAAGGTGTCACCGCCCTCGCTGGGCAGCTCCTGGGCGTGCAGCATCGAGCCCAGGCTCGGCAGTTCCTTGTACGACAGGTCCGAATGCCAGAACTTGCCGGCATCGCCCAGGCCGACGTTGCGGCCGTCCTCGACGATATTGGACACGATCAGGATCTCGGGATGGCCGGCGAGCAGGAACTGCTTGAGCACATGGATCTGCAGCTCGCCGAAACGGCGGCTGAAGGCGATCTGCTGTTCGGGGGTGATGCGCTGGTCGCGAAACACCAGGACATGATGGTCCAGGTGGGCGCGGTGAATACGGGTGAAATCCTCGGCGTTGACCGCACGGGACAGGTCGAGGCCGATGATCTCGGCACCGACGGCGCCGGGGAACGGACGGATGTCGAAGGTTTGCGGCAGGGCGCTGTCGATGGTCGACAAGGCGTTCGAGGCGGCTGGCATTGTTCACTCCCACGCAGTGCGCGACTTCAGGGCGCGCAACGATCGGAAACGCACGGGGATTGCCCGTGTGGGTTCGAGTCGTGCGGCGCGCCGATTGGTCGGCGGGTACGCAGTGGGGTGACTATAAAGTCATAAGAACAGGACTTTAAATACCTTTATTGCATATTCATATGAATATGCTCCGCCCTGCACCAGCCTACAAAGCGAGGGCGTGGGAGCGGGCTTGCCCCGCGATGACGTCGGCAGCAACAACCTCGTTGCCTGGGCGAACGCCATCGCGGGGCAAGCCCGCTCCCACAGGATTTCCGTCCCGTCGAGCGATCAACGCTCGCGCAAGGCTTCCGAACGGGCCTTGATGATCGGCTTGAGCAGGTAGCTCATGATGGTCTTCTTGCCGGTCATGATATCCACCGTCGCCACCATCCCCGGGATGATCAGCAGCGGCTTCTCGTCCGTGCCCAGGTGGCTCTTGTCGGTACGCAACTTGATCAGGTAGTAGGTGGTCTTCTTGTCTTCGTCGGTGATGGTGTCGGCGCCGATCTGCTCGAGCTTGGCCTTCATGCCGCCGTAGATGGTGTAGTCATAGGCGGTGAACTTGACCGTGGCTTCCTGGCCCGGGTGCAGGAAGGCGATGTCCTTGGGCAGGATCTTCGCCTCGACCACCAGGGTGTCGTCCAGCGGCACGATCTCGATGATGTCGCTGCCCGGCTGGATCACCCCGCCGATGGTGTTGACCAGCAGCTGCTTGACGATGCCGCGTACCGGCGAGGTGACCATGGTGCGGTGCACGCGGTCGTCCAGCGCCTTGCTGGTGGCGGTGGCCTTGTTCAGCTCGGTGCGGGCCTCGTTGAGCTGGGTCAGGGCCTCGCTGCGGAACTTGCCGCGGGTCTCCTCGATCTTGCTCTCGACTTCCTTGATCGCCGCTTCGGCACGGGGGATGGCCAGGGCGGTGGAGTCCATCTGGCCACGGTTCTCGACCTCGGCGCGACGCAGGCGCAGCACCTCGACCTGGGAGATCGCGCCCTGGGCCACCAGCGGCTCGGACATCGCGATTTCCTGACGCAGCAACTGCAGGCTGTTGGCGTACTGGGCGCGCTTGGAGTTGAACTCGCGCAGCTCCTGCTGCTTCTGCACCAACTGCTGCTGCAAGCCGCCAAGCTCGTCCTGCAGCTGCTGGCGACGGCTCTGGTACAGCGATTGTTCGTTGGCGGCCTGGCTCGGCGCGGCCTTGCGCAGCTCTTCGTCGATCTGCAACGGCTTGTCCTCGACCTCGGCCGTCAGGCGCTGCACGCGCAGGGCCATGGCCAGGCGCGAGGCCTCGGTCTCGTCGACGTTGGAGGCGAAGCGGGTTTCATCCAGGCGCAGCAGCGGCTGGCCGACCTCGACGATCTCCCCTTCCTTGGCGAAGATCTCGGCGACGATGCCGCCCTCGAGGTTCTGGATCTTCTGCACCTTGGACGACGGGATGGCCTTGCCCTCCCCGCGCGTCACCTCGTCGATGGGCGCGACGCTGGCCCAGATGATCAGGAACAGGAAGAACGCGATCACGCCCCAGATGGTCAGGCGCACCACCCGTGGCGCGTCCTCGATCAACGCCTTGTTGACCTCGGGCAGCGGCTGGCCGGCCAGCGACTCGGAGCCCTTGAAGTAGCGGCGCAGGTTGTCCTTGAAACGCCCGATATCCAGCTTATGCAACACTGATCTGCCCCTTCTTCAGCGCATCCATGACGGCGGCTTTCGGGCCATCCGCGACAATCTGTCCACGATCGATGACGATCAACCGGTCCACCAGCGACAGCAACGACGCCCGGTGGGTGACCAGCAACACGGTCTTGTTCTCGATCACCGCGGCCAGGCGCTGCTTGAGACGCTCCTCGCCGGTGTTGTCCATGGCGCTGGTGGGCTCGTCGAGCAGCAGGATCTGCGGGTTGAGCAGCAGCGCCCGACCCAGGGCGACGTTCTGCCGCTGGCCGCCGGAGAGGTTCTGGCCACGCTCGCCGACCTGCAGCTCATAGCCGTCGGGGTGCAGGCGGGCGAACTCATGCACGCCGGCCAGTTCCGCGGCCTGGAGGATCAGTTCATCCTCGATGTAGCGGGCGCCGCTGACCAGGTTGTCGCGCAGGGTGCCGGCCAGCAGCTGGATGTCCTGGGGCACGTAGCCGATGTTGTGGCGCAGTTCGCTGACGTCGATCTGGCGGATGTCCACGCCATCGACCAGCAGCGAGCCGTTGTCCGGTTCGTACAGGCCGACGATCAGCTTGGCCAGGGAGCTCTTGCCCGAGCCGCTGCGGCCGATGATGCCGACCTTCTCGCCCGGGCGGATGTTCAGGTTGATGCCCTTGAGCGCCTGGTTCTGCTGGTTCGGGTAGGTGAACTCGACCCCACGGAACTCGATGGCGCCCTGCAGCACCTGGCGGCTCAGTGGGCGCTCTTCGAAGTTACGCTCCTGGGGCAGTTCCATCATCTGGTCGGTGGCGACCATGGTCACCTTGGCCTGCTGGTAGCGGGCCAGCAGGCCGTTCAGCGAGCCCAGCGGGCCAAGGGCGCGACCGCTGAGCATGTAGCAGGCCACCAGGCCACCCATGCTCAGGTTGCCATCGATGATCAGGTACACGCCCACGCAGATCATCGCCACGCCGGCCAGTTGCTGGATCAGCGCGGTGATGTTCATGGCCAGGCCCGACAGCACCTTAACCCGCAGCTCCAGGCGGCTCAGGGTGCCGAGGGTCTGCTCCCACATGTACTGGCGCTCGCTCTCGGCGTTGTTGACCTTGACCGCATCAAGCCCGGCGAGGGTCTCGATCAGGCTCGACTGGCGCTCGGAGGCCAGGGCCATGGTGCGCTCCATGGTTGCCATCAACGGCTTCTGCAGGGCATAGCCGATGCCCAACGCCAACGGGAAGGCCAGGATCGGGATCCACACCAGGTGCCCGCCGATGATGGCGATGACCATGAGGATCAGGAACGTGAACGGCAGGTCGATCAGGCTGGTCAGGGTCAGCGAGGCGAGGAAGTCGCGCAGGCCCTGGAACTCATGGATGTTCTGGGCAAAGCTGCCGACCCGCGCCGGGCGGTACTTCATCGACATCCCGACGATGCGCTCGAACAGCGTCGCCGAGATGATCAGGTCGGTCTTCTTGCCGGCCAGGTCCAGGCACAGGCTGCGCAGGCCCTTGAGAATCAGGTCGAAGACATAGGCACCGGCAATGCCGATGGCCAGCACCCACAGGGTCGAGGTGGCCTGGTTGGGCACCACGCGGTCGTACACGTTCATCACGAACAGCGGCGCGGCCAGGGCGATCAGGTTGATCACCAGGCTGGCGGCGATGGCGTCGATGTACAGCCACTTGCTGCGCAGCAGGGTGTCGCGGAACCACGAGCGCGCGCGCGGGATCAGGTTGCCGTGGTTGACGTCGAACTTGTGCTGCGGCTGGGCGAAGAACACCTTGCCGCTGTAGTCGCCCTGCAACGCCTCACGGGTGACATGCACCTCACCGCCGTCGCTCTCGCTGAGCAGCAGGCGCGCGGTGTCTTCGTTCTCCCAGCCGAGCAGGACCGCGCAACGGCCTTCCTTGAGCAGCAGCATCGCCGGCATGGCGATGCTGGGGATCTGCTCGAGCTTGCGCTGCAGCAGACGCCCCTGCAGCCCGGCCCGGGCGGCTGCACGGGGCAGCAGCTCGGGGGTCAGGCGCTGCGAGGGCAAGGGCAGCCCGGTGGTCAGCATGGCCCGGCTGGCGGGCTTCTGGTGCAGGACACACAGGGTCAGCAGACTGTCCAGCAGCGGGTCGTCATGCTGACTGCGTGGATCGTGGCTGAGTTGGACTCGACTGACTTCGGATTCCACGCGGCGCTCTCTTCATCCTTGCGGGGGTGATTCAAGGTGCGCCTTTCAGTTCATGCCTGGCAGGTTCACCTTGGGTTTCAGGTCGTTCTGCACAACGGACGCCATCGGTGCTACGACACCCTGGCTCTTGAGCAGCTGACCAATGGTCGCCTTGATTCGATACTGAGTAAACATTTGTGTGTTCTTCACCTCTACCAGACGACGCTGGGCGGTGAAGGTTTCATTCTCGCTGTCGAGCAGGTCGAGCAAGGTACGCTCGCCCAGGCCGAACTGCTGCTGGTAGGCGCTGCGCACGCGGTTGCTGTGATCGACGTACTGCTGGGCGATCGGCACCTGGGCGTTGGCGTTCTCCAGAGCATTCCATGCCAAGCCTAACTCCTCATTGAGCTGGCGCAAGGCGTTGTTGCGAATGTCCAGGGCCTGGTTGGCCAGGTACGACTTCGATTCCAGGTCGGCCTTGTTGCTGCCACCGGCATACAAATTGAAGTTCATGCGCAGCATGGCCTGCCATTCGTTGTTGTGGCCGACGGCGCCGTCGAGGTTGTTGTCGGCCGTTCGTCCGAGTTCAGCATCGAATCGTGGATAGAACGTAGACTTTGCGGCTTCGTATTGCTTCTCGGCGGCGGCGATGTCCGACTCGGCCGAGCGCAGGATCGGGCTTTCCTCGACCAGCTGGTGGCGGGCCTCGTCGAGGGTGGCCGGCAGCAGGTCGACAAATGGCGCGGGCGTGCTTAACTCGTCGGGCATTTGGCCGACGACGCTTAGGTAGTTGGTGTTGGCGTCGGCCAGGTTGGTCTGCTCGGTGATCAGGTTGTTGCGGGCCTGGGCCAGGCGCGCCTCGGCTTGGTCGAGGTCGGCCAGGCGGCCGACGCCACGGCTGGTGCGCAGCTTGATCTGGTCGAGGATGCGCTCGTGGTTGCGCAGGTTGTCTTCGGCCAGGCGCACCATCTCGCGGCGCGACAGCACGTCCAGGTAGACCTGGGCGACGGTCAGGGCGGTGCGCTCGGAGGTCCCCAGCAGGGAGTAAGCGCGGGCGTTGACGGTGGCCTGTTGACGGCCGACCTCGCTGGAGGTGGCGAAGCCGTCGAAGACCATCTGCCGCAGGCGGATGGCCGACTCGCCACGGTTCAGGGTCTCCCAGCGGTTGCGGGTGCTCGGGCTGTCGGTGCCCTCACGACCATAGCCGGCGGTCACGTCGACCCGCGGCAAATAGCCGCCCTGGGCGGCGCGCAGCTGATAGTCCGCAGCCGTGCGGGCGTTCACGCCGGCCTGGATTTCCGGATGGACCTCGAGCGCCTTCTGCATGGCTTCGGGCAAGGTTTGTGCTTGAACGAATGTGGCGGCGAGAGCGAAAGGAAGAGCGGTGAACAGTGACGCACGCATTTTTACTGGTTCCCGAGAGAGCTGTTGTCCCAAATCACAGCCGAAGCCGTGCCTGCCTTGGAAAATGGCAAACCCTGATCCTGTATGTAGGAAGCTTCCGAATAGGCAGTGCGATTAATACGAAAGAAAGGGCTTTGCTGGCCAAATATCAATGTGACATTACCTTGGCGATTGTTTAGGATGGCAGCCAGAAGGTCAATAGTTTGGCATAAACTTAATAGCCAGAAATTATAGACGTAAAATTGACGCAAATCAGCGTCAAAAACATATTTGAAACATTCCATCAGTCGCCGCCCTCGAACGCCGGCCAGGCATGGAAGCCAACTGAACAGGTAGCCCGGAGAGTCCAATGAGCACTGTTGTCGCCATCGTCAAAAGCATTGTTGGCCAAGTCATCGCAGTTTCCCCAGAAGGCATCCGGCGCGTACTGATCGAAGGCGATCGCCTGCTGGCGGGTGAACAGGTAGACACCGGCGCGGGCGGCGCGGTCACCCTGGAGCTGGCCGACGGCCGCGTGCTCGACCTGGGCCGCGACACACAGTGGAGCGCCGACGCGCCCGACAGCAGCACTGACCTGAGCCAGGCCACCGCGCAAGCCGCGCCCTCGGTCGAAGAGCTGCAACAGGCCATCGCCGCCGGTGTCGACCCGACCACCGAACTCGAAGCCACCGCAGCCGGCCCGGCCGCGGCAGGCGGCGGCTCGGTTGGCGGCGGGCACAGCTTCGTCCTGCTCGAGGAGACCGCCGGGGTGGTCGACCCGAGCATCGGCTTCCCCACCGGCCCGATAGGCTTCGCCAACGGCCTGGCGGTCGAGGAGCTGGGCGGGCTGGACGGCAACGCTGCCAGCACCAACACGACCAACGTCCCACTCACGACAGGGCTGACCCTGAGCGCCACCCCCACGATCACCGAGGCGGGTGGCGTCATCGTCTATACCGCCACCGTAGGCCAGCCACCGCTGACCAACCTGACCGTGACCCTGTCCAACGGCGCCGTCATCGTGATCCCGGCCGGCCAGACCACCGGCACCGTCAACGTCAACATCCCGGCCAACGACACGCCCTACATCGATGGCGGCCAGATCTCCGCGACCATTACCGGCACGACTGGCGGTAACGGCCTGATCGTCACGCCAAGCACCACCCCGGCGGTGACCCAGGTCACCGACACCATCGACACCACCACCGCCACGCTCACCGCGACCCCGAGCGTGACCGAAGGTGGCGTGATCACCTACACCGTGACCTTGAACAACCCGGCCCAGACCCCGGTCACCGTCACCCTGTCCAATGGCCAGACCGTCACCATCGAGGCCGGCAAGTCGTCCG
>NZ_JABWRI010000004.1:0-245237 GCF_014268865.1 Pseudomonas sp. BW16M2 | reverse complement strand
TGGAGCGGGAAACGAGACTCGAACTCGCGACCCCGACCTTGGCAAGGTCGTGCTCTACCAACTGAGCTATTCCCGCAAATATGGCGTCCCCTAGGGGACTCGAACCCCTGTTACCGCCGTGAAAGGGCGGTGTCCTAGGCCACTAGACGAAGGGGACACGCTGCTCGCACTACCTTTTGAAGTACTGCTTGCTTTCACTCCCTGCCGCGTTTCGCTGTGTGCTTTACGCTGCAAGTGGCGCGCATTCTATGGATGCCTTGAAAGGTCGTCAACCCCTTTGTAGAAATTTATTTAAATCAATGACTTCCCGTCGTCATGGGCGGTGGTGCAGGATGCGTCCGGGGATTGGCGTTGCTTTTCTGACGTTGGCTCGGCAAGCTCGTAGCGATGTGCCACTATCTGTAGGTTTTGGATTACGGGCCGATACATATAGGCAAGGCTTGAGGGCCTCATCGCGGGGCAAGCCCGCTCCCACGAATCCGCCACAGATTCAATGGAGCGCAGGCTGTTCCGCCAGGCTGCACTGTTCGCTTTCGGGCGGACTCACTACACTCTCGATAGATGCAAAACTTCTTCATGAGGCGTTAACGGTGACACCACTTCTGATCACCCTGCTTATCGTTGCGGGTATCGCGCTGCTGATCGTGATCGGCTACCTCAACAATGTGGTCGAGAACGGCAAGCTCGAGCGTGCACGGCTCAAGGTCGAGCTGGCCGACCGCCTGCGCCGCTGCGGCGAAATCACCGAGACCTTCCCTGGGCAGTTCATGACGCCCGCGCTCAAGCTGCTGCTGACCCGCCTCGAACTGAACCTCAACCAGCGCCAGCTGGCCCTGGACAAGCACAGTGGCGACCTCAAGGCGCGCATCGCCGAGCTGGAAGGGCTGATCGGCCAGGGCGAGAGGATCCCGGTGAGCAACCCGCCCTCGCCTATCCACACCGAGGTCAAGGCCAAGGATGTGCGCTTTTTGCTGGAACTGCTGCACAACCAGATCGTGCGCGCCACCCAGGAAGGCTTCCTGGCGACCAACGAAGGCAAGTACTGGGTCAAGGAGATTCGCCATATCCTGGTGCTGCTGCATATCGAGTTCTTCAACAACCTCGGCCAGCAGGCCCTGCAGCAGAACCAGCCAGGGCAGGCGCGCCTGGCGTTCGAACGCGGCGTGCAGTACCTGCGCAAGCAGCCTGAGCCCAAGCAGTATGAAGAGCAGCTGACTTACCTTGAGAAACTGCTGAACCGGGCCAATGCCCAGGTGCTGGACCAGATGGAGCCGGCGGAGAATGAACAGAACGCGCTGACCCAGGGGCTCAAGACTGATGAGGATGAGACCTGGAAGAAGAAGGTCATTTACGACTGATTGGGATTCTGGGGGCGCGTAGCGCCCCTTTCGCGGCGCAAGGCCGCTCCTACAGGGATCGCGGTCGCCTGTAGGAGCGGCCTTGTGCCGCGAAAGGGCTGCAAAGCAGCCCCAGCGATCTTGATAAAGAAAGGGGCCTTCGCAGGCCCCTTCTTCATTTCAGCAATCGGTCAACTCGAGGAACACCTCGACCAATCGCTCCAGCCCCGCCTGGTCGGCCGCACTGAAACGCGCCAGCTTCGGGCTGTCCAGATCCAGCACGCCGATCAGCCTGCCGGCCTTGACCAACGGGATCACCAACTCGCTGTTGGACGCGCTGTCACAGGCGATATGCCCGGGAAACGCATGCACGTCCTCGACCCGCTGGGTCGTGCGGGTGGCCGCCGCGGCGCCGCACACGCCCCGGCTGAACGGGATGCGCACGCACGCCACCTGGCCCTGGAACGGGCCGAGCACCAGCTCTTCGTTGCGATTGATATAGAAGCCCGCCCAGTTCAGGTCCTCTACCTGGTTGTACAGGAAGGCCGAGAACTGCGCGGCGTTGGCGATGAAGTCGCGTTCGTCGGCGAACAGCGCCTGCACTTGCGCGGCCAGCAGGTCGTAGCCGTCGAGGCCTTGGCCACTGGCGTTGAGGTCGATCATTTATTTCTGCTCCAGCAATTGCAGCCCGACCCAGTAGCGGGCGAACTGATAGGCACAACGGCCATTACGGTTGCCGCGGCCGGTGGCCCAGCGCACGGCGAGGATGTCGAGCGCTTCGCTGCGCTGCCACTGCAGCCCGGCCGGGCGCGCCAGCTGGCCGATCCAGTGCTCGACCACGTTGAGGAAATGCTCCTGGCTGAACGGGTAGAACGACAGCCACAGGCCGAAGCGGTCGGACAGGGCGATCTTGTCCTCCACCGCCTCGTTGGGGTGCAGCTCGCCGTCGACCATCTTCCAGTTCTCGTTGTCGCTCTGCTTCTCCGGCACCAGGTGGCGGCGGTTGGAGGTGGCGTACAGCAGCACGTTGTCCGGGGCCTGCTCCAGCGAGCCGTCGAGCACGCTCTTGAGCACCCGGTAGTCGCCCTCCCCGGCTTCGAACGACAGGTCGTCGCAGAACAGGATGAAGCGTTGCTCGAGCTTGTGCAGTTGCTCGACCACCCGCGGCAGGTCAGCCAGGTGGTCGCGTTCGATTTCGATCAGGCGCAGGCCCTGGCCCGCATGCTCGGCCAGCAGCGCACGCACCAGCGACGACTTGCCGGTGCCGCGCGAGCCCCACAGCAGGGCGTGGTTGGCCGGCATGCCGTTGATGAACTGGTGGGTATTGCGGCCCAGCTGTTCACGCTGCTGGTCGACGCCGATCAGGTCGGACAGGCGGATGTCGAGGCTGACCTCCAGCGGCATCAGGTAGCCGCTGCGGCCGTCGCGTTGCCAGCGGGCGGCCAGGGTGCGGGTCCAGTCGATGTCCGGGCGCGGGGCCGGCAGCAAGGGTTCGAGGCGGGCGAGGACCGATTCGGCGCGGTCGAGGAAAGCATTGAGACGGGCGTCCATGACGACTCCTATTGATTTCAGTTTTTGGGGGCGCGCAGCGACCCACTATCGACGAACAACTGAAATGAACAGACAGACCCGCCAGCAGCCAGGGCTGATCGGCTATGCTTGCGCAGCGCACGGAGCAAGTAACCGGCTTGGGACCCATGGATATCAAGTTCACCAATCGCCTGTCATACAAGCAAGCCCGGTTGACAGTCCTGGTCGGCTTCATCCTGGGAACATTGCTCAGTCTCATCCAGATCGGCATCGATTATGCCAGCGAAGACGCCTCCATCAACCGTGAAATTCAGGCACTGCTGAAGATCAGCCACGACACGGCCTCGCGCATCGCCTACAACATCGACACGGAACTGGCCCAGGAGCTGACCGGCGGCCTGTTGAAATCGCCGGCGCTGATCCGCGCGCGGCTGATCGACAACAACGATACGGTGCTGGCCGACGTGCAGCGGCCCAGCATGGAAAGCCGCTACCGAGCGCTGTCGGACTTCCTGTTCGGCGAGCAGCGCCAGTTCCAGGACCGGCTGTTCCTCGCCCACATGCCCGATGAATACCTCGGCACCCTCTACCTGGATGTCGACACCTACACCTTCGGCGCGCGCTTCCTCGATCGGGCCGGGGTCACCCTGGTCAACGGCTTCGCCCGCAGCCTGGTGCTTACCGGCATCCTTCTGGGGCTGTTCTACCTGATGCTGACCAAGCCGCTGGTGACGGTGATCGGCGCGCTCAGCGGCAACGATGCGCGCACGCCCAGGCAGAACCGCGTGGATTGCCCCAGGGGCCATGAGAACGACGAGATTGGCGTGCTGGTGCGGGTCGCCAACCAACAGTTCGTCAGCATGGCCACCGAGATCCAGCAACGGCGCACCGCCGAGAACCGCCTGACCCAGTACCTCAACGAGCTGGAAGACATCGTCTCGGCGCGCACCACCGAGCTCAAGGCCAGCAACAGCCGCCTGAGCCTGTCCAACCAGGAGCTGGACGAAGCGCGCCAGCGCGCCCTGGACATGGCCCAGGCCCGCGCTGCCTTCCTGGCCAACATGAGCCACGAGATCCGCACCCCGCTCAACGGCATGCTGGGCATGATCGCCCTGGCCCTGGACAGTGGCCTGGCGCCCGAGCAGCGCCAGCAGTTGTCTATCGCCCACGACTCGGGCAAGGTGCTGGTGGAACTGCTCAACGATATCCTCGACCTGTCCAAGTTCGACGCCGGCCAGCTGGAGCTCGAACGCATTCCGTTCGACCTCGGCGCCATGGTCGAAGACACCGCCAACCTGCTGTCGCAAAATGCCGCGCCCAGCGTCGAACTGACCTGCCTGGTCGCCCCGGACTTCCCCAGCACGGTGCTGGGCGACCCGACCCGGGTGCGGCAGATCGTCAGCAACCTGCTGTCCAACGCCCTCAAGTTCACCCGTTTCGGCCGCGTCGACGTGCGCCTGAGCAGCATCGTCGGCGGCATCCGCCTGGAGGTGAGCGACACCGGCATCGGCATCCCCGAGGAAGCCCAGGCGCGGATCTTCCAGCCGTTCACCCAGGCCGGCGCCGGCATCACTCGCCAGTACGGCGGCACCGGCCTGGGCCTGGCCCTGACCCGCAACCTGTGCCAGGCCATGCAGGGGCATCTGCATATCCAGTCCGAAACCGGCTTCGGCAGCCGCTTCAGCGCCGACCTGCCGCTACCGGCGCACACCGAGGCGATTCCGCCGGCGCCATTGAACGGGCGGGTGGTGGCCCTGGGCAACCCCGGCAGTGGCCTGGCCGAGCTGCTGGCGGGGCTGTTGCCGCGCTGGGGGCTGGAATACGTGCGTCATGAGGATGCCAAGGACCTGGCCGGCACGGCCGTCGACCTGCTGATTACCGATGACCTGGACCACGTGCTCGACCTGCGCCCGGCCATCGAGGCGCCGATCCTGCTGGTGACCGCCTACGGCAACTTCCTGCCCACCGAGCAGGCCGAGCAACTGGCGCCCTTGCAGCAACTGGCCCGCCCCCTGGCACGCAATGCCTTGTACCAGACCCTGCGCCGCACCTTGCAGGGCGAGCCCAACGCGCCCCTACCCCACGAGGTGCCGGCCTCGCGCGAGCTCAGGGCGCGCATCCTGCTGGTGGAGGACAACCCGGTGAACCAGCTGGTGGCCAAGGGCATGCTGGCCAAGCTCGGCTGTCAGGTGCAGGTGGCCGCCCACGGCCAGGAGGCCCTGGACTGCCTGGAGCAAGGCAGCTTCGACCTGGTGCTGATGGACTGCAACATGCCGGTGATGGATGGCTACGAGGCCAGCCGGCGCATTCGCCAGAGCAGCCGCTGGCCGGAGTTGCCGATCGTCGCGCTGACCGCCAACGCCATGCCCGAGGAGCGCGAGCGCTGCCGCGCCGCGGGCATGAACGACTACCTGGCCAAGCCGTTCCGCCGCGAGGAGCTGCTGGCGCTGATCGAGCACTGGGTGCCGGTCAGCGGTTGAGCAGCGGCTCGATCGCCGATTTCAGTGCCTCGGGCTTGGTGGTCGGGGCAAAGCGGCTGACCTTGCCGGTGCGTGGGTCGACCAGGAACTTGGTGAAGTTCCACTTGATCTTTTGCGTGCCCAGCACGCCCGGCGCGCGGCGCTTGAGCTCGGCGAACAGCGGATGGGCACCGGGACCGTTGACCTCGATCTTGCGAAACAGCGGGAAACTCACGCCGAAGTTGAGCTCGCAGAACTGCGCGATCTCGCGGGCGTCGCCCGGCTCCTGCTTGCCGAACTGGTTGCAGGGGAAGCCCAGCACCACCAGGCCCTGGTCGCGGTAGTCCTGCCACAGGCGTTCGAGGCCCTTGTACTGCGGGGTGAAACCGCACTGGCTGGCGGTGTTGACCACCAGCAGCGCCTTGCCGGCGAAGTCGCCCAGCACTTTCTGTTCGCCACCGAGGGTGACGCAGGGAATGTCCAGCAGCGCATCGGCCATGTTCGCTCTCCGTCAATCGCGTGGCTTGAGGTCCAGGCACACCGAGTTGATGCAGTAGCGTAGCCCGGTCGGCGGCGGGCCGTCGGGAAATACATGACCCAGGTGGGCGTCGCACTGGGCGCAGGTGACTTCGGTGCGGATCATGCCGTGGGAAGTGTCGCGGATCTCGATCATCGCGGCCTCCTCGATCGGCGCGTAGAAGCTCGGCCAGCCGCAACCGGAATCGAACTTGGTCTTGGCGTCGAACAGCGGCAGGTCACAGCAGATGCAGTGGTAGATGCCGTCGCGGCGCTCGCTGTTGTACTTGCCGCTGAACGGCCGCTCGGTGCCCTTGAGCCGGCACACCTGGTACTGGGCCGGATCGAGCATGGCGCGCCATTCGTCCAGGGTTTTGTCGATCTTTTGCATGGTGGGACCTCGGCAGGCTGATTTTCACCTCGCACCGGCTTTTCCCTGGCGCGGGTGGCACGTATATTAGTTGGCTTCGTGTGCAAGGCAGCCAGTCTGGCACCCGCTTCCCGCCCTTTCAAACCTTTCGAGCAAGGGCGGCGCGTATTCTCACTCGGGATCTCATCATGCAGTTCAGCAAATCGAACAAGCTCGCCAATGTCTGCTACGACATTCGCGGCCCAGTGCTCAAGCACGCCAAACGCCTGGAAGAGGAAGGCCACCGCATCCTCAAGCTGAACATCGGCAACCCGGCGCCGTTTGGTTTCGAGGCGCCGGACGAGATCCTCCAGGACGTGATCCGCAACCTGCCCACCGCCCAGGGCTACAGCGACTCCAAGGGTCTGTTCAGCGCGCGCAAGGCGGTGATGCAGTACTGCCAGCAGAAGGAAATCGAAGGCGTCACCATCGAGGACATCTACCTCGGCAACGGTGTCTCCGAGCTGATCGTGATGTCGATGCAAGCGCTGCTCAACAACGGCGACGAGGTGCTGATCCCGGCCCCCGACTACCCGCTGTGGACCGCCGCGGTGAGCCTGGCCGGCGGCAAGCCGGTGCACTACCTGTGCGACGAGCAGGCCGACTGGTTCCCGGACCTGGACGACATCAAGGCCAAGATCACCCCGAACACCAAGGCCCTGGTGATCATCAACCCGAACAACCCGACGGGCGCGGTCTACTCGAAAGAGCTGCTGCTGGGCATGCTGGAACTGGCGCGCCAGCACAACCTGGTGGTGTTCTCCGACGAGATCTACGACAAGATCCTCTACGACGAGGCCGTGCACATCAGCACCGCGTCGCTGGCCCCGGACCTGCTGTGCCTGACCTTTAACGGCCTGTCCAAGTCGTACCGGGTGGCGGGCTTCCGCTCCGGCTGGCTGATCATCTCCGGGCCCAAGCACCACGCCCAGAGCTACATCGAAGGCATCGACATGCTGGCCAACATGCGCCTGTGCGCCAACGTGCCGGCCCAGCACGCGATCCAGACCGCCCTGGGCGGCTACCAGAGCATCAACGACCTGGTGCTGCCGCCGGGCCGCCTGCTGGAGCAGCGCAACCGCACCTACGAGCTGCTCAATGCCATCCCCGGGGTGAGCTGCGTCAAGCCGATGGGCGCGTTGTACGCGTTCCCGAAGATCGACCCGAAGGTCTGCCCGATCTTCAACGACGAGAAGTTCGTGCTCGACCTGCTGCTGTCGGAAAAGCTGCTGATCGTCCAGGGCACGGCGTTCAACTGGCCATGGCCGGACCACTTCCGCGTGGTGACGCTGCCGCGGGTGGATGACCTGGAACAGGCCATTGGCCGGATCGGTAACTTCCTGCGCACTTATTCGCAGTAAGCGATACCGTCATCGCGGGGCAAGCCCGCTCCCACGCTAGCTGGCGTGGGAGCGGGCTTGCCCCGCGATGCTTTTGCCTTACATCCTGCAACGCTCTATCCCACGGTACGCCCGGCATCCTCTGCCATACTCCTCGCGTACACAGTTTGAAATAGTCGCCCGGTTGAATAGCCGCGCCCTCCCCCTTATATACCCCGCAGTACGCAACGAACTTATCCGTCAGGAGAACGTAACAACCATGATGCGCATTCTGTTGTTTGTAGCCACCAACCTCGCGGTGGTGCTGGTTGCAAGCATTACCCTGAGCCTGTTCGGCTTCAACGGGTTCATGGCGGCCAACGGGGTTGACCTCAACCTCGGCCAGCTGCTGGTCTTCTGCGCCGTGTTCGGTTTCGCTGGCTCGCTCGTCTCGCTGTTCATCTCCAAGTGGATGGCGAAGATGACCACCGGCACCCAGATCATCACCCAGCCCCGCACCCGCCACGAACAGTGGCTGCTGCAGACCGTCGAGGAGCTGTCCCGCGAGGCCGGCATCAAGATGCCCGAGGTGGGTATCTTCCCGGCCTACGAGGCCAACGCCTTCGCCACCGGCTGGAACCGCAACGACGCGCTGGTTGCCGTCTCCCAGGGCCTGCTGGAGCGCTTCTCGCCCGATGAGGTGCGTGCGGTGCTGGCCCACGAGATCGGCCACGTGGCCAACGGCGACATGGTCACCATGGCGCTGGTGCAGGGCGTAGTGAACACCTTCGTGATGTTCTTCGCCCGTATCATCGGCAACTTCGTCGATCGGGTGATCTTCAAGAACGAAGAAGGCCACGGCATCGCCTACTTCATCGCGACCATCGTCGCCGAACTGGTACTGGGTATCCTCGCCAGCATCATCGTCATGTGGTATTCGCGTCGCCGCGAGTTCCGCGCCGACGAAGCCGGCGCCCACCTGGCCGGTACCGGCGCGATGATCGGCGCACTGCAGCGCCTGCGCTCGGAACAGGGCCTGCCAGTGCACATGCCCGACACCATGAAGGCCTTCGGCATCAATGGCGGCCTCAAGCATGGCCTGGCCGGCCTGCTGATGAGCCACCCGCCGCTGGAAGACCGCATCGACGCGCTGCGCCGTCGCGGCTGATCCTGGCAGCAACAAGAAAGGGCGACTTCGGTCGCCCTTTTTCATTGCCGGTACCGGCCTCATCGCGGGGCAAGCCCGCTCCCACGCCAGCCCGTTTGGTGCAGGCGTGGGAGCGGGCTTGCCCCGCGATGGCTTCAACGCCGAACGTTGTAGACTCGCTCAACCAAACTTTCGACACCAGCTGTGAGAAACTTCGGACTCTCGTCGAGGATCTCCCGCGCCTCGACCTCGTCGACCCGCCACCCGGCAAACCCTGCCCGCACTTCGGCGTCCGGCACCGAGAACGGCGGCCCGTCGATCAAGCCCTGGTCGTAATCCAGGGTCACCAGCAGCCCCCGACAGGCCGCCGGCAACCGCTCACCCAACAACGCCATGTAGCGCTCGCGCATCGCCAGCGGCAAGGCGATCAACGCCGCCCGGTCATACATCCCCGCGCACTCCGCCAGATCCTCGGCGCGCAAAGCGAACACATCCCCGCACCACAGCTCCACCTCGTCGCTGCGCCACACCTCGAAGGCACCGTGCCGAGAAATTTGCGCCACCAAACCATGTTCGGTGAAGAAGTCCGCCACTGCCCTGCGCGACAGCTCCACCCCCAACACCCGATGGCCCTGGGCAGCCAGCCAGAGCAGGTCCAGGCTCTTGCCACACAGCGGCACCAGCACCCGCGCGCCCTGGACCAGCCCCAACGTCGGCCAGTGCGCCTGCAGGTACGGGTTCACCTGCGGTTGGTGAAAGCCGATCTGGTTGTCCGCCCACCGTTTGTGCCAGAACGCTGGCTCCATGATTCCTCCCGGTTTTTCGATAAAAGCCTGTGAAAACTTATATTGGATCTCGATCGAAGGCTGATCGAAGATGGCAGCATCTTACCTGCCAGGACCCCGCCATGCTGCCCAGCCTGTTCATCTCCCATGGATCGCCCATGCTCGCCCTGCAACCCGGCGCCAGCGGCCCGGCCCTGGCCGCGCTGGCGCGCGCACTGCCCCGGCCGAAGGCGATCGTGGTGGTGTCGGCGCACTGGGAGAGCCGCGAACTGCTGGTGATGAGCAACCCGCAGCCGCCGACCTGGCATGACTTCCATGGTTTTCCGCCAGCGCTGTATGCGGTGCAGTACCCGGCGCCCGGCGAGCCGGCGCTGGCCAGGCGGCTGTCCGAACTTCTCGGGGCCCGGCTGGATGGGCAGCGGCCCTTCGACCATGGTGCCTGGGTGCCGCTGTCACTGATGTATCCCGAGGCAGATATTCCGGTGGTTCAGGTGTCGCTGCCCAGCCAGGCCGGTCCTGATCTGCAACTGAAGGTTGGCCGGGCGCTGTCGGCACTGCGCGAGGAAGGCATCCTGCTGGTCGGCTCGGGCAGCATCACCCATAACCTGGGCGAGCTTGACTGGCATGCCGGGCCGGATGCGGTCGAGCCCTGGGCGCTGGCGTTTCGTGATTGGGTGGTGGATCGGTTGAGTGCCGGAGATGAGACGGCGCTTGTGGATTATCGGCGGCAGGCACCGTTTGCTGTGCGCAATCATCCTAGTGATGAGCATCTGTTGCCGCTGTTCTTCGCCATGGGGGCTGGCGGGCGGTTTGGCATCGTGCACCAGGGGTTTACGCTGGGGGCGTTGGGGATGGATATCTATCGGTTCGACTGACGTACGCCGGGGGCGCGTTGCGCCCCTTTCGCGGCACGAGGCCGCTCCTACAGGGATCGGGGTCGGCTGAGCGTCAGGCAAAAAAAATCCCCGACCAAAAGGCCGGGGATTTTTTATTGCAGCACTAGGATCAGTCTTCGCGGTAGCGACGCAGCTTCAGCTGCTTGCCGGCCACGCGGGTGTCCTTGAGCTTGGTCAGCAGGCGCTCGAGGCCGTCCTCCGGCAGCTCGACCAGGCTGAAGCTGTCACGCACCTGGATACGACCGATGGCGTCACGCGCCAGGCCACCCTCGTTGAGGATCGCGCCCAGCAGGTTCTTGGCGGCGATGCCGTCACGGGCACCCAGGGCGGTACGGCAACGCACGCGGCCTTCAGCCAGCGGCATCGGCGCGCGGCGCTCGCGGTCACCACGGTCCGGACGCTCGCCGCGCTCGGTACGCTCACCACGCTCACGCGGGGTGTAGGTCGGCACCAGCGGCTGCTCGCGCTCCACCGAAGCCAGGTCCAGCGCCTGGCCATTGGTGGCCTTGCGCAGCAGGGCCGCGGCCAGGGCACGCGGGGTGCAGCCCAGGTCGGCGGTCAGGCGGTCGAACAGCTCGCCGTGGCTGGCCTCGGACTCGGCCACCAGCGGCGCCAGGCTCTTGGTCAGTTTCTTGATGCGTGCATCCAGCACGGCTTGCGGGTTAGGCAGGCGGGCTTCGGCGACTTTCTGACCGGTGACACGCTCGATCACCTGCAGCATGCGGCGCTCACGCGGGGTGACCAGCAGCAGCGCACGACCATCGCGACCGGCACGGCCGGTACGGCCGATACGGTGCACGTAGGACTCCGGGTCGTACGGCATGTCGACGTTGAACACGTGGGTGATGCGCGGTACGTCCAGGCCACGGGCAGCGACGTCGGTGGCGACGACGATGTCCAGGCGGCCGTCCTTGAGCGAGTCGATCACGCGCTCACGCTGGTTCTGGGCGATGTCACCGTTCAGCGCGGCAGCCTTGTAGCCTTTGGCTTCCAGGGCGGCGGCCAGGTCCAGGGTGGCTTGCTTGGTACGCACGAAGGCGATCAGCGCGTCGAACTCTTCCACTTCCAGCAGGCGCAGCACGGCCGGGATCTTCTGGTCGGCGTGGACCATCAGGTGGGCCTGCTCGATCGCGGTCACGGTCTGGGTCTTGCTCTGGATCTTGACGTGCTTCGGCTCGCGCAGGTGGCGCTCGGCGATGGCACGGATCGAGGCCGGCAGGGTGGCGGAGAACAGCACGGTCTGGCGGGTGGCAGGGATGGCGTCGAAGATCACTTCGAGGTCATCCATGAAGCCCAGCTTGAGCATCTCGTCGGCTTCGTCGAGTACCAGGTACTGGACGGTGGACAGGACTTTCTCGTCGCGACGCAGGTGGTCGCACAGGCGGCCCGGGGTGGCGACGACGATCTGTGCGCCATTGCGAATGGCACGCAGCTGTGGGCCCATCGGGGCACCACCGTACACGGCCACCACGTTAACGCCCGGCATCTGCTTGGCGTAGGTTTCGAAAGCGGTGGCTACTTGCAGCGCCAACTCACGGGTTGGCGCCAGGATCAGGGCTTGCGGTTCGCGCTTGCTCACGTCGATCTTGTTGAGGATCGGCAGGGCGAAGGCAGCGGTCTTGCCGGTGCCAGTCTGCGCCTGGCCGATCATGTCGTGACCGGCGAGGATGATCGGGATCGACTGTTGCTGGATGGCCGACGGCTCTTCATAGCCGGTGGCCAGGACGGCAGCAACGATGTTCGGATTGAGTTCGAGAGCGGCGAATCCGCCGGTTTCCTGGGTCATGGGTCTGCCTCTAGGTGCATCCGCAAAGACCCATGCTCCAAAGCTGCACATGCCTTGAAAGACCAAACGGTCACCCAGGCAGCTTTGGCGGCGGGGATTTGCGAAAACGATTGAAATAGGAACGTCTTGGGAAGGTCCGCCTAGCGGACGCGCAGCCGAAGCTGGATTCGGAGGATTTGCACCACCTGATTTTGAGGTCCGCTAAAAGACCGGCGCGTACTATACCCGAAATAGCCGTGAATTGTGAGAAATATTTCGACGGCCAAGACCCACATTGGATCCAGGCTGAATCGTTTCCCTGTAGAAGATCGCCCAGCCCTTCGGGCTACGCTGTCGCGCAGGGAAACTATCCCCTGTGGGAGCGGCCTTGTGTCGCGAAAGGGCCGCAAGGCGGCCCCGGCGATCTTGAGGTGGGCACATATCCCGGGGCCGCGCTGCGGCCCTTTCGCGACACGAGGCCGCTCCCACAGGGATCGCGTTGGGCGGCTCATCAGGTCGCCGGGCGGATTTCCTTGATCAGGTATTCCAGCGAATAGCCCAGACGCGGCGCCAAAGCTTCGGCCCGTGCCCGCACGGCATCGATATCCAGCGTCTGCTCCAGGTCCGCCGGCACCAGCAGGATCACGTTGCCCTCCTTCACCGGCAGCTCCCAGTAATGGCGGTGATACAAACCACGCAACAAGGCCGCGCCCAGCGGCTTGCCGTCGTCCCCTGCCCACTGGTTGATCACCAGCCAGCCATCGGGGTTCAGCTGCTTCTGGCAGTTTTCCAGGAAGCCCCAGGCCAGGTGGCCGACGCCGGGGCCATAGTCGGTATAAAGGTCAACGAACAGCAGGTCGGCCTTCTCCGCGCTGGGTAGCAGCTCAAGGGCGTCGCCCACCCGCACATACAGCCGCGGGTCATCGTCCAGGCCCATGTACTCCATGGCCAGGCGCGGCACGTCGGGGCGCAGCTCGATGGCCTCGACATCCTCCAGCGGCAGGAACTTCAGGCACGCCTGGGTCAGGGTGCCGGCGCCAAGGCCGAGGAACAGCGCGCTCTCCGGCTGCGCGTGACACAGCGCGCCGACCAGCATGGCGCGGGTGTAGTCGTACTCCAACCAGCTCGGATCGGCGGTGAAGGTGCAGCTCTGCTCGATGGCGTCGCCGAACTCGAGGAAGCGATAGTCATCCACCTCGTACACGCTGATGACGCCAAAGGCGTCCTCGACCCGTGCCAGCAGCCGCTCTTCCCGCTCCGTCGCCATCCTTACCACCTGCCCGCGCAAAACGCCCATTGTCCGCCAATGCCGGTGGTGCAACAAGCACACCCGGGCGTACCATGGCTGGCAGGCCTTAACGACACTTATGGATAGAGCTTGCAATGACCCGACAATGGACCCCTGACAGCTGGCGCGCCCTGCCGATCCAGCAGCAACCGATCTACCCCGACGCCGCGCACCTGCTGAAGGTGGAGCAGACGCTGGCCAGCTACCCGCCGCTGGTGTTCGCCGGCGAAGCTCGCGAGCTGCGCCGGCAGTTCGCCGAAGTGACCCAGGGTCGGGCGTTCCTGCTGCAGGGCGGCGACTGCGCCGAGAGCTTCGCCGAGTTCTCCGCGGCGAAGATCCGCGACACCTTCAAGGTGCTGCTGCAGATGGCCATCGTCATGACCTTCGCCGCCGGCTGCCCGGTGGTCAAGGTCGGGCGCATGGCCGGCCAGTTCGCCAAGCCGCGCTCGGCCAATGACGAGACCATCGGCGACATCACCCTGCCCGCCTACCGTGGCGACATCGTCAACGGCATCGGCTTCGACGAAAAAAGCCGCGTCCCCGACCCGGAGCGCCTGCTGCAGGCCTATCACCAGGCCACCGCCAGCCTCAACCTGCTGCGCGCCTTCGCCCAGGGCGGCTTCGCCGACCTGCACCAGGTGCACAAGTGGAACCTGGACTTCATCGCCAACTCGGCGCTGGCCGACAAGTACCACCAACTGGCCAACCGTATCGACGAGACCCTGGCCTTCATGCGCGCCTGTGGCCTGGATACCGCGCCGCAACTGCGTGAAACCAGCTTCTTCACCGCCCACGAAGCGTTGCTGCTCAACTACGAGGAAGCCTTCGTGCGCAGTGACAGCCTGACCGGCGACTACTACGACTGCTCGGCGCACATGCTGTGGATCGGCGACCGCACGCGCCAGCTCGATGGCGCCCATGTCGAGTTCCTGCGCGGCGTGCACAACCCGATCGGGGTCAAGGTCGGCCCGAGCATGAATCCCGAGGAGCTGATCCGCCTGATCGACGTGCTCAACCCGGACAACGACCCGGGCCGCCTGAACCTGATCGTGCGCATGGGCGCCGGCAAGGTAGGCGACCACCTGCCGGGGCTGATCCGCACTGTGCAGCGCGAGGGCCGCCAGGTGCTGTGGAGCTCCGACCCGATGCACGGCAACACTATCAAAGCCAGCAGCGGCTACAAGACCCGCGATTTCGCGCAGATCCTCGACGAGGTCAAGCAGTTCTTCCAGGTGCACCAGGCCGAGGGCAGCCACGCCGGCGGCATCCATATCGAGATGACCGGGCAGAACGTCACCGAGTGCATCGGCGGCGCCCGGCCGATCACCGAGGACGCCCTGTCCGACCGCTACCACACTCACTGCGACCCGCGGATGAACGCTGACCAGTCGCTGGAGCTGGCGTTCCTGATCGCCGAAACCCTCAAGCAGGTACGCCGCTGAGCAATGCCTGACGCAGCCGGCTGCCCTCGGCGCGGGGGCAGTTGAGCTGCACCCTCTCCAGCCCCAGCCAGGCGGCTAGCCGCTGCAAGTTGGCCGCCAGCGCCAGATACCCTTCCCCGTCCAGCCCTGCCGGTTCCTCGTGCACTGCATGCACCGCCAACCGTCCGTGGGCGCGTTCGGCGCGCAGGTCCACCCGCGCGGCAATGCGCTCCCGATAAAGGAACGGCAGCACGTAGTAACCGTACACACGCTTGTGCGCCGGGGTATAGATCTCCAGGCGGTATCGAAAATCGAACAGACGCTCGGTACGCTCACGCGCCCAGACCAGCGAATCGAACGGCGAGAGCAAGGCGCTGGCTTCGATGCGCCGGGGAATCCGTGGCACCCCCGCGACATAGGCCGGTTGTTTCCAGCCCTGCACGGTACAGGCCTGCAGGCGCCCGTCCTCGACCAATACCGCCAGGGCGGCCTTGCTCTGCTGCGGCGAGAGGCGAAAGTAATCGCGAAGGTCCTGTTCGGTGGCCACGCCCAGGGCAACAGCGGCGTGCAGCAGCAAGCCCTGGTGCGCTTCGGCCTCACTGGGCCGGGCCTGATCGAGGATGGCCGCCGGCAGCACCCGCTCGGGCAGGTCGTACAGGCGCTCGAAACCGCGACGCCCGGCCACGGTGACCTCGCCGGCGGCGAACAGCCATTCCAGCGCGTGCTTTTCTTCGCTCCAGTCCCACCAGGGGCCGGCGCGCTCCTCGCGGGTGGACAGGCTGCCCGCGCCCAACGCGCCCTGGTCGCGCACCGCCGCCAGTACCCGCTCGATCACCTCGCGCCGCTCGCGGCCGAACGCGGCCAGTTGCCGGTAGATGCCCTTGCCGTCGGCGGCGTGGGCCATGCGCCAGCGCATCAGCGGGTACAACGCCAGCGGCAGCAGCGATGCTTCATGGCCCCAATATTCGAACAATCGGCGCTGGCGACGCCGACCCCAGGCGAGCTGGTCCAGCAGGTCGTGCGGGTAGTCGCCCAGGCGCGAGAACAGCGGCAGGTAGTGGGAGCGCACCAGGGCATTGACCGAGTCGATCTGCACCACGCCCAGGCGCTGGAACATGCGCGTGAGGCTGGCGAGGGTCGGCGGGCCGCCGGGCGACTTGCCGAAGCCCTGGGCGGACAAGGCCAGGCGGCGGGCCTGGGAAATGGACAGGCTGAGGGACATGAGGTGGGCTCCGTCTGATGTTCAGACAGTAAAGACGCAATCGCGGGGCAAGCCCGCTCCCACGCACGGCTGTGGAAGCGGTCTTGTCCCGCGATTGTAGCCCTCTTCATTTACGCAGCGGATCCTCCCAGAAATGCCGGTCGGCCTCCTGCTGGATATCGGCCCGCGACAACCCCAGGTCGTGCAGCGTGGCATCGCTCAGGCGCGCCAGTTCGTCGCGCTGGCGGTGCAGCTCGTACCAGCGCAGCAGCCGCCCGCCGGCATCGTGCAACAGGTGGCCGAGGGTAGACCCAGGCTGGTGAGCAACGTTGAAATGACCTTTCATCTTGACGCCCTCCTTGTGGATGGCTCCAGTCTCTTCCCAGGCCTAAGATCAATCCAACGAATGTTTCTGATGTCATGCATCTCGGAGATTGATGCCATGTCCCAGTATCAGAGTCTCGACGCGGACGTGCTGCGCACCTTCGTCGCCATCGCCGAGCAAGGCGGCTTCACCCGCGCCGGCGAGGTGGTCAACCGCACCCAGTCGGCGGTGAGCATGCAGATGAAGCGCCTGGAAGAGGACATCCTGCAGCGCCAGCTGTTCGAGCGCGACGGCCGCCAGGTGCGCCTCACCGCCGAGGGTCAGGTCCTGCTGGGCTATGCCCGGCGCATCCTCAAGCTGCACGGCGAGGTGTTCAACACCCTGCGCATGCCGCACATGGTCGGCGTGGTGCGCATCGGCACCCCGGACGACTACGCCATGCGCTACCTGCCGGGCATCCTCACCCGCTTCGCCCAGGCGTACCCGCTGATCCATGTCGAGGTGCACTGCGACTCGTCCAAGCAACTGATGCTGCGCCAGGACCTGGACCTGACCATCGTCACCCGCGAGCCAGGCAACGAAGTTGGCCAGTTGCTGCGCCAGGAGCGCCTGGTGTGGGCCGCGGCCAAGGGCTTCTGCCCCCACGAGCAGCGGCCGATGCCGCTGGCGCTGTTCAACACCGACTGCTTCTGTCGCGCCTGGACCTGCAACGCCCTGGAGCGCCAGGGCATCGAGTACCGCATTGCCTATACCAGCCCGAGCCTGGCGGCGATCTTCGCCATCGTGCATGCCGGGCTGGCGGTGACCGCGCAGCTGCAGAGCCTGATCGGCGGCGACCTGCGCATCCTCGGCGCGGACGACGGCCTGCCGCAGTTGCACATGGCCAATGTGATGCTGCTGCGCAACGACCAGCAGCATTCGCCGATCACCGACTGCATGGCCGAGTACATCGTCGAAGGGTTCAAATAAGCATCCCGCCCGCCCCGTGTAGGAGCGGGCTTGTCCCGCGATGGGCCGCAACGCGGCCCCGGCTCGCTAGAGCTCGAACCCAAGCATCACCGCACACACCACCAAAAAACCGCAGAACAGCGTGCGCAATACCTTCTCCGGCAACGCATGGGCCAGCTTCACCCCCCAGCTGATGCTCAGCAACCCACCCACCGCCAGCGGAATCCCGATGCTCCAGTCGACACTCTGGTGCACCCCGTAGGTCAACAGCGTCACCATGGTGCTAGGTGCCGCCAATGCCAGCGACAGCCCCTGGGCCATCACCTGGGTAGTGCCGAACACCGAGGTCAGTATCGGCGTGGCGACCACCGCCCCGCCCACGCCGAACAGCCCGCCCATGGTACCGGCGAAGCTGCCCAGCACGCCCAGCCAGGGCCACGGATAACGCAGCTGGTTGCTCGGCGGCCGCACCGGCAGGAACATCCGCGCCACGTTCCAGATCGCCAGCGCCACCAGGAAACCGACGAAGTACAGGCGCATCGACTGGGCATCGATGCCCACCGCCCAGATCGACCCCAGCCAGGCGAACACGAAGCTGCACAGCGACAACGGCACGGCGTGGCGCAGTTCGATGCGGTTACGCTGGTGGTAGCGCCACAGCGCCAGCAGCACGTTGGGCACCACCATCACCAGGGCGGTGCCCTGGGCCAACTGCTGGTCAAGGCCGAACAGCACGCCCAACGCCGGAATGGCGATCAATCCGCCGCCGATGCCAAACAGCCCACCCAAGGTGCCGAGCGCGGCCCCCAGCACGATATACATCACCCACTCGATCATCAGCGCCTCATCCGCCTGGTTTCAGAGAATGAGGGCATGCTAGCCAGTCGCGGCTGGCGGGGAAACGCACAGCAGCGCACAATGGCTTTGCGCATTTCGCACAAGCACCGAGCCGCCATGAGCCCCGATATCCTCACTGAACAACTCAGCCTGTTCCTCGACGTGCTGGAAACCGGCAGTTTCTCCGCCGCCGCCCGGCGCCACCCGTTGACGCCCTCCGCCGTGGCGCGGCGCATCGACAACCTGGAAAGCGCGGTGGGCAGCCGCCTGTTCTCGCGCAGCACCCACGCCGTGCGCCCGACGCCGGCCGGCAACGCCTTCGCCGAGCGGGCCCGGCGCATCATCGAGGAACTGCGCCTGGCACGCGCCGAGGCGGTGTCGCTGAGCAATGCCCCGGAAGGCTTGATCCGCATCGACGCACCGGCCGCCTTCGGTCGTCGCCATCTGGCCCCGGCCATCGCCGATTTCCTGGTGGCCTACCCCGGGCTCGACGTGCAGCTGCGCCTGATCGACAGCTTCGTCGACCTGCACGGCAGCCACCTGGGCGAAGTGGACCTGGTGCTGCGCGCAGGCCCCCTGGCTGACACCCGCCTGGTAGCCACGCCCCTGGCCTACATGGTGCGCATCGCCTGTGCCAGCCCCGCGTACCTGGCCAGCCGCGGGGTGCCGGCCTGCCCCAGCGAGCTGCCCGGGCACGACGGCCTCGACTGGGACGGGCTGGCCCCGCCGTTCGCCTGGCGCTTCGCGGTCGACGGCCAGACCCGCCTGTACCGTCCGGCGCGCATGCGCATGGCCGCCAACAACGCCGAGACCCTGCTGTTCGGCGCCCTGGCCGGCTTGGGCGTCGCCCACCTGCCGACCTGGCTGATCAGCGACTACCTGCTGCGCGGCGAACTGGTCCCGCTGTTCTGCGACAACGGCCTGCCGGAACCCGAGACCAGCGGCATCTACGCCCTGCGCCTGGAACATGAAACGAACTCTCGCAGCCGCTTGCTGCTCGAATTCCTCAAGAGCCGTTTCAGCCCGGTGCCGCCCTGGGACCTGGCGCTGAGAAGCGAGCTGCGCTGGCAATGAGCGCACCAAGCTTTGGCGTGCTAGATTTTAACCCTTACCGATTCCAAGGACCTGCATGAACGCCGACACCCAAGCCCCCTGCGACGCGCTGCTGCTGGACAACCAGGTCTGCTTCGCCCTGCACTCGACCTCGTTGCTGATGACCAAGGTCTACAAGCCCCTGCTGCAGGCGCTGGGCCTGACCTACCCGCAGTACCTGGCCATGCTGGTGTTGTGGGAACAGGACGGCCTGACCGTGGGCGAGATCAGCCAACGCCTGCTCACCGACCCCGGCTCGCTGACGCCGCTGCTCAAGCGCCTGGAAAGCGAAGGCCTGCTCAAGCGCAGCCGCAGCCGCGAGGACGAACGGGTGGTGCTGGTGCAACTGACCGACCAGGGCCGCGCCCTGCAGGCCGAGGCCCAGCGCGTGCCGCAGTGCATCCTGCAGGCCAGCGGTCACAGCGCCGAGCAACTGCGCAAGCTGCAGGCCGACCTGCTCGCCCTGCGTGCGCAGCTGCAAGAAAACCTCTGACGTCTAAGCTGTGAGATGGCTGTTCGGATGAATGGTCGAATATTTAACTTGCGCACTAAATAATTGCGCGCTAATTTAAATCCATACCCACTCAGCGCCGACGGCGCACAGCACCCAAGCGAGGCTCAAGATGCAAAAGGTCACTCCGCTGTACATCGCAGAAGCCACTTCCACCGGTGGTCGTGATGGCAAATCCCGCTCCAGCGACGGCAAGCTGGAAGTCAAGCTGAGCACCCCCAAGGAACTGGGCGGCGCGGGTGGTGACGGCACCAACCCCGAGCAGATGTTCGCCGCCGGCTACTCGGCCTGCTTCATCGGCGCGCTGAAGTTCGTCGCCGGCCAGGAGAAAAAGGCCCTGCCGGCGGATGCGTCGATCACCGCCAAGGTCGGCATCGGCCAGATCCCGGGCGGTTTCGGCCTGGACATCGACCTGCACATCAACCTGCCGGGCCTGGCCCAGGCCGACGCCGAAGGGCTGGTGGAGAAGGCGCACAAGGTCTGCCCTTACTCCAACGCCACCCGCGGCAATGTGGATGTGCGGTTGCATGTGACTGTCTGAGGACGTCATCGCGGGGCAAGTCGCAGCGGCGCACCGCCGCTCCCACGCTGGTCGCAATCTGGTGTGGGAGCGGGCTTGCCCCGCGATGAAGGCGACACGGTTTCACAGGCACAAAAAAACCCGGCCGAGGCCGGGTTTTTCGTGCTTATCACAAGAAGAATTACTTCTTGGAACGGCCCTTGAAGCTGTTGTCGCGAGTGTCGATGTCGATCCACTCGTCGATCTGGATGAAGTCGGCAACCGAGATCTCGGTACCGTTCTTCAGCTTGGCAGGCTTCATGACCTTGCCCGAGGTGTCGCCACGTGCGGCGTTCTCGGTGTAGACAACCTGGCGGCTGATGGTGGTCGGCAGTTCTACCGATACCAGGCGGCCTTCGAAGAACACGGCTTCGCAGACGTCTTCCATGCCTTCTTCGATGTACGGCAGAACGGCGTCGATGTCTTCGGCGTTCAGTTCGTACATGGTGTAGTCGGTGGTGTCCATGAAGGTGTACGAGTCACCGCTGATGAACGACAGGGTCGCTTCTTTGCGATCCAGGATCACGTCGTCCAGCTTGTCGTCCGCACCGTATACGGTTTCGGTCTTGTAGCCGGTCAGCAGGTTCTTCAGCTTGGTCTTCATGATCGCGCTGTTACGGCCCGACTTGGTGAACTCAGCTTTCTGAACCAGCCACGGGTCGTTGTCGATCCGCAGTACGGTACCGGGTTTCAGCTCTTTACCAGTTTTCATTACGAAGTATCCGAATCTGGATGGATTTATAAAAATCGAGGCCGCGTATCATAGCGAATTTCGGTAAAACTGTACCAGCCTCGTGGCAAGGTCCGGCCGAGCGGCCTGCGCGGCCTGCCACTGGCGGGCGTGTTCGCGCACTTCGTCCCAGTGCGGCTGCAGCGCCTGCCAGGCCTGGCCCATCGGGCGATCCATGTTCCAGGCGCGCCACAGTTCGGTCAGCGCCTGCCCGGCGGCGGCCGACAGGCCTTGGCGATAAAGGGCGAGGAATGCCTCGAGTTTTTCCCAGTGGGCGTTCTCTTCCTGGATGTAGATGTGCCAGAGCATCGGTACGCCAGCCCATTGCGCGCGCACGAAGGAATCCTCGCCGCGCACGGCGTTGAAATCGCAGCTCCACAGCAGCCGGTCGTAGTCGTCCTGGCTGACGAAAGGCAGCACCTGCACGGTCAAGGCCCCGCGCCGATGCAGCGCGCCCACAGGCAGGTCTGCCTCGCCCAGCCAGTTGCCGAGGTCACCCAGGATGCGCCCCTGCGGTACCAGCAAATGGGTGGGATGCGCATCGGCGGCCAGCACATCGAGCCAGTTGCCCAGCTGCGGGTTCTCGTAGGCGAACAGCGAGATCAACCGCGCCCCTTCCCGAGGCTGCACGCCCAGCCCAGCGAGGAAATCCACCCGCTCGCCGGGCGTCTGCCGGAACGCCTGGCAACGCGGCAGCAAGGTGGCTTCACGCAGCAACCCACCGGTGTTCTCGGTGAAACCCGGGAAGAAGAAGAACTTGCGCAGCCCATTGGCCTGGGGCGACGGCAAGCCATGGCAACCCTCCACCCAGTCTTCGGCACTGAGGTAGTCCAGGTTCAGCCACAAGGGCGGCGTAGGCTGTTGGCTCATGGCCTGGACATAGCCGTCCGGCAGTTGGCAGGCAAAGGCCCCCACCACCACCTGGGCTGGCTGCGCACCTTGCCACGTGCCAGGCCAGTGGCGTATCTCGACGCCCTGCTGCCACTGCTGCGGAGCCTGACTGTCTGCCTCGGGACACAGGCGCACAAAGGCCTGCAGGTCGTCCACCCACAGGCGCACCGCCAGGTCGTGCTCGGCCACCAGCTGGCGCGCCAGGCGCCAGGTGACGCCGATGTCGCCATAGTTGTCGACGACCGTGCAGAAGATGTCCCAGGTGGTTTTCATCGCCACGTTCCGTTACCTGCGAAAAAAGACCGCGGATTTTGCGGATATTTGCCCGCCAGCAAAAGCGCGGCGCTGAAAAAACCTGTCGCGCCATGCGAGAATGACACCCCCGACCCGCCTGCCAGGAGGCCGCCATGCCCCGCCCCCGCGAATTGAAGATCACCCTCAGACCCGTGCAACTGGTGCTGTGCGTCGCCCTGGGTCTGTGGCTCGGCGCCGTGGCCATCGCCTTGAGCCTGTGGCTGGCCCTGCGCCTGTGGCCGGCACAGGTGCAGCCACTGGTCGAGGCCGCCGCCCCCGCCGTGGTCCAGCCTGCGCCTGCCGCCGCGCCGGCACAACCGGCCGACGCCCAGGCGCAGATGTTCGAGCACTACAAGGAGATCCTGCACAAGCAGGAACTGCAACAGGCCGCCGAGGCCGCCCAGGGCAACCCGCGCAACCTCAACAGCCCCAAGTGCCAGTTCTGGCTGCAGCAGAACCGCACCGCGCCGACCGACAAGAGCCAGGCCAACGTGCTGGAGTTCTGCTACTGACCATGGACAAGGCCAGCCTGCTGCAACGCATCATCGCCACCCTCGAGCACGACATGGAGGTGCTGCGCCGCGCCGCCCAGACCGCCTACGAGGCCGCCACCGCCGAAGAGAACATCGCCGAGAACAAGTACGACACCCTGGGGCTGGAGGCGTCGTACCTGGCCACCGGGCAGGCGCGGCGCACGGCCGAGATCCGCCAGGCGTTGCTGACCTACCAGCAGTTGGCGCTGCGCGATTACGACCCGGCGCGGGGGATCCAGATCGGCTGCCTGGTGACCCTGGAAGATGAAGCGGGCCAGCGGCGCCGGCTGTTCCTCGGGCCGGAAGGGGCCGGACTGAAGGTTGGTGAGGGAGATGGGCTGGTGACGGTGATCACGCCGCGCGCGCCGCTGGGGCAGCAACTGCTCGGCAAGCGGGTGGATGACGAAGTGAGCCTGGTGGTGGCTGGGGTGGCGCAGGTGCAGTTCATCATCGATATCGCCTGAGCCCCGCGATAGGCCATCAATGGCTCTGCAACGCATCGAACCGCCCCGCCAGCCCCTGCTCGGCGAACTGCTCCACCACGAAATCGATGAAGGCCCGGGTCTTGCCCGGCAACAGCTTGCGCTCGGCGTAGTACAGGCTGATATGTCCATCGTCCACGTACCAGTCCGGCAACACCCGGCTCAGGCGTCCGGCGGTCAGGTAGGGCAAGGCGAAAGGTAGGCTGACCAGGGCGATGCCCAGGCCTTGCTCGGCCACCGCGCAGGCGGCGTCCGAATCGCTCATGGTCAGGCGCTGGGGCAGTTGCAGCGGCTGTTGCTCCTGCCAGCGACTGGTCAGCGGCCAACTGCGCACCCGGCCGGTCTGCGGCGAGCGAATAAGGATGCCGGCGCACGCCTGCAACTGCTCAGGGCGGCTCAGTGGTCCGTGCTGTTGCAGGTAACCCGGCGAAGCGACCAGCACCCGGTGCGCCGGGGTCAGCTTGCGCGCCACTACCCCTGGCGGCAGTTCGAAGCCACCACCGATGGCGGCGTCGAAGCCCTGGCCGATCAGGTCGACCTGGCGGTTGTCGAAATGCCAGTCCGCCGTCACCGCCGGATAACGGGCCAGGAACTCGCCCAGCAGCGGCAGCACATACAGGCGCCCGAACACCGTACCCATGCTGACCCGCAGCACGCCCGACGGATGCCCTTCGCAATTGGCGAGGTTAGACACGGCGTATTGGATGGTGCGAAAACTTTCGCTCACCTCGGCCAGAAATCGCTGCCCGGCCTCGGTCAAGGTCAGCTTGCGCGTGCTGCGCAGGAACAGGCGCACGCCGAGCCGCGCTTCCAGCTGGGCGACGTTCTTGCCGACTGCCGCCGGAGTGAGCGACAGGCGCCTGGCCGCCTCGGCAAAGCTGCCGACTTCGGCGCTGCGGATGAAGCATTCCAGGCTGCTGAAGGATTCCACCACGGCCATTATCAACTCCTGGTTTATTCTGAGTAACTCGATTGCCATCTTATCAACAGGTAATCGAGCGCGGATACTGCGTCCATCCCAAGGCATCCGGCCTTGCTTCACTGCAGGAGATCAGCATGTCCCAAGCACTTCCTCTCACCGGCAAGGTGGCCCTGGTCCAGGGCGGTTCACGCGGTATCGGCGCCGCCATCGTCCGCCGCCTGGCTCGCGACGGCGCCAAGGTCGCCTTCACCTATGTCAGTTCCAGCGCCAGCGCCGAGGCCCTGGCCGGTGAAATCAACAACGCCGGCGGCCAGGCCCTGGCCCTGCGCGCCGACAGCGCTGATATCCAGGCCGTGCAACAGGCCGTGGCCGACACCGCCAAGGCCTTCGGCGGCCTCGATATCCTGGTCAACAATGCCGGCGTGCTGGCGGTGGCGCCGGTGGCCGAGTTCGACCTGGCCGACTTCGACCGCCTGCTGGCGATCAACGTGCGCAGCGTGTTCGTGGCCACCCAGGCGGCGGTCAAGCACATGGGCAAGGGTGGACGGATCATCAACATCGGCAGCACCAATGCCGAGCGCATGCCGTTCGCCGGCGGCGCGCCCTATGCCATGAGCAAGTCGGCGCTGGTCGGCCTGACCAAGGGCCTGGCGCGGGACCTGGGGCCGCAGGGGATCACCGTCAACAATGTGCAGCCGGGGCCGGTGGACACCGACATGAACCCGGCCAGCGGCGAGTTCGCCGAGAGCCTGATTCCGTTGATGGCCATCGGGCGCTACGGGCAGGCGGATGAAATCGCCAGCTTTGTTGCCTACCTGGCGGGGCCTGAAGCGGGGTACATCACTGGTGCGAGCCTGCTGGCCGATGGTGGGTTTGCGGCCTGAGGTGCCATTCCCCTGTAGGAGCGCCCTTTCGCGACACAAGGCCGCTCCTACAGGGGAGCATCAGGTGGAAGGGAGGCTCTGCTCCATGACGTCGAGAAAAGCCCGCGCCGCGGGCGTGGGGCTCGGCGACCAGACCGCATACAGATGCCGCACCGGCGCATCCACCAGTGGCACCGTGGCCACTCCCTGAAAACCCCGGGCGATACGCTCGGGCACCAACCCCAGCGCCATCCCGCGCTGGACGAACTTTTCCACCAGGCGAATATGGCCGATCTCGAACTGCACCCGATGCCGCAACCCCGCCGCCTGGAACGCCTCGTCGGTCTGCCGGCGCGCCCCAGTGCCCTCGGGAAAGTCCACCAGCACCTCGTCGGCCAGGTCGGCCAGGGCCAGCCGTGCCCTGCCCGCCAGCCGATGGCCGGGCGGCAGCACCGCCACCAGTTCCTCCCGCGCCAGCAGGCGATGCTGCACGCCGTTCAGCGCCTCGCCCTGCCACAGGCCGATGAAGCCCACGTCCAGGCGCCGCTCACAGACATCCGCCATCAGCAACTCGCTCTTGGCGGTCAACCAGCGCACGTCCACATCCGGATAACGCTCATGAAACACCGCCAACAGATCGACCAGGTCGAGCGCGGTGAGCGAGCTGATCTCGCCGATCGACAGGCGTCCACGCACCTGCCCGCAGGCGGCGGCGACATCCTCGGCCACCCGCCGCGCTGCCGCCACCGCCGGCCGGGCGCTGAGCACGAAGGCCTCGCCCGCCGGGGTCAGGCGCACTCGCCGCGAACTGCGCTCGAACAGGCTCACCCCCAGCTGTGCCTCCAGCCGCGCCACCTGGTGGCTGAGGGCCGACTGCACCACGTGACAGCGCTCGGCGGCGCGGGTGAAGCTGCCGGTGTCGGCCACGGCCAGGGCATATTCGAGCTGCTTGAGGTTCATCGATCTATCTGCTTTCAAGATGGATAAGTTGAAAACTATACATTGGCGTCATGCCAGACACTTCCTGATACTTATCGCCACACAACCTTGCCTGCAACGAGACTGCCCATGAACGCTCCGACTCTCGGCCGCGCCCTGATCCTGCTGATGGCCACCGCCACCGGCCTGGCCGTGGCCAGCAACTACTACGCCCAACCGCTGCTGCACAGCATCGCCCAACAGTTCGGCCTGAGCACCGCCAGTGCCGGCACCATTGTCATCGCCGCCCAGCTCAGCTACGGCGCCGGGCTGCTGTTGCTGGCGCCGCTGGGCGACCTGTTCGAGCAGCGCCGGCTGATCGTCACCATGGTGCTGATCGCCACCGCCGGGCTGGTGATCAGCGCCTGCGCGCCGAGCCTGCCGTGGCTGTTGTTCGGCACCGCGCTGACCGGGCTGTTCTCGGTGGTGGCCCAGGTGCTGGTGCCCATGGCCGCCGCCCTCAGTGCCCCGGAGCAGCGCGGCCGCGCCGTGGGCACGCTGATGAGCGGGCTGTTGCTGGGCATCCTGCTGGCGCGCACCGCCGCCGGCTTCATGGCCGAACTGGGCGGCTGGCGCAGCATCTACGTGCTGGCGGCGGTGCTGATGGCGATCAGCGCCCTCGCGCTTTACCGCAGCCTGCCACAACACCACAGCCACGCGGGGCTCAAGTACCCGGCGCTGATCGGCTCGGTGTTCCGCCTGTTCGTCGAGGAACCGGTGCTGCGCCTGCGTTCGCTGCTGGGGTTGCTGGCCTTCAGCCTGTTCGCGCTGTTCTGGACGCCACTGGCGTTCCTGCTGAGCAATGCGCCCTACCACTATTCCGACGCGGTGATCGGCCTGTTCGGCCTGGCCGGGGCAGTCGGCGCGCTGGCGGCCAACTGGGCCGGGCGCCTGGCCGATCGCGGCAAGGGGCCACTGGGGACCACGGTGGGGCTGGTGGCGCTGCTGCTGTCGTGGGTGCCGCTGGGCTTTGCGCAGCAGTCGCTGGCGGCGTTGCTGGTGGGAGTGCTGCTGCTCGACCTGGCGGTGCAACTGGTGCACGTGAGCAACCAGAACGCGGTGATCGTGCTGCGGCCGGAAGCGCGCACGCGGCTCAATGCCGGGTATATCACCTGCTACTTCATCGGCGGGGCGCTGGGGTCGTTGCTGGGGACGCAGCTGTTCGAGGTGCATGGTTGGGACGGGATCGTGGTAGCGGGGCTGGTGATCGGGGCGCTGGCGCTGGTGGTGTGGGGGTTGGCGGAGCGCCGGCGGGGTAAACTCCTGAGCGCCGGGATATCCCCCCTATAGGAGCGGCCTTGTGTCGCGAAAGGGCTGCGAAGCAGCCCCAGGATCTCAGCGTCGACGCATAGATTGCCGGGGCCGCTTTGCGGCCCTTTCGCGACACAAGGCCGCTCCTACAGGGTCTTGCGCATGCCTGATTAGCCTGACTTGCCCTCGATGAATGCTTCATCCACCCGCGCCAGCTGCGTCTCGCTCAGCACCCCGGCCTGGTAGTGCAGCTTGATCCACGCCAGCAGGTAGTCGTAACGCGCCTGGGCCAGGTCGCGGCGGGTGGTGGCCAGCTGCTGCTCGGCGTTGAGCACGTCCAGGTTGACCCGCTCGCCGCCCTGCACGCTCTTGCGGGTGGACACCACCAGCGCCTCGGCCGCTACCAGCGCCCGCTCGTAGGCGCGCAGGCGGCTGGCGCCGGACTCGCAGGCGTTGTACTGCCTGCGCAGCTCGATCAGCGCGCTGCGGGTGTTGCCGTCGAGCTCGTACTCAGCCTGCTCCAGGTGCCGGCTGGCCTGGCGGGTCGAGGCCAGCACGCCGCCCCCGGCGAAGATCGGCACGCTGACTTCGATGCCCACGGTGTTGGTGTCGTAGCGCTGGTTGTAGGTGTTGCCGCTGTCCGACTCCTGGCGCCGCGAGGTGGCGAACGCGGTGACCTTGGGCAGGTGCCCGGCACGGTTGCGCTCGACTTCGTACCGCGCCACTTCCAGCGCCTGGCGTGACGAGGCCAATTGCGGGTTGTTGGCCAGGGCCCGCTCCTGCCAGGCCTCGTAGCCGCTAGGGTCGACCACCGGCAAGGCGAAGCCCAGGCGCAGCGGCGCCAGGTCTTCTACCCGCACCGCCGGCTCGCCGATCAGCGCCCCCAGCTCGCGCAGCGCGGCATCCTGCTCGTTGCGCGCCTTGATCTCCTCGGCATCGGCCAGCTCGTAGCGGGCCTGGGCCTCAAGGATGTCGGTGCGGGTGCCTTCGCCGGCGTCGAACAGGCGCTGGTTCTGCTGGAATTGCTGACGGTAGGCCTGCTTGCTGGCCACGCTGATGGCGATCTGGTCCTGGGCGAACAGGGCCTGGGTGTAGCTGGTCATCACCCGCACCAGCAACTGCTGGCTCTGGTCGCGAAAGCTTTCGTCGGCGAACAGCGCCTGGGCCACACCCTTGCGGTAGCTCGAATAGGCTTCGTAGTCGAACAGCGGCTGCTGGAGGATGAAGGTCGAACCCATGCTGTTGTAGTTGCGGTCCTCCTTCTGCCGGCGTGAGTCGCCGAGGTAGCGCACCTCGGAATCGTTGCGCCCCTTGTTGTAGCTGTACGAGATGTTCGGCAGCAGGCCGGCACGGCCGATGGCCCGGTACTCCTGGCCGGCCTCGCGGGCCTTGAATGCCGCCAGGTAGGTCGGGTCGCGGCGCAGGGCCTGCTCGTACACCTGGAACGGCCCCATGGCCGCCTGGGCGGCGGTCGGCAGCCAGGCGCAGGCCAGCAGCAGCCCGATCAGTGGGAACTTCTTCACTGGCGGTCCTTATTGTTCGGTCAAGGCGGTGCCTGCACGGTCGAGCAGGGGTTTGAACAGGTAGTTGAGCAGCGAGCGCTCGCCGGTGCGCACGAACAGCTCGGCGGGCATGCCCGGGCGGATCGCCAACCCTTCGAGACGCGCCAGCGCTTCTTCGCTGACGGTGCTGCGCAGCACGTAGTACGGTTGGCCGCTGCGCTCGTCGATCAACTGGTCGGCCGACACCAGCGCCACCTCCCCGGTCACCCGTGGCGTGCGGTTCTGGTTGAAGGCGGTGAACAGGATGTCCACCGGCAGCTGCGGCGCCACCTTGTCCACCAGGTTCACCGGCAGGCGCCCTTCCACCTCCAGCGCGGTGCCCTGGGGCACGATTTCCAGCAGGGTGTCGCCGGCCCGCACCACAGCGCCCTCGGTGTGCACGCCGAGGTTGACCGCCACGCCGTCGGCCGGCGCCAGGATCTCGCTGTGCTGCAACTCGAAGTGCGCGGAGTTGAGCTGCTGCTCCAGGGTCGCGGCCTTGACCTGGGCGTCGGCCAGTTGCGTGCGCACTTCCTTCTGGTACTCCTCACGGCGCTGTTGCAGGTTGAGCCGGGACTCGACGATCACCTGCTCCAGGCGCGCGCTCTCGCCGGCGTTCTGCGCCAGGTCGCGCTGCACCTGCGACAGTTGCCGCTGGTACTCGAGCACACGGTTGCGCGGGATGTAGCCGTCGCCGGCCAGCGGGCGCAGGCTGTCGAGCTGCTCGCGCAGCGAATCGGCCTGGGCCTGCAGGTCGCTGCGCGCGCGGCGCATGCCGGTCAGCTGGGCCTGGGAGCCGTCGATGCTGGCAGCCAGGGCGCCCTGCTCGCGAGCCTGGGCCTGGCGGCGGCTGTCGAACAGCTGGCGCTGGCCTTCGACAATCAGCGCAAGGCGGGCATCGGAATCCTCCAGCAACTCTGCCGGAAACTGCACCTGCCCCAGGTTGTCGCGCTCGCTCTGCCAACGCGCCAGGGCGGCGCGGGTCATGCGGTACTGGGCCTGCAGCGCATCGACATCGGCCTGCACCTGGGTGCGGTCGAGGCGGAACAGCGGTTCGCCCTGGCGCACCAGCTGGCCTTCGCTGACCAGAATGCGGCTGACCACGCCGGCGGCCATCGACTGCACCGCCTTGCGCTTGCCCGATACCACCACGGTGCCCTGCACCGGCACGCCCTGGTCAAGCGGGGCGAGGCTGGCCCAGGCCATGAAACCACCGAAACCGACCAGGGTCAGCAACCACCCCAGGCGAACATGGAAACGTGCATCACGGGTGTGCTGGCTCATGCGCCACCTCCGGCTTGCAGCGGGCGTTGCGCCGGGGCCTGGCCCATGGCGTGGAGGATGTCACGGGCCGGGCCGAAGCCCTGCATGCGCCCTTCGTTCATTACCAGCAGCTTGTCGGCCTGGGCCAGCGCCGCGCTGCGGTGGGTCACCAGGACCACGGTGCGACCCTGGGCCTTGAGCTGGACGATGGCGCTGGCCAGTGCGGCCTCACCGTGGCTGTCGAGGTTGGAGTTGGGTTCGTCGAGCACGATCAGCCGGGCATCGCCGTACAGGGCACGGGCCAGGGCGATGCGCTGCTTCTGGCCACCGGAGAGGTCGACGCCCTCCTCGCCCAGGCGCGTGTCATAGCCCTGGGGCAGGCGCAGGATCAGTTCGTGCACGCCGGCCAGGCGGGCCGCCTCGACCACCTTGATGCCGTCCAGCTCGCCGAAGCGGGCGATGTTCTCGGCGATACTGCCGCGCAGCAGTTCGATGTTCTGCGGCAGGTAGCCGATGTGCGGGCCCAGGGCATCGCGGTCCCACTGACTGAGCTCGGCGCCGTCGAGGCGCACATGGCCGCTCATTGTCGGCCACACGCCGACCAGCACCTTGGCCAGGGTCGACTTGCCCGAGCCGGAAGCGCCCAGCACGCCGAGCAGCTCACCCGGCGCCAAGGCGAAGTTCACCTGCTGCAGGGTGGCCAGGTTGCGCCCGGGCGGGCCGGCGCTGACCTGCTCCACCGCCAGTTGCCCGGTGGGCACCGGCAGGGGCATCGGCGTCGGCGGCTCGGGGTGCTCGCGCAGCAGGACGTCCAGGCGCTGGTAGGCCAGCTGCGCGCCGCTCCACTGCTTCCACACCGCGATCAGCTGGTCGATCGGGGCGAGCACCCGGCCCATCAGGATGGAGCCGGCGATCATCATGCCCGGGGTCATCTGGCCCTCGATCACCAGCAGTGCGCCCAGCCCCAGCACCAGCGATTGCAGGCACAGGCGCAGGCCCTTGCTGGTGGCGGTGATTACCGCCGAGGTGTCGCTGGCCTTGTTCTGCAGGTCGAGGAAGCGTCCGTGCAGGGTGTACCAGCGCTGGCGCAGGGCGCCGAGCATGCCCATGGCCTGGATGCTCTCGGCACTCTGCAACTGGCTACCGGCCAGTTGCGTCGACTGCTGCTGGAAGCCACTGGCCTCGGCCAGGGTGGCGTGGGTGAGGCGTTCGTTGAGGATCGCCAGGGCGATCAGCAGCAGCGCGCCGACCGTGGCCATCACCCCCAGCCAGACGTTGAAGGCGAAGATCACCGCCAGGTAGATGGGGAACCAGGGCGCATCGAAGAAGGCGAACAGCGCGGGGCCGGTGATGAACTGGCGCAGCTGGGTCAGATCACCCAGGGCCTGCCCGGCGGCGCCGTCACGCTGGCGCAAGTTGCGCTCGAAGGCGGCGCGGTAGACCTTCAAGTTGAAACTTTTCTCCAACTGGTTGCCCACGCGGATGACAATGAAACTGCGGACTGCTTCAAGCCCACCTATATAAACGAAGAAGCCGACCACCATCAGGGTAAGCACCCACAAAGTTGTGGTGCTCTGCGAACTCAGTACACGGTCGTACACTTGAAGCATATAAATCGACGGCACCAGCATGAGCAAGTTGATCAATGCCGTGAAACAGCCCACGCTGATCAAGGTCGACTTATGTTCGCCGAGTGCCGCCCACAAAGGCGCCCCGGGCTTTTTGCTCGGTAGTTTCATGTTTCGCCCTGGCTCGCCCGGAACTTTTTAGTTCCAGGTGGGAATTATTTGTCGAGGCGCTCGAGCACCAGTTGCTTGCCGTCCGGGGTGGTCCAGGCGTAGCGCTGGGCGCCTTCGCGGCTGAAATGCACCACGCTGCTGCCGTCACCGCCCACCAGGGCCAGGGTGTCGGGGGTCACCAGCCAGCTCCCGGGGCGCAGGCCTATCAGCCCTTTGGCACACTCCAGATCACCTTCGATTTCGCCTTCCGTGGCGCCAAGACGCAGGTCGCAGGCCTGCGCTTGCTGCTGTTCGGGGTAAAGCTGCCAACGGCCGGCCAGTTGCGCGGCGTTGGGGAGTAACAGGCTGCTCGCCATGACTACCTCGGTCATCGACACCATGGGGATCGCGGCCAGCGCGATCGTTCTCAGGATTGCTTTCATTGCTTCGCCTCACCGGCAAAAGGGGCGACGCGCGAGCGCCGCCCCCTGTTGCATCAGACCACGATGTCGGTGACAGCGGCCTGGCCAACGGTGGTCACCAGGAAGTCAGCCGAGCTGTTTCCGGTGAAGTCGATGGACAGGCTGCCCAGGTTGGTGGCCTGGTCGTAGGTCAGCAGCGCCTCGCCGGCATGACCGGTAAAGGCGTTGACGAACTGCAGCGGCAGCTTGTTCACGGCGAACGCGGAGATGGCCGACAGGTCGATCTTGTCCACGCCCGAAGTGAAGTCCATGATGCGATCTGGCGCCGCCTTGGTGGAGTCGCTGACGGCCGCGAACACGAAGGTGTCCGAACCGGTGCCGCCCCACAGCTGGTCGGCACCGCCACCGCCGTAGATGATGTCGTTGCCGGCACCACCCTTGAGCACGTTGGCCAGCGCATTGCCGATCAGCAGGTCGTTGCCCGAGCCGCCGAAGGCGTTTTCGATGGTCACGCCCTTGGCGATGGAAACGTTGCCGACCATGCCGCCGACGTCGGAGAACGACGCTTCGTTGAGGTTGATCTTCTGGTTCTGGGTGAACCCGGAGAAGTCGAAGGTGTCGTTGCCGCCACCGTCCCACACCGAGAACACCAGCTTCGACGAGGCCGAGGTGGCCGAGTAGAAGTCGCGATCAGCGGTGGAGTTGAAGCCGTAGGTGGTGTCGTTGGCACGGGTGGCGTAGTTGGCGCCGTAGAGCTTCTGGATCGCCAGGATGTCGTCCATCAGCGGGGCCGAGGCGTAGTACTGACCGCCGCCCTTGACGAAGTTCTGCCCGTTGTTGCTCTCGCTCCAGTAGCTCATGATGCTGTAGCCACGGGTGTCCTGGGCGTAGTCGGCGTCCTTGTAGGTCGGGTTGCCCTCGCCGGCGTTGTAGTCGCCGGGGTGGGACAGGCCCAGTACGTGACCGATCTCGTGGGTCAGGGTCTGACGACCGTAGTTGCCGGTGCCCGGGTTGATGTTGACCTGGTAGCCGCTGTTGATCAGGTACCAGGATTCACCCTTGTGCGAGCCCGGGCCGTCGAACGGCAGGTAGGCGAATGCCGCGCCGCCGTTGCTGGCGCTGAAGTTGCCGTAGGTCATGTGGCCATCGCCACCCGATGCCGCCTCGGTGAAGGTGACCTTGGCCACGTCCGCCCAGGACTGCATGGACAGCTTGGCTTGTTGCTTCTGCAGGTCGCTGAACTGGCTGAAAGTGCCCAGTCCGCGGCTGTAGAAGTCCGCCGGTGCCTTGGTCAGGAAGGTGTAGGTGAGGCTGATCGTGCCGTCCTTGTTCAGGTCTTTCCAGGAAGCGCCGTCACGCAGGATGTGATCGGCGGCCTGGTCGGCCGTGAAGGACTTCTTGCCATTGATGTTCGCGCCGCCGCGGTCGTACTGGTGGGCAAAGCTGTCGATCAGACCGAAGGACGAACTTGGCCCCTTCGGTTGCAGTGCGGAAACGGCGGAAACAATGGCGTTTTCTTTGACTTTCGACATGCAGATTACTTCCTTGTGTACAAAAAAGCAGTTGATGTCCGACAGGGTTCTCCCACCGGGCGAGAACTTCCTGTCACTCGCCTTTATGAGGCGCAAAAAAACTGACACACATTGAAACTTGATGTCCAGCGTTTTTTGGCGTCATTTTTTCGTTTTCGAAAATTAAACTGCGCCGCACTAATTTGCGCAAACTGCGATGGATCAACGGCGCCAGCGATAAGCATTAGTTACAGTCATGACCCATGACAGTTATAGACAACGGTTCGAAGTTTACTTTCGAAAATGCGACTTTCGCTTGTTGAACGCTAGCGGTCGTTCGTCTAGGCGCTTTACTACGCGACATCCCACCGCACGACCCTCCGTCGCCTGCTCGTTGACTTGCCGGCGTGGCGAGCGCTCAGTAGGCGTTGGTCAACGACCCCTTCCTGACAGGACGACGCAATGACAAGACTCACGGTGCAATCCGGCGATTTCTTGCAAGGTGAAGGCGAGTATCGCAATGGAGCGCTCACTCTCAAGACCCCCCGCAGCCCCTCGCCCGGCGAACGCATTTCGCTGGCGCGGATCAAGGACCTGAAGCTGGCCAACCTCGAATCGACCCGCAGCCTCGGTGGCGCCCTGGGCTGGGGCGTGGCCGGCGCCCTGGTGGCCGGCCCGGTCGGCCTGCTGGCAGGCCTGCTGCTGGGCGGCAAGGAAGAGGAAGTCACCTTCCTCGCCACCTTCAAGGATGGCCGCAAGCTGCTGGCCATCACCGACGGCAAGACCTGGTCGAAGATCGACGACAACTGGCGCCGGCACCAGCGGCCGGCCGCGGCCTGAATCCACGGCTGTTTCGTTCGTTCTGACATTACAGGCCTGATTGCCGGCAAGCCGGCTCCCACAGGGGCAGATGCATCTGTAGGAGCCAGCTTGCCCCACGAACCCCGGCGCAGCCGGTGCCATGCAACGCACCAAGGCAATCGCGGGGCAAGCCCGCTCCCACAGGGCATGCATCAGCCATACGAACGTTTCCCCTGAAACATCGAATCCCCCCTTGGCAGCCTGCTACCATGGCGCCCTTTTGCCTGCCCGACAGCTGCCGAGCGATAACGGCGCGTCCACTTTTCAAGGAGCCTTGCATGACCCCGCTTCGCCCCCGCCTGCCCCTTGGCCTGCTCGGCCTGGGCCTGGCCCTGCACAGTGGCCAGGGCCTGGCCGAGGACAGCGTGACCCTCGCCCCGGTACGCATCTCCGAGGTTCAGGACAACACCGGCTACCAGGCACGCGAAGCCCAGGTCGGCGGCCTGCACAGTGCGCCACTGCTCGACACCCCGGCCTCGGTCAGCGTGTTCAGCCGCCAGCTGCTGGACGACCGCCAGGTGCGCAAGCTGAGCGAGGTGCTGCAAAGCGATGCCTCGGTGGGCGAAAGCTACGCGCCGATCGGCTACTACGAGAACTTCAACGTGCGCGGCTTCGAGCTCAATGCCGCCAGCAGCTACCGGATCAACGGCCAGACCATCGCCGGCGAACAGAACGTGGCGCTGGAGAACAAGCAGCAGGTGGAGCTGCTGAAGGGGCTGTCGGGATTGCAGAGCGGCGTGTCGGAGCCCGGCGGGCTGGTCAACTACGTGACCAAGCGCGCCGAGGACGTGCGCTCGGTCACGGTCTCGACCAATGAGCAGGGCGAACGCTACCTGGCCACCGACCTGGGTGGCTGGTTCGGCGCCGAGCGCCAGTTCGGCCTGCGGGTGAACCTGGCCCACGAGGACATCCGTTCCTATGTCGACCACGCTGACGGCAAGCGGGATTTCGCCTCCCTGGCGCTCGACTGGCAGATCAACCCGAATGCGGTCCTGGAGCTCGACGCCGAATACCAGCACCGTGAGCAATACTCGGTACCGGGCTATCAACTGCTCGGCGGCAAGCAGCTGCCCCACAGCGTCGACCCCAAGGACCACCTGGCCTGGCAGTCCTGGGCCAAGCCGGTGCAGAACGACTCGCTGAACCTGGGCGGGCGCTTCAAGTACCAGTTCAACGACAACTGGAACGGCACTTTGAGCGCTTCGCGCAGCAAGGTGGTGATCGATGACTACAGTGCGTTTGCCTGGGGCTCGAGCGAGGGCGCCTTCTTCGGCAGCAACGGCGACTACGACATCTATGATTTCCGCAGCCCCGACGACACCCGCCGCATCGACGAGGCCCAAGCCATGCTCGACGGGCGCTTCGACGCCCTCGGTGTAGGTCACGAACTGACCCTGGGCAGCAGCGCCCAGCGCCGTACGCTCGACCAGCGCCCCAGCTTCAACGAGCTGCTCGATCCGCTAAACCCCGGCAACATCTACACCGGCATCCCCGCGCTGGATCCTTCCGACAAACCGCTCGGCCATAGTGAGCGCCGCCTCGACAGCCGCCAGTACGGCCTGTTCGTCAGCGACCGCATAACATTCAACGAACACTGGCAGACGGTGATCGGTGCCCGGGAAGTACGCCTGGATGAGAAAACCTGGGACCAGAACGGTGTCGCCACGCGACATACCCAGCAGTACCAATTACTGCCCAACGCCGCGTTGATCTATAAACCTCAACCGGACACCACACTCTACGCCAGCTATTCGAAGGGGCTTTCAGCAGGCGGCACGGCACCTTGGTTCGCCAGCAACCAGTTCGAAATCCTCGCCCCCACCCTGTCGCGCCAGCTCGAAGTCGGCATCAAGCGCGACTGGCAGGGCATGAGCTTCAGCGCGGCGCTGTTCCAGATCCGCCAGGCCTACCAATATGCCCGCCCCGACGGCACCCCGGCGCCGACCTACGTGCAGTCGGGCCAGCAAAAAAATACCGGTCTCGAACTCGGCGCCAGCGGCTGGGTGACCTCCAACCTGCAGATCCAGGCCAGCGCTGCGGCGATCCGCGCCCGCGTGCAGAACAGCGACACCGACGCCTACGAAGGCCACCAGGCGATCAACGTCCCGCGCCTGCGCGCGGCGCTGCAGGCCGACTACGCCCTGCCCGTCCCTGGCCTGGCCCTGCTCGGCGGCGCCCGCTACAGCGCCAGCAAGTACGCCAGCCACACTGGTGATGCCGAAGTCGGCGGCTATACCGTGTTCGATATCGGCAGCCGTTATCGCACGACCATCGGCGGCTACGAAACCGTGCTGCGCCTGACCGTGGACAACGTCTTCGACAAGCGCTACTGGCGCGACGTGGGCGATTACCTGGGCGACAACTACCTGTTCCAGGGGGCGCCGCGCACGGCACGCCTGTCAGCTTCCGTCAGTTTCTGACAGCGCCATCGCGGGGCAAGCCCGCTCCCACGCCAAAGGGAGCGGACTTGCCCCGCGATAAGGGCTTGAACAAAAACGCGAGACAAACAAAAAGCCCCCGAACCTTTCGATTCGGGGGCTTTTCGTAGAATGTGGCGGTGAAGAAGGGATTTGAACCCTTGATACGATTTCTCGTATACACACTTTCCAGGCGTGCTCCTTCGACCACTCGGACACTTCACCGTTTTCTCTTCAAGCTATTCAGCCTGTCGAGGCGCGCTAATTTAGTAGAAGCCTTTTCCTTTGGCAAGCATTTTTTTCAGAATTTTCATGCGCTTAAGCCAATCGACCGAAAAACCGGGGCAATCAGGGCAATGCTGCCATTGTGCCCAGCGCTTTTCCCGCCCCTCGTGCCCCCGCCCCGGTGGCACAGGGCACAAGGACGCGGCGCTGACTGACCAGTCAGTCTTGGCGCTTTACCTGGCCGGTGCCGCTGGGTAACGTCATCGCCACGCCCTCCAAAGGACTCTGCCATGAGCGAGCTGATTACCTACCATGCCGAAGACGGCATCGCCACCCTGACCCTGAACAACGGCAAGGTCAACGCCATCTCCCCGGATGTCATCAAAGCCTTCAACGCCGCGCTCGATCGCGCCATCGAGGAGCGCGCGGTGGTGATCATCACCGGCCAGCCGGGCATTCTTTCCGGCGGCTACGACCTCAAGGTGATGACCGCCGGCCCCAAGGAGGCCGTCGGCCTGGTCACCGCCGGTTCCACCCTGGCCCGCCGCCTGCTGTCGCACCCGTTCCCGGTGATCGTCGCCTGCCCCGGCAATGCCGTGGCCAAGGGCGCCTTCCTGCTGCTGTCGGGTGATTACCGGATCGGGGTCGAAGGCCCCTTCAAGATCTGCCTGAACGAAGTGCAGATCGGCATGACCATGCACCACGCCGGTATCGAGCTGGCCCGCGACCGTTTGGGCCGCGCGGCGTTCCAGCGTTCGGTGAACAACGCCGAGGTGTTCGACCCGCAGGGCGCCCGTGAAGCCGGCTTCCTCGATAAGGTGGTGCCCGCCGAGCAGCTGCAGGAAACCGCCCTGGCTGCGGCCCGTGAATTGAAGAAGCTGAACATGCTGGCGCACAAGAACACCAAGCTGAAGGTACGCAAGGCGCTGCTGGAGGCGCTGGACGAAGCGATCCTGGCGGATCAGAACCACCTGGGCTGATCCTGCCCACAAGCGTTTCCCTACGAACTTTGTGGGAGCGGGCTTGCCCCGCGATGGCGTCCGCCCTGACGAGCGCATCGCGGGGCAAGCCCGCTCCCACGAGGTCCAAGCCCCATTCGCCATAGCAACGTTTGCCCCTGACAGTGCACACCCGTACACTGCGCCGCGACTGTCCGGTGTGAGTCGTACCATGCTTTATATGCTTCGCATGCTCCTGTTGGCGCTGCACTTCCTGCTCGTAGGTGTCGTCGGTCTGGTGATCGGCCTGCTACGCCCGTTCAACCCCGACAACAGCCGCCTGTTCGCCCGCCTGTACAGCGTGCCGGCCGCCTGGCTCATGCGCATCAAGGTCAAGGCCGAGGTCGGCCCGCTGTGGGACCAGCCCCCCGGCTGCGTGATCATCGCCAACCACCAGTCCAACTATGACCTGTTCATCCTCGGCCAGGTCGTGCCGCGCCGCACCGTGGCCATCGGCAAGAAGAGCCTGGGCTGGATCCCGCTGTTCGGCCAGCTGTTCTGGCTGGGCGGCAATGTGCTGATCGACCGCAAGAACGCCTACCAGGCACGCAAGGCCATGCAGACCACCACCCGGACCCTGCGCGACGACACCTCGATCTGGATCTTCCCCGAAGGCACGCGCAACCCCGGCGAGCAGTTGCTGGCGTTCAAGAAAGGCGCTTTCCACATGGCCATCGAGGCCGGTGTGCCGATCGTGCCGGTGTGCGTCAGCCGCTATACCCAGCGCCTGGGCCTGAACAGCTGGCGCCAGCGCACCGTGGTGATTCGCTCGCTGGCCCCTATCGCCACCGCGGGCCTGACCCAGCAGGACCTGCCCGCGCTGATCGAGCAATGCCGCAGCCAGATGCAGCATTGCATCGACCATATGGAAAGCGAGCTCACCGCGCCCTGATCGGCGTGCGGACTTGCCCCGTGCCGCTACACAGCCCAAGCTGTGTAGCGTGTTCAATCGGATAAGCGGACAACCATGGGTCGAGTCGTCGCATCGGCGGTGTACAGCGCCGGCAGGAAGGTCACCAATATCAGCCTCGACGAGGGCGCTGAATGGGCGCGCAAGCCCGGGCACTTCGTCTGGATCGGCCTGGAAGAGCCCAACGCCGAGGAACTGGCCAACCTGCAGCGCCAGTTCGGCCTGCACGAGCTGGCCATCGAGGACGCCCTGGAAAAACACAGCCGGCCAAAGCTCGAGACCTTCGGCGACGCGCTGTTCATCGTCACCTACTCGCCGGTACGCCACGAGGGAAAGCTCGAGTTCATCGAGACCCATATCTTCGCCGGCAACGGCTACATCATCACCTGCCGCAACGGTCACTCGAAGTCCTACGCCCTGGTGCGCCAACGCTGCGAGGCGCGCCCGCTGCTGCTCGAGCACGGCGAGGACTTCGTGCTCTATGCCCTGCTGGATTTCGTCACCGAGAACTACCAGCCGGTGAGCGAGGCCATCCATGGCGAGATCGAGGAGCTGGAGCAAAGCGTGCTGAGCAATTCGCTCAAGGAAGAAGACATCCAGCGCCTGCACAGCCTGCGCCGCGACATCCTGCGCCTGCGCCGCTACGTGGCGCCGATGGTGGAAATCAGCGAGGAACTGCAGCGCCTGAGCTTCCCGTTCATCGACAAGAACATGCGCCCGTACTTTCGCGACGTGCAGATCCATGTCACGCGGCAGATGGAAGACCTGTCCGGGATCCGCGACATCGCCAGCCAGACCATCGAGATCGGCATGCTGCTGGAGTCGTCACGGCAAAGCATCACCCAGCGCAAGTTCGCGGCCTGGGCGGCGATCCTGGCGTTTCCCACGGCGGTTGCCGGGATCTACGGGATGAACTTCGAGAACATGCCGGAGCTGGCATGGCGCTACGGTTACTTCGGCGTGCTGGGGGTGATCGCCCTGGGCTGTTCGGGGTTGTACTACAGCTTCAAGCGTTCGGGCTGGCTGTAACGCCAATCGCGGGCGAGCCCGCGATTGAGGTCGATGCGGATCTCAGGTCGCGCGGCTGCCTGACTGCTGGACGAAACGCAGCATCCACTCGCCCACCAGATCCCCCTGGTGCTCGGTGGCCAGGCTGGCCACCGCCTTCTCATAGACTTCATTACCCAGCGACGCCTGTCGCGCGTCGAGCAATGCCCGGGAGTAGTCATGGACGAACTCCGGGTGCCCCTGGAAGCACAGTACCTGGTCACGGATGTGGTAGGCGGCGTTCGGGCAGAAGTCACTGGAGGCGATCACCGTGGCCCCTTCGGGCAGCTCGGTGACCTGGTCCTGGTGGCTGATCAGCAAGGTCAGCTCGGACACCTGCGGGTCCATCCACGGCGCATGGGCCGCCAGGCTGTAGCGGTGAACCCCCACGCCCCAGCCCTTGTCGGCGCGCTCGGCCTTGCCGCCGAGGGTCAGCGCCAGCAGTTGGTGACCGAAACACACGCCCAACAGCTTCTCGCCACGTTCGTAGAGCTTGAGCAGGTAGGCCTTGAGCGTCTGGATCCACGGATCGTCGCCGAACGAGTCGGCCTTGCTGCCCGTCACCAGGTACGCATCGAAGGTTTTGCCGTCCGGGGGATAGTCGCCGTTCATCACGTTGTACACATCGAATTCGGCCGCGATCGGCTGACGCGAGAACAGCTGCTCGAACATCCTTCCGTAGCCCTGGTACTGCGCGATCAACTCCGGTCGCAGGACATCGGTTTCAAGGATGCAGATGCGTAACGACATAGGGGTAGTCCTGAACGACATGTGGGTGGGATTTGCTGTAGAGACTGACGCGAAAGGGCCGTACAAGCAAGTAGGATGTCCGGACGAACGGTAGGCCCTGTAACCCTTGGTAACCCCTGCCGCGCACTCGTCTAGCCTGAGCGTGCCAGCGGGGTGGCCAGTGGCCTTAAATCCATGAGGAATCGACATGATAAATCTTAGAACAAAGGGTTCTGAAACAGGGATGACGCGGGCCCTACTGTTGGTTGTATATCCAGATACACGCGGCAAGCAGAAACGGCGTGCCATCACGCCGCTGCGATCGACCCGACGCTAGACAAGGAAGCCAAGGGTTATTCAGGAATAACAACAAGAAGGCGGTCCGCCATGTTCAGACAATCCAAGGTACGCCAAGCCGGCCTCATACTCTTCGCCACGACGCTGCTGCTGATCCTGCCGAACCTCACCCGGCTGTTCGGCTGAACGCGGCGGTGGCCTTTTCCAAGCACGCGTGGGTACTCTGCCGACCTTGATGGTTGGAGATCGCCCATGCGCCTGTGTCTTGCCCTGCTCTGCCTGCTGCTCGCCCCGACATTGTCGGCGGCGCAGCTGAACCTCGAACTGGGTGGCGATAGCCGGCACTGGAGCAGTGAACAGCTACTTTCCCACCCGCAGGCGCGAAACATCACCATCGAACAGGACGTGGCCTACAAGCGCACCCTGCATTACCGCGCCGTGCCCCTGGCGGTGCTGCTGCAGGGCGTGAACCCGAGCGATCACCTGCAGGCCGTGGCCCTCGATGGCTTCGCCGCCGAGATGCCCGCCGGGCCGCTGTTGCAGGCGGGCCCCGCGCAGGCCTGGCTGGCCATCGAAGACCCCAGCCACCCTTGGCCCGCGCTGAGCAAAGGCAAGCCAGGCGCCGGGCCGTTCTACCTGGTATGGACCCAACCGCAGGCCAGTGGTATTCGCCCGGAACAATGGCCGTATCAGATCGCCAGCATCCGCCGCCTGCCCCCGGTCGAAACGCGCTTCCCCGCCCTGCTGCCCGATTCGGCCTTGGCCGAGGACGACCCGGTGCGCCAGGGTTTTGCCCTGTTCCAGCAGAACTGCCTGGCCTGTCATCGCCTCAATGGCGCAGGCGACGCGCACCTGGGCCCGGACCTGAACCTGCCGTATAACCCCACCGAGTATTTCCAGCCGGCATTCCTGCGCCAGTACATTCGCGACCCGCAGAGCCTGCGGCACTGGCCGCAGGCGAAGATGCCCGGATTTTCCACCCAGGTGCTGGATGAGCCGGCGCTCGATGCCGTGCTGGCGTACCTGAAGCATATGGCGGGGCGTAAAGCGCACTAATGCCCTTGCGGGCCTAGGCGATCGGCCTTTCCTGCTTGACGCCCCAGCCCTCGACTTCGCCGCCGTAGGGCGAGACGACCTGTTCAAAGGCCTGTTCGAAGGCGCCGATACCGCCATGGGTGGCATACATCACCTTGCTCAACTCCAGGTGCCAGGCGCCGTCGTCGCGCTCGCTCACCTGGGCGTTGAGCGATTCGCCACGAAACTGCCCCGCCGCCCGGCGCGCTCCAGCCTCGCTGGGAAACACGGCGTAGAACTCGATGGGATGGATGCGGGTGAAATCAAAACCGCCAGCTTTCATCTGGCGCAGGACACTGCTGCTGATGTCGTCGTTCTGGCTGCTCATGAAACGTCCTCCTGCAAAGCAATGGATAGACTTTCCGTGCACAACGCACCTGCCTGGCACACAAGGAATGCCTGACAATACGAGCGGATTGCAAGACGCGATGAAAACGGCGGCGGCCCGCAGAGAAGGCCGGCGCCTGACTTGAGCGTAGCGCCTGGGTTGGCGCTACGCCAGAGACACCCGGTTCAGGGCGCTTCGCGAATGGTGGTGATGGTCACGCCGCTCTGTTCCTTGAGCCAACGTGCCGTGGGGGAAAAGCTGCGGTCCTGGAAGTCGTTGAGGTCCAGTTCGTCCATGAGCGGAAACAGCCGCGAACGGATCGCGCGGGCGGCATCCTCCTCGCTGGGGCATTGCTCGGCATTGAGCAGCAGCGTCTGCGGCTCGCCCTTCTGGTCGGCAAAGCTGACTTCCCATGCTTTCATCGATCAACCCTCGCTGACGCAACGGTGAATGGAACGGCCTACTCACTTGACCATGGCGCAGGGATGAATGTTCAGCCACGCACATGAAACCGCATGAAAAAAGCCCGCCGGGTCAGGGCGGGCTTCATGAGGCAGGCGGCGGCCTTACTTCGGCGTGCCGTGGACGACACCGGCGGTGTTGTCCAGCAGGCTCTTGGTCGCGGTCTGGATATAGGCCTCGAGCTTCTTGAGCATTTCCGGTTGATCCGGGCTTTCGATCAGTTCGGCCTTGAACTCGCGACCCAGCTGGTAGCGGTACATCCGCGGGGTCATGTCCTTGGACTCGATGAGGATACGGTCGCCCTGCACCAGGCCGACGATCTGCTCGCTGCCCGACGGCTTGATCATGCCCACGCCCTGGTCGCCCTCAGGCAGGTTGAGCAGGTCGCGGCCCCAGCACTGGTGACGGGCCTGGCCCCCCAGGCGGCCCATGATGGTCGGCACGATGTCGACCTGGGTGCCCACGGTGTGGTTGACCGCGCCGAACTTCTCCTGGATGCCCGGGGCGATCAGCAGCAGCGGCACGTTGAAGCGGCCCAGGTCGAGCTCGGTGACCTGCTGGTGGTTGCCGAAGCCGTGGTCGCCGACGATGACGAACAGGGTGTCCTTGAAGTACGGCTCCTTGCGGGCCTTCTCGAAGAACTGGCCCAGCGCCCAGTCGGAATAGCGCATGGCGGTCAGGTGCTCGTCCAGGCGGCCTTGCCCGGTGACCTTCTCCACCGGCAGGTCCTTGGGCAAGGCGTACGGCGTGTGGTTGGAGAGGGTCTGCAGCAGCGCGTAGATCGGCTTCTTGCCATCGTGCTTGGCCAGCTCTTCGTTACCGCGATTGAACATGTCCTGGTCGGACACGCCCCAGGTCGGGTCGGAGAACACCGGGTCGACGAAGTCGTTGCGACCGATGAAGGTGGTCATGCCCTGGTTGCCGAAGAAACCGGACTGGTTGTCCCAGGCGAAGTCACCGTTATAGACGTAGACATCGTCATAGTCGCGGGCACTGAGCAGCGCCGGCAGGCCGGACAGCTTGTGGCCGCCTTCCGGGGTCTGCATCAGGTACTCGAAGCCCGGCAGGTTGGGGAAGCAGGCCATGGTGGCGAACATGCCCTGGTGGGTATGGGTGCCGTTGGAGAAAAAGCGGTCGAACAGCAGACCCTCCTTGGCCAGCTTGTCGAAGTACGGGGTGATGTTGTTCGGGCTGCCCAGGGCGCCCACCGAGTGGCCGGCGAAGCTTTCCATGAGGATGACCACGACGTTCTTGACCGCCAGCGTGTTCGCCACGGGCGGCACGAAGTCGCGACGGATCGCCGCCTCGTCGGCATCGACCAGGGTGTCGTTGGCGGTCAGCAGCTGCTCGCGCACGGTCTGGGTGGCCAGCGGCTGCTCGAGTACCGGCTTCCAGATGTTGGCGCGGTCCTCGCCGAAGCGGCTCTTGGCGGCGTCGATCAGGGTCAGCGTGCCGTTCAGGCCCAGCTGGTTGACGAAGTTCGAGTCGGTGGTGAAGGCATCGCCCCAGCGCATCGGCGGGCCCTGGCGCAGGGTGCCGCGGGCGGCGACCACGGCCACCAGCAGCACGACCATGAACACTGCCAGGCGGCCGTACCACGGCGCGAGCTTGCGGCTGCTGGCGGGCTGGAGGCTTTGCTCGCCACGGGTCAGGCGATCGATGCCCTTGAACAGCAGGCTCAGCAGCCAGGTGCCGACCAGCCAGGCCAGCAGGTAGCGGACCACCGGGAAGCCGTACCAGAGCATGCTCATGACGGTCTTGGGGTCTTCCTTGATGTACTGGAACACCAGGCCGTTCAGGCGCTGGTGGAACTCGCGGTAGAAGTCCATCTCCATCAGGCCGAGGAACATCACCACGCTCGAGGCGATGGTCAGCCAGAAGCGGAAGAAGCCACGGCGGGCCATCAGCCAGGGGCTGAGCAACGCCAACAGCAACGGGATGCTGATGTACACCACCACCCGCAGGTCGAAGCGCAGGCCGTTGAGGAAGCCTTCGGCGACGGTCGAGTTCGGCGTGTCACCGATCATGTCGCTGTTGTAGACCAGCAGCGCCAGGCGCACCAGGCTGAGCATCAGCATGATCACCAGGCCACTGAGCAATGTGTAGGCCAGGTGGGATTTCAGGGTCGGCGAGAACGAGCCTCGCACGCCCTGTTGCTTCAAGGCGTCCGTGTTAGCCATGAATGGAGAGGTCCTAGGATTGCGGTTTGCGGGAAGGCGAAATCGCCGACAGCCTGGTGGCCGGCCCCTCGAACACGAGGTGAGACCAAGGCCGCATTGTGCGGCGCGGATTTTCAAAAATCGAGTGTGAAAATTTTGTCGAGAGCAGCCTGCCCTTACAAAGTTACACAGTTGGGATGAGAGGCTTCAGATCCGCACATTGCCCCGCGGCCCTGCAATGGCCCAGATAATCAGCCCCAGCACCGGCAGCAGCAGGATCAGCAGGATCCATAGCACCTTGATACCGACCTCGGCGCCGCTCTTGAGCACATTGAGAATGGCCCAGATATCCAGGGCCAGGATGATCAGGCCGACCAGGCTGTTGAAGGTGGACCCCATGGTGCCGCTCCCGCACGGTAAATGTGCTCAAGAGCATAGCTGGCTATGACCCCGATAGAAGGGAATCCTTGGCCGGGCAAGCCGGTCAGTGGATAGACTGCCGTCATCCACTGCCCCGAGGTTCCAATGCCCCCCGCCCACACCCAAAGCGCCGCCCCCGACTCAATGCTCAACGCCTGGCGGCAACAGGCCCAGGAAACGCCCTGGCTCAGCGCCGGCCTGGCGCTGAGCCTGCTGGCCGTCGCCGCGCTGTTGCTGGCGAGCCTGTGGAACGCGGTCAACGGCGACCACGCCGACAACCTGCACCTGGCCCTGCTCGGCGGGCTGTCGGGCTTCGGCGCCACCGCCCTGGGCGCGGTGCTGGCGGTGATCCTGCGCGACGTCAACGCCCGCACCCAGGATGTGATGCTGGGCTTTGCCGCCGGCATGATGCTCGCCGCCAGTTCGTTCTCGCTGATCCTGCCGGGCCTGGACGCCGCCCGCGAAATCACTGGCAACGGCCCGGCGGCGGCCTTCACCGTGGTCCTGGGCATGGGCCTCGGGGTGCTGCTGATGCTCGGCCTTGACCGCTTCACCCCGCACGAGCATGAAAGCACCGGCCCTTGCGGGCCGCAGGCCGAGCGGGTCAACCGGGTATGGCTGTTCGTGCTGGCCATCACCCTGCACAACCTGCCCGAGGGCATGGCCATCGGCGTGAGCTTCGCCAACGGCGACATGAACATCGGCCTGCCGCTGACCAGCGCGATCGCCATCCAGGACATTCCCGAAGGCCTGGCCGTGGCCCTGGCCCTGCGTGCCACGGGGCTGTCGAACGTCAAGGCGATGATGGTGGCGATCGGTTCGGGCCTGATGGAGCCGCTGGGCGCGGTGATCGGCCTGGGCATTTCCACCGGTTTCGCCCTGGCCTATCCGATCAGCATGGGCCTGGCGGCGGGGGCGATGATCTTCGTGGTGTCCCACGAGGTGATCCCGGAGACCCACCGCAATGGGCACCAGACCGCGGCGACGCTGGGGCTGATGGGCGGGTTCGCGGTGATGATGTTTCTCGATACCGCGCTGGGCTGAAAGGCCAATACGCAATCCCTGTAGGAGCGGCCTTGTGCCGCGAAAGGGCCGCAAAGCGGCCCCGCGATCATTGTATTGACGCTGAAATCCCGGGGCTGCTGCGCAGCCCTTTCGCGACACAAGGCCGCTCCTACAAGGGGAATCGTTGCTTAGACGTGCACCGCCACCTTCAAGGCCTCCAGCGCCGGCTCCACCTTGATGCCGACGGCCTCCCCCAACTCCAGCACACGGGCCAGGTCGTTCTGCCCCACCATCACCATCTGCAACTCGTCATCGAGCAGTTGGCTGAAGTTCAACAGCACGTAACCCCCGGCCTCCTTGTTCAGCGCGCCCATCTGCACCTGGATGCGGTTGAGTGCGGTCAGCGCCTCGGTGCGCGCCAGCTGCTTGGGCTTGAGGGTGAACGGCACGCTCTTGTCGAACGAGTCGCTGATCCGCTGGAACAGGTCCTGGTAGCTGTCGGCCTGGAACAGCACGGTGTCGGGCAGGCTGCCGACCACCACCCATTCGCCCAGCGGGAACGGGAAGCTGTCGTCGTAGTTGATGTCCGGGTTGGCGGCGAGGAAGGCGGCGGGGTCGGCGTAGGCCTGGGCGGCCTCGGCGGCGATGCGCTCGATATCCTCATCGCGCATGCAGCCGGCGCCGATGAGGCGGATGAATTCGAGCAACTGGTCTTTCATGAGGAGCCCTGCGGGTTGGCGTGAAAGGCGCCAAGGATAGCCGCAAACGCCCCCGAAGGGTTAGCCGGCCTTCGCCTCCAGGCGTGCGGCGGCGTCCACCGCGCCCATGGTGCGCGCAGCCGCCAACGCGGTGGCGCCGGCCGCGTCACGCTGTGCCGGATCGGCGCCCTGGGCCAGCAGGTAGTCGATGATCTCCAGGCGGTTGAACATCGCCGCCAACATCAGCGCGGTGCGGCCATCCGCGGCGGCGGCATCCACCGGCACGCCGTGCTCGAGCAGCAGGCGGATCATCGCCAGGTCGCCCTTGAAGGCGGCGCCGGCCATGGGCAACTGACCGTTGTCATTGGCGATCAGCGGATCGGCGCCATGGGTCAGCAGCACCCGCACGGCGTCGTGGTGGCCATGGTAACTGGCCAGCATCAGCAAGGTGTCGCCCTTGTGGTTGCGCAGGTCGGCGGGCAGGCCACCGTCGAGCAGACGACCGAGCATGGTCGCGTCGCCGCGGCGGGCGCGCTCGAAGACCTCCTCGGCGAAGGCCGCGGTTTCTTCGGCGGTCATGGTGGCGGGCTGGTGATCGGACATCGGGAACCTCCTGGCATCTGGCAATGGACCAAGTGTCCATCAGGCAGCGGCGAGCGGTCCAAGGTTCAGATTCTATCGGCGGCAGAGAGCCAGGCTATGACCGTGCAAAATGCACTGTGCAAAATGCACGGGCGTGCAGATTGCAATGCACGACCTGATAAAATCAAATCTAAACCATTGATTTTAAAGGATTTTTTGAAAATTAAAGGCTGGCACGGTCGCTGCAATCATCAACTCAAGTCTGCCAGTACAACAGTCAGGAGTTGATATGGACCTCATCCAGGAAAAATTTGCCTCGGTCTTCGCCGCTTACCAGGTCACCACCCAACCGCGTCCGGACGGTGGTGTCCTGCTGACCCTGCGCGCCAGCGACGGCGTGGTGACCCGCCGCGTGCTGACCTATGCGCAGCTGCACAGCGCCGAGCAACTGTCCTGGGCAATCAGCGCCATCCGCCGCGACCTGGCCGGGCAACCGAGCGAGCTGCCGGTGATTTCGATGCTGCAGAGCCAGCAACGCTTCGCCCTGCCGACCTACCGCTGATTGCGCAACCCTCTTCGCGGGGCACGCCTGTGCTCACCCACGGACGGTGTGAGCAGAGGCGGCCCCGCGAGCCAATTCCCTTAGTATTCGTCGAGCCCGGAAAATTGCCGGGCCGTGGCATCGCCGGTGAACCGCGGCTGCACCGCCGAGTCACTGGCGAACAGACGCAGGGCCAGGCAGAACGGCGTGTCGCCCAGGTCCAGCCAGCGGCGCATGCCGGCCGGCACCACCAGCACATCGTCCTTCTCGCACAGCACGGCGTACACCGCATCCCCCAGGCGCAGGCTGACCTGGCCGCGCCCGCTGATCAGCGCAAGCACTTCCTCGCCGTCATGCATGTGCTCGTCGCGCAGGTCAGCCTGGCTCGGGTCGACGCCATCGCGGCTGAGCACGCCGAACACCCGGCTGCCATGGGCAGTCATCAACTGGTCGAGCGGCCCACGGCACGCGGCGACCACCTCATCCTGGCTGCTGCCCGGGCGCAGGCGCGCGCCGGACTGCCAGCGGCCGAAGCGCACGCCCTGCTCGGCCAGGGTCGCGGCGATGTCGTCGTGGTGGGTCAGCACCTTGTGCGGCAGTTCCGGGCTGGACGGGTCGAATACGCTGAGGATGCTCATCAGGGGTGGTTCCTGCTGTCTTTGAGTCGGAAGACAATGATAACGGCTGCCGCGAGCGCCGCGACGCTGGCCATACCAAAGGTGAAGTGCGGGCCCAGCAGTTTCCAGCTGTAGCCCGAGTACAAGGCGCCCAGCGCGCCGCCGGTGCCCGAGAGCGCCGCGTACAGCGCCTGGCCCTGGCCCTGCTGGCGGGCGCCGAAACTGGCCTGGACGAAGGCGATGGCCGCGGCGTGGAAACAGCCGAACGTGGCCGCGTGCAACACCTGGGCGAACACCAGCACTGCAGGAATATCGGCCAGGTTACCCAGCAGCAGCCAGCGCACGGCGGCCAGCAGGAAGCTCGCCAGCAGCACCTTGCGCACGGAAAAACGGCCGAAGATCCGGCTCATGCCCATGAACACCAGCACCTCGGCCACCACCCCGAGCGCCCACAGCAGGCCGATGGCGCCGCGGCTGTAGCCCAGGTGCTCCAGGTGCAGGGTGAGGAAGGTGTAGTACGGCCCGTGGCTGAGCTGCATGAGGGCCACGCACACGTAGAAGGCCAGCACGCCGGGCGCCCGCACCTGCGCGAGGAAGCCCCCTGCCCCCCGCCGTTCGGCCTGTTCCACGGGTTGCGCGTTGGGCACCCAGAGGCTGGCGGCGACGATCCCGACCATGATCGCCACCAGCGCCACCGGGTAGATATCCAGGCTCAGCCATTCGAACAAGCGCCCAAGCCCGACCACGGCGAGGATGAAGCCGATCGAGCCCCACAGCCGCACCTGGCTGTAGCGCGCGGTCTGCCCGTGCAGGTGGGCCAGGGTGATCACCTCGAACTGCGGCAGCACCGCATGCCAGAAGAACGCGTGCAGGGCCATGACCATCGCCAGCCAGGCATAGCTCTTGCCGAAGAAGATCAGCGAAAAGGTCGCCAGGGTCGACAGCGCGCCCAGGCGCACGATCAGCAGGCGCTGGCCGCTGCGGTCACCCAGCCAGCCCCACAGGTTGGGAGCGACGCAGCGCATCAGCATGGGGATGGCCACCAGCTCGCCGATGCGTGCTGGGGAAAAACCCAGGTGGTCGAAGTACAGGGCCAGGAACGGCGCGGTGGAGCCGAGCAGGGCGAAGTAGAAGAGGTAGAAGCTGGAGAGGCGCCAGTAGGGGACCGGGGGCATAGGAAGTCCGTTCAGAAGCTTGCCCCGCGATAGGGCCGGGACTGTCAGAGCTGGCCCAGCACCGGGGTGTTGACCCTCACGTCGGCATTCTGCGCCCGGTGACGCAGCAGGTGATCCATCAAGGCGATGGCCATCATCGCCTCGGCGATCGGCGTGGCGCGGATGCCGACACACGGGTCGTGACGGCCCTTGGTGATCACCTCGACCGGGTTGCCGTCGACGTCGATCGAGCGGCCCGGGGTGGTGATGCTCGAGGTCGGCTTGAGCGCCAGGTGGGCGACGATCGGCTGGCCCGAGGAGATACCGCCGAGGATGCCGCCGGCATTGTTGCTGAGGAAGCCCTCGGGGGTCAGTTCGTCACGGTGCTCGGTGCCACGCTGGGCAACGCTGGCAAAGCCGGCGCCGATTTCCACGCCCTTGACCGCGTTGATGCTCATCAGCGCATGGGCAAGCTCCGCGTCGAGGCGATCGAAGATCGGCTCGCCCAGGCCCGGCATCACGCCTTCGGCGACCACGGTGATCTTCGCCCCCACCGAGTCCTGGTCGCGGCGCAGCTGGTCCATGTAAGCCTCGAGCTCCGGCACCTTGTCCGGGTCGGGGCTGAAGAAGGCGTTCTGCTCGACCGAGTCCCAGGTCTTGAACGGGATCTCGATCGGGCCGAGCTGGCTCATGTAGCCGCGCACGCGAATACCCTGGGTGGCCAGGTACTTCTTGGCGATGGCGCCGGCCGCCACGCGCATGGCGGTCTCGCGCGCCGAGCTGCGGCCACCGCCGCGGTAGTCGCGGATGCCGTACTTGTGGTGGTAGGTGTAGTCGGCGTGGGCCGGGCGGAACAGGTCCTTGATCGCCGAGTAGTCCTTGGACTTCTGGTCGGTATTGCGGATCAAGAGGCCGATCGAGCAACCGGTGGTGCGCCCTTCGAACACGCCGGAGAGGATCTCCACTTCGTCCGGTTCCTGGCGCTGGGTGGTGTGCCGGCTGGTGCCGGGCTTGCGCCGGTCGAGGTCGTGCTGCAGGTCGGCGAGGGAGATTTCCAGGCCTGGCGGGCAGCCGTCGACAATGGCGACCAACGCCGGGCCATGGCTCTCGCCAGCGGTGGTGACAGTGAACAGCTTGCCGTAGGTATTGCCGGACATGGACGCTCCGCGAATCTGCCTGAAGTGGTCGAAAGCGGCAGTATACGGAAAACAACGGGGATTTGGGGGCCGTGCGGGCCTTATCGCGGGGCAAGCCCGCTCCCACGAAACGGTTTTGCCGGGGCCATGAGGTCGGCGAACCTTCGCGGTGACGTAATGTCGAATGCACAACTTCCCATGTAGTACCCCCTCCATGAAGTCGCGCCTCGCCGCCCTGCTCCTGCTGTTCTGCGCCAGCCTCGCCCAGGCCGCCCCCACCGTGCTGCAACGCCCCATCGACCTGGATACCGGCCAGGGCGTGCTGCATGGCAGCCTGCTGTTGCCGCAACAAGCCACCCCGCCGCCGGTGGTGCTGATCATCGCCGGCTCCGGCCCTACCGACCGCGATGGCAACAACCCCGCCTCCGGACGCATCGACAATCTCAAGCGCCTGGCCCTGCTGCTGGCCGGCGAGCACATCGCCAGCGTGCGCTTCGACAAGCGCGGCGTGGCCGCCAGCCAGCCGGCCACCCCCGACGAACGCGACCTCAGCGTCGAGCGCTATGTCGCCGATGTGGTGGCCTGGGGGCGCGCGTTACGCCAGGACCCGCGCTTCGGCCCGCTGATCCTGGTCGGCCACAGCGAAGGCGCGCTGATCGCCAGCCTGGCCGCCGAGCAGGCCGGCGCCAGCGCGGTGATCACCCTGGCCGGTAGCGGCCGACCGGTGGCCGACGTGCTGCGCGAACAACTGGCCCAGCGCCTGCCCCCGGCGCAACTGGCCGGTGGCGTGGCGCTGATCGACCGCTTGCAGGCCGGGCAGACCAGCCTCGACGTGCCCGCCCCGCTGCGCCAGGTATTTCGCCCTAGTGTGCAGCCGTACCTGATCACCCTGCTGCACCAGGACCCGGCGGCCGCATTCGCCCGGCTCACGGTGCCCGCGCTGATCGTCCAGGGGCGCAACGACATCCAGGTGGAGGTGGCCGACGCCGAGCGCCTCAAGGCCGCCAAGCCCGACGCCCAGCTGGCGCTGATCGACGGCATGAACCACATGCTGCGCATCAGCCCCCGGGAGATGGGCCAGCAGCGTGACAGCTACCGCAATCCCGAACTGCCGCTGGCCCGTGAGCTGGGGGAGCGCATCGTCCTGTTCATCCACGGGCTGCCGCAGGCCTGAAAGCGCCCTCAGGTATTGGCCCGGCCTGCCGATAACGCGGCTAAGAAGGCAGTGATCCGGGGGCATGCGCGCCCTGATCGCGGGCAAGCCCACATCTGCGATGTCCTTGCAGGTACCGGCACCCGGCCGCCGTGCACCTGAGGATTCCCTGATGACCGATGCCCCCGCCGCCGAGGCGACCGAAGAACAAGCCCCGGAAAGCGCCCCGCTGCCCTGGGCGGACCTTGCCGCCGAGCACTTCCAGTTGCTGCGCCTGGCGCCGCTGCCGACCGACCGCAACAGTGGCGCCCGCCCGCTGCGTTTCGTCCAGTTCGGCTACGCCGAGCGCCACGACAAGGCCCACAGCCTGCTGCGCATGGAAATCCGCCTGCCGGGGCAGAAAGTGCGCAAGGAACAGAACCAGCTGGATATCCGCGTCGACCACGAAGCGCGCACGGTACGTATCGGCGACGCGGCCGGCCTGCAGCTGGAGCCGCTGAACCGTGGCCTTGGCCGCTACCTGCTGGCGCAGGCGGTGCAGTGGCTGCAGCAGCGTTGCTCGCACTACCGGGTCGAGGGCATGAGCCTGCCGAACAAAGACGCCCTGAACGAAGACACCCGCCTGCGCCGCGACCATGTGCTGAGCAGCGTCGGCCTGGCGGTGGAGTACACCGACGGCCAGTTGCTCAAGGGCCGCGTGGTGGAAACCCCGGTGGGCCAGCTCAAGGGCGGCTGGAACACCGAGAAGGTGCAGCGCGTGGACAACCTCGAGGCCGCCGGCATGCTGCAGCAGGCCGAGCAGAACCTGATGGAGAAGGAAGCCCAGCTGCGCGAGCGTGACGAGCGGGTAGCCAAGTACCGCCGCGAGGACAGCGGCCTGCGCTTCACCATCACCTGCCTGGTGGCGTTCGCGGTGTTCCAGGCCGGGTTGCTGATCTGGATCGCCACTCGCTGATATCACCATCGCGGGGCAAGCCCGCTCCCACGAAGGTTGCCGTCAACCCGTGGGAGCGGGCTTGCCCCGCGACAGGGGGCGCCGTCAGACCCGCGCCTTGAACAGCTCCTGATGCTGCCGGCACTGCTCGGCCGTCAGCATGAACACCCCGTGACCACCGCGCTCGAACTCCAGCCAGGCGAAGTCCACCTCGGGATAGAGCGACTCGACGTGCACCTGGCTGTTGCCCACCTCGACGATCATCAGGCCCTTGTCGGTCAAGTGGTCGGCCGCCTCGGCCAGCATGCGCCGCACCAGGTCCAGGCCATCGTTGCCGCAGGCCAGGCCCAGCTCGGGCTCGTGGTGGTACTCGGCCGGCATGTCGCCGAAGTCCTCGGCATCGACGTACGGCGGGTTGGACAGGATCAGGTCGAAGCGCTGCCCCGGCAGGCCAGCGAAACCATCGCCCTGCACGGTGTACACCCGCTCATCGAGGCCATGGCGCTCGATGTTCTGGTTGGCCACCTCCAGCGCGTCGAAGGACAGGTCGGCCAGCACCACCTCGGCGTCCTGGAACACCTCGGCGGCGACGATGCCGATGCAGCCGGAGCCGGTGCACAGGTCGAGGATGCGCGCAGGCTCCGCGGCCAGCCACGGCTCGAAGCGTTTCTCGATCAGCTCGCCAATGGGCGAGCGCGGCACCAGCACCCGCTCGTCGACGATGAACGACATGCCGCAGAACCAGGCCTCGCCCAGCAGGTAGGCGGTAGGCACGCGCTCTTCGATGCGGCGCTTGAGCAGGTGCTGCAGGCGTACCGTTTCGTCATCCTCCAGCGCGCAGTCCAGGTAGCTGTCGGCCACCTCCCAGGGCAGGTGCACCGCGCCGAGCACCAGCAGGCGGGCTTCGTCCCAGGCGTTGTCGGCACCGTGGCCGAAGAACAGCTCGTGTTCATGGAAGCGGCTGACCGCCCAGCGGATATGGTCGCGCAGGGTGCGCAGGCGGGATGTGATCACGGGGTACTCCTTTTCAGACAGGACAAAAGTCTAACAGCCCACACCGCACATTTGTTTCCTCCGATAGCCAAACCGATAGCCACAAGCCAGCAACCACGCTGTCTGCGCTGTCAACCATTCACATTGACGTCAAGGCAAGGGAGAATAGGTATACAAAAGCCCTACCCAAGGAGCCCTTGATGTCCGTTCCAACCACGATGTTCCGCCTCACTGGCCGCGACTACCCGCCGGCCAAGCTGGGCCAAGCCAGCCTGATCGTCATCGACGCGCAGAAGGAGTACCTGAGCGGTCCGCTGGCGCTGTCGGGCATGGACGAGGCCGTGGCGAACATTGCCAGGTTGCTCGATGCCGCCCGCAAGGCCGGCCGCCCGATCATCCACGTGCGCCACCTCGGCACCGTCGGCGGTCGCTTCGACCCCCAGGGCCCGGCGGGCGAGTTCATCCCGGGCCTGGAGCCACTGGCCGGTGAGACCATCATCGACAAGCGCATGCCCAACGCCTTCAAGAACACCAAGCTGCACGAGACGCTGCAGGCCTTCGGCCCGCTGGACCTGATCGTCTGCGGTTTCATGAGCCACTCCAGCGTCAGCACCACCGTGCGCCGCGCCAAGGACTATGGTTATCGCTGCACCCTGGTGGAAGACGCCTCGGCGACCCGTGACCTGGCCCTGAAGGACACCGTGATCCCCGCCGCGCAGATCCACCAGTGCGAAATGGCCGTGATGGCCGACAACTTCGCCTGCGTCGCCCCCACCGCCAGCCTGGTCTGAGCCACGACCGCCCGGCGGACGGGCGGAACCCCAAGGTGACCCGCAGGTCGAAATCCGGATCAGCTCCACCAGATCCTGAGGAATTCGAATGAAGCTCAAAGGCAGTTTCGATGCCAAGCGCCTGCGCCAGCGCGAGCCGAGCAACTGGGGCGCGCGGGTTGCCGCCGCCCTTTCCGTGCTGCTGGCCACCCTCGGCATATTGCTCGCCATGGCCGGTTTCGCTGGCCTGCTGGGCAATTACGCCGCGCTGGCCGAGCTCAATGCCAACCGCCCGCTGTCGGCGATTCTCGTCGTGGTCGGGTTGTTGCTGCTGTGGATCGGCGTGCGCGTCTGGCGACGCAGCCGCATCCGCCTGCGCCGTGGCCGCGAACTGAACCTGTCGCCGCACCTGATGAAGAAGCACGACTGACAGATTTACACATCCCCGTGTAGGAGCGGCCTTGCGCCGCGAAAGGGCTGCGCAGCAGCCCCAGGTTCTCCGCGTCGATGCCATAGATCGCCGGGGCCGCTTTGCGGCCCTTTCGCGGCACGAGGCCGCTCCTACACAAAACCGCGCGCAGCTCAGGGCTTCACTCCGACGCACAGTCGCGTAAACTACGCCGCCCACGTGGAGGCACCATGCAAGACGACGACTTTTCCCTCTTCCGCAGCCAAGTGCAGGGCGTCAAGCCGATCAAGCACGACCGCGCCGAAGTCGGCAAACCCAAGGCCGACCGCAAGCAGCTGGCCGGCCTGCGCCAGGCGGCGACCATCCGTAGCGACCAGCCGCTGGTGATCGACGGCCTGTCCGACCAGTTCGTCATCGACGTCGGCGCCGAGGACGAACTGATGTGGCGCCGTGACGGCGTCCAGGAAACCCAGATCCGCAAGCTCAAGCTCGGCCAGATCGCCTTCGAGGGCAGCCTCGACCTGCACGGCATGAGCGTCGAGAAGGCCCGCGAAACGCTGTGGGACTTCATCGCCGAGGCGACCAAGCTCGAAGTACGCTGCGTGCGCGTCACCCACGGCAAGGCCGCGCGCCTGGACGGCAAGCGTCCGATGATCAAGAGCCACGTCAACACCTGGCTGCGCCAGCACCCGCAGGTGCTCGGTTTCGCCTCGTGCCAGGCCCGCCACGGCGGCACCGGCGCGGTGTATGTGATGCTCAAGCGAACCATGCTCGAAGGCCGCGACGAGTGACATCGCGCTTGCAGCGCCGCCGTCGTCGCCGTACCCTTCGTCTTTGCGAAATTTTCCACAGGTAGATCCATGTCCCTGGAACAGAACTACACCGCGATCCTCAGCCAGATCGGCGAGGACGTCTCCCGCGAGGGCCTGCTCGACACGCCCAAGCGGGCCGCAAAGGCCATGAAGTACCTTTGCCGCGGTTATGAGCAAACCCTGGAAGAAGTGACCAACGGCGCGTTGTTCACCTCCGACAACAGCGAAATGGTGCTGGTCCGGGATATCGAGCTGTACTCGATGTGCGAACACCACATGCTGCCGTTCATCGGCAAGGCCCATGTGGCCTACCTGCCCAAGGGCAAGGTGCTGGGCCTGTCCAAGGTGGCGCGGATCGTCGACATGTACGCCCGTCGCCTGCAGATCCAGGAAAACCTCAGCCGCCAGATCGCCGAGGCCGTGCAGCAGGTGACCGGCGCCGCGGGCGTGGCGGTGGTCATCGAGGCCAAGCACATGTGCATGATGATGCGCGGTGTCGAAAAGCAGAACTCGACCATGCTCACCTCGGTGATGCTCGGCGAGTTCCGCGACAACGCCTCCACCCGCAGCGAGTTCCTCAGCCTGATCAAGTGATCGGCCTGTGTCCCGAGCCGACCCCATGGGGTCGGCTTTTTCATTTCAGGAGTTGCCCATGATCGTCAAAGCCCTGCGGGTCGGCCTCGGCCAGCTAATCGTGTTCGGCGACTGGATCAGCCGCCCGGCGAAAAAGCAGCGCGATGCCGCGGCCCAGGCCCAGGTCGAGCAACAGGCCAAGGGCCTGGCGCTGTACCAGTTCCATGCCTGCCCGTTCTGCGTGAAGACCCGTCGCACCCTGCACCGCCTGAACGTGCCGGTGGCGCTGCGCGATGCCAAGAACGATGCCCAGCACCGCCAGGCGCTGCTCGAAGGCGGCGGCCGGGTGAAGGTGCCGTGCCTGCGGATCGAGGAGGACGGCAAGGTGACCTGGATGTATGAGTCCAAGGACATCATTGCCTATCTGGACAAACGCTTCGCGGCGGTCTGACAGATCGCCATCGCGGGGCAAGCCCGCTCCCACGCAGACCCGCTCCCACGGGGGCTGGATTGCGTGGGAGCGGCGGTGCGCCGATGCGACTTGACCCGCGATGAGGCCGGTCAATCCACCATCGGCACATGCCGTGGATGACTGGCCACCCGCGCCAGCCAGGCCTGCACGGCCGGGTAACCCGCCAGGTCGAAACCGCCCTGATGCGCCACATGGGTATAGGCATACAACGCCACATCGGCAATCGAGTACTGCTCGCCAACCAGGTAGGGCGTCATTTCCAGCTGCTTGTTCATCACCTTGAGCGCCTTGTAGCCGCCCTTGTGCAACCCCTTGTATTCCTCCAGCCGGTCCTGCGGCAATCCCAGGTAGAACTGGATGAAGCGCGCCACGGCAATGTACGGCTCGTGGCTGTACTGCTCGAAGAACTGCCACTGCAGCACCTGGGTACGCAGGCGTGGCTCGCTGGGCAGGAACTCGCTGCCATCGGCCAGGTAGTTGAGAATCGCGTTGGACTCCCACAGGCAGGTGCCGTCCTCAAGCTTGAGCACCGGCACCTTGCCGTTGGGGTTCATGGCCAGGAACTCGGGGGTTTCGGTCTCGCCCTTGAGAATATCCACCGGGTGCCACTCATACGGACGGTCGAGCAGGCTCAGCATCAGCTTGACCTTGTAGCAGTTGCCCGACTGGTAATCCCCATACACCTTGTACATCGCCCCTCCCCTTTTTACGCAGTTGCGCAGTAATACCCCATAGTTGGCGACTGTACGGCTAAATGCAATGCCTGCTGTATGGCAAGGATCACGCCATTGCACGGTAGCCTGAAAAAACTGCTTACACCTGTACAAGGAATTCCCCATGACCGATGCCACCTCCGCGCGCCTGCGGCCGCTGGCGGACAGCTCCCCGTCGGCGGTCGTCGCCGGCTTCATCGCCATGCTCACCGGCTATACCAGCTCACTGGTGCTGATGTTCCAGGCCGGCCAGGCCGCCGGCCTCACCAGCGCGCAGATCTCGTCGTGGATCTGGGCCCTGTCGATCGGCATGGCGGTGTGCAGCATCGGCCTGTCGCTGCGCTACCGTACCCCGGTCACCGTGGCCTGGTCGACACCCGGCGCGGCGCTGCTGATCACCAGCCTCGGCGGCGTCACCTACGGCGAGGCCATCGGTGCCTATATCACCTGCGCCGTGCTGGTGCTGATATGCGGCCTGACCGGCAGCTTCGAGCGCCTGGTGCGGCGCATCCCCGCCTCGCTCGCCTCGGCCCTGCTGGCCGGCATCCTTTTCAAGATCGGCAGCGAGATCTTCGTCGCCGCCCAGCATCGCACGGTGCTGGTGCTGGGCATGTTCTTCAGCTACCTGCTGGTCAAGCGCCTGTCACCGCGCTACTGCGTGCTGGCTGCGCTGCTGGTCGGTACGGCGCTGTCCGGCGCCCTGGGCTTGCTGGACTTCAGCGGCTTCCAGCTGGAGATCGCCACCCCGGTATGGACCACGCCGAGCTTCTCGCTGGCGGCAACCATCAGCATCGGCATTCCGCTGTTCGTGGTGGCCATGACCTCGCAGAACATGCCCGGCGTTGCCGTGCTGCGCGCCGACGGCTACCAGGTGCCGGCCTCGCCGCTGATCTCGGCCACCGGGTTCGCCTCGCTGCTGCTGGCGCCGTTCGGCTCCCACGGGATCAACCTGGCGGCGATCAGCGCGGCAATCTGCACCGGGCCGCATGCCCATGAAGACCCGGCCAAGCGCTACACGGCGGCGGTCTGGTGCGGGATCTTCTACGGCATCGCCGGCACCTTCGGCGCGACCCTGGCGGCGCTGTTCGGCGCCCTGCCCAAGGAACTGGTGCTGTCGATCGCCGCCCTGGCGCTGTTCGGCTCGATCATGAACGGCCTGAGCGTGGCGATGGGCGAGGCGCGCGAGCGCGAGGCGGCGCTGATCACCTTCATGGTCACGGCGTCGGGGTTCACCCTGTTCTCGATCGGCTCGGCGTTCTGGGGGATCGTGGCGGGGGTGCTGACCTTGCTGATCCTCAGCCCGCGCAAGGGCTGACAACGCTATCGCGGGGCAAGCCCGCTCCCACGCCCAGACCCTGTGAGCGGGTATGCGTGGGAGCGGGCTTGCCCCGCGATGGGGCCGCCACAGCCAATCACAGACGAAAATGCCCCACCATCCCCTTCAGGTCATTGCCCAGCTGCGCCAACTCGACGCTTGAGCGGGCATTGTCCTGCATCGCCAGCGCCGCCTGGTCGGCACTGCCACGGATCTGCGTAACGCTGCGGCTGATCTCCTCGGCCACCGAGCTCTGCTGCTCGGCCGCCGCGGCGATCTGCTGGTTCATCTGCTGGATCAACGACACTGCCGCAGCGATGCTGCCCAGGGCACTCTCGGTCTGCAGCGTGTCGGCCACCGCCAGGCGCACCAGCTCGGTGCTGCCACGGATCTGCGTCACCGACTGCTGGGCGTTGCCGCGCAGGCTGGCGACCAGGCGCTCGATCTCTTCGGTGGACTGCCGGGTGCGCCGGGCCAGGGCGCGCACCTCGTCGGCCACCACGGCGAAGCCACGGCCCTGCTCGCCGGCGCGGGCCGCCTCGATCGCCGCGTTGAGCGCCAGCAGGTTGGTCTGTTCGGCCACGCTCTTGATCACCTCGAGCACGTCACCGATGGTATGGATCTCGGCGCTGAGGCTGTCGATACCGCTGCTGGCGGTCTCGGCCGCCACCGCCAGCTGCTCGATGCGCTGCATGCTCTGACGCACCACCTGCTGCCCCGACTCGACCTTGTCGTCGGCATCCTGGGCCGCCTGGGCCGCCTGCTCGGCGTTACGCGCCACGTCATGGACGGTGGCGGTCATCTGCTGCATGGCGGTGGCCACCTGCTCGGTCTCATCCTTCTGGCTGCCCACTTCGCGGTTGGTCTGCTCGGTCACCGTCGACAAGGCCTGGGCGCTGCCGGCCAGCTGATCGATGCCCTGCTGCAGGCCACTGACGATACCGGACAGTCCCTCGGCCATCTGCTGCATGGCCTGCAGCAGCTGACCGACCTCGTCGGCACGCGGCGGCTCGGCCTCGATACCCAGTTCACCCGCGGCAATACGCCGGGCACGGCTGATCACCCGCTTGAGCGGCGCAACCACGGCACGGGTGATCAACCAGGCCGCCAGCACGCCCACCAGCAGTGCCAGGGCCGTGGCCGCGGCGATGGCCACGGTGTTGCGCGCAAGCTCGGCCTGCATGGCCTGCTCCTGGGCGATGTAGGCCTGGTCGACCCGCGTGGTGACTTGCTCGGCCCGGGCCTGCAGCTGGTCCTTGATCCCCCGTTCCTGGCCCAGCAGGTCGGTGTACTCGTTGAGTTTCTCGGAGAAACTGGCGATATGCCCGGCCACTTCGCCCAGCACGCTCTGGTAGCCGGCGTCGGTCACCGCCGACTTGAGCTGCTCCACCAGGGTGGCCGCCTCCACGGTCTGGGCGATGCGCCCCTCGGCAACGGCCTCGCCGCCCTTGCGGCTCTGCTCCAGGCGCACCCGCGCCTCGTCCATCGCCTGCAGCATCAGCCGCGACACCTGCGACACCTGCCCGGCCTGCTCGAGGAACTCGCCGCCTTGCTGCCCCTGGGACTGCTTGAGGGTATAGGTGCCGTCATCGGCCAGACCGGCCTGCAGCACATCGAGGTTGTTGGCCACGCTCGACACCGACCAACTGGCCATGTCCAGCGCCAGCTCCTTGGCCTGCACGGCCTGGACGAACTGGTCGAAGGCCTGTCCGTAGGCGTTAAGGTCGGCCTCGGCCCAAGACAGCGCCGGCACCGCACGGGCCCGCTCCACCAGCCCCTGCAGACCCGTGCGCAGGGCATCGGCCTCCTTGATGTCCGAGCGCAGGGCGAAGGCCTGTTCGTGCTGGCGCAGCTTCAACAGGTCGGTATTGAACTGAGCCATCTGCCGCAGCCCCTCGAAGCGCTGGCCGACGTTGGCCAGGGCGTACACGCCGATGGCGGCCACCACCAGGGTGAGCAGCAACACCAGGGCAAAACCCAGGCCCAGCTTGCGCGCCATGCCCAGGTTGGCCAATACACCGTGCTTGGTCGCCGTCATCACCGCCCTCCTCGCCTTTGGCCCTCTGCCAACGGCAAGAGTGACAATGGCGCCGACCTCGTCACAAGGGCCGCGTGCGCGAATGGTGTCATTTAGCTATGAGCGTGTCGCTTTCAGACCGCCGGAGGTCGCCCCGCATGCCGGAAGAACGCCTGGGCCCGGGAATCCTGCCCATAGGCGACATTGATCCGCAGCCAGTCACTAGCCCGCCCCTGCGGATCGAAGGCGCTGCCCGGGGTGAGCAGCACCGTATGCTCCAGCGCCAGTTGCTCCAGCTCGGCAAAGTCGCGTCCGGGCACCCTGGCCCAGACGAACATACCGCCGACCGGCTCGCAGAACACCTCCCAGCCGCAGGCCTCCAGCTGCCCCAGCGTCTTGGCCCGGTGCTGACCCAAGCGCAATCGCAGGCGCTGCACGCTCTTGCGGTAGCCGCCATTGGCGAGCATCTGCCCGACCACCTGCTCGGCGAAGCGCGAAGTGCCGATACCAGCCACCATCTTCAGTTCGGCCAGGCGTGCGATCAAAGGCGCGTCGGCCACCAGGTAGCCGACGCGCAACGAACTGCTGAGGGTCTTGGAGAAGCTGCCCAGGTAGATCACCCGCTGCTCGCTGTCGAGGGTCGCCAGGCGCGTGGCCGGGCCGTCCTGGAAGTCCGCGTAGAGATCGTCCTCGATGATTCGCAGGTCATGCTCGCGGGCCAGTTCCAGCAAGCGGTAGGCGACCTTCGGCGTCAGGCAGGTGCCTGTCGGGTTCTGGTACAGGCTGTTGATGAACAGGCAACGGGGCTGGTGCTCGGCCAGCAACTGCTCGAGCACCACCAGGTCCGGGCCAATGGCGGTGCGCGGCACCTCGAGCATGCGTACACCGTGCAGGCGCAGCAAGTTGTACAGGTTGTAGTAGCCGGGGCGCTCCACCAGCACCGTGTCGCCCGGTTTGAGCAAGGTCCGCACCAGCAGGTCGAGGGCATGGCTGGCGCCCTGGGTGGTGAGGATCCGCTCCGGCTCGGCGGCGATATCCAGTCGCGCCAGCCCCTTGTGCAGTTGCAGGCGCAGGCTGGCCAGGCCCTGGGGCGGGCAGTAGTCGAACAGCGCCTCGGGCGCGCCGCGGCTGACCTGGCGGATGGCCTGGGCCAGCTCGGCTTCGGCGCGCCAGGCTACCGGCAGCCAACCGCAGCCGAGCTTGAGCAATTGTTCATGTCCTTCGCGAAACTGCCGCCAACTGCCGTCGATCGCCTCGCCCCAGGGCTCGCCGGGGTCGGGCCGCAGGCCCGGCTTGCGCTCGGCGACAAAGAAGCCCGCACCATGTCGCGCCTCCAGCCAGCCGTTGGCCGCCAGGCGGTCGTAGGCCTCGATCACACACGAGGCGCTTACCGACTGCGCCTTGGCCAGCGCGCGGATCGACGGCAGGCGCGCACCGGGGCGCAGGCGCTGCTGTTCGATCCAGGCCTGCAGTTGCTCGGTCAGTTGCTGGACCAGGGGGATGGGAAGATCGCGATCAAGATGAAAATGCATGGCAAGTGTTCGCTGTTTTCAGGCAAACAGTTAAGCATAAATGCCCCGCGAGTGTGCCTTGGCGAGCACCGCTGCCAAGGCCGATGCTGCCAGTCACTGTCACTGCCTTGCGGATCCGTCCCGATGCCCACTCGTAATGCCCCTGCCCTGCTGGCTTTCGCCCTGTGCCTGATCACCCTCGCGGTGAACCTGCAGGCCCCGCTGTACATCACCTACGCCGACCTGTCCGGGCAAGGCGCGGCGGCGACCGCCGTGGCCTTCTCCGGCTATGTGCTCGGCGTGCTGCCGGTGCTGCTGGCCCTCGGCGGCCTGGCCGACCGGGTAGGTCGGCGCCCGCTGATCCTGGTCGCGCTAGCCCTGTCGATGGTCGCCACGCTGCTCATGCTGGTGGCGCCGAGCCTGCAGATGCTGGGCCTGGCGCGCCTGTTCCTGGGCCTGGGCACAGGCCTTGCTTCGGCCACCGCCACCGCCTACATGAGCGAACTGATGGCGCCGGACGCCTGTGGTCGCGCCGCCACCTGGGTCACCGCCAGCACGTCGCTCGGTTTCGGCCTGGGCGCGGCACTGACCAGCCTGTTCCTGCTAAGCGGGCCGACCCTCACCCCCGGAAGTTTCCACCTGCAGCTGGCGCTGGCCGCCGTCGCCCTGCTGCTGGTCTGGCGCCTGCCCGATCCTCGCCCGGCGCAGCGCAGCGCCATGCTGCGCCTGCCCTGCTACCCCGCCGGAAGCCTGGCCTATGGCCTGGCGATCCTGCTGGCCTGGGCTTGTGTCGGGTTGGTCATTGCCCTCCTGCCTGGGATTCTGCGCCAGCACGGGCTGAGCGCCTGGTCGGGGTTCTCGACCTTCTGCGTGATCAGCTGCGGCTTGCTGTTCCAACCGCTGGCCCGGCGCCTGGCCAGTGCCCAGGCGACCTTGCTGGGGCTGCTGATCCTGCCGTGCAGCTACGCGCTGCTGGCCTGGGGCGCCGACAGTGGCAATCTGCTGGGTGTGCTACTCGGCGCCGTGGCCGCGAGCAGCGCCTGCTATGGTTTCATCTACCTCGGCGGGCTGGCGGCGGTGAACGCGTTGGCCGGCAGCGAGAAGACCCGGGCCAGCGCCGGGTTCTTCCTGCTCGCCTACCTGGGGTTCAGCCTGCCGGTGATCTTTACCGGGCTGCTCAGTGATCGGCTCGGGGCGAGCATGGCGCTGATCGTGTTCGGCGGCGCGCTGTCTGTGGGATGTGCTGTTGTGGCACTGGCACTGAGGAAATCCTTACGACGTCTTCCTGAGGCTGGCACATTCCGTTCGACATAACGCCGAAGTGGCCGCATGCCAGCTGCTGGCGGTGAAAGAAAATGTCGAAATCCTGGCGTCAGCCAAATAGAATCCGCCGCCGGGCAAGCCCATCCGACATCCACTCCACTGGTTTCGAATAGTGAGCAAAACAACAACATCAAGTAACGGCGTACTCCGATTTCTGCGTGAAGCCTTTATCTACCTGTCCTTCTCGATCGCGCTGGTGTGCCTGGTCGAGTGGTGTGCCGGATTGAACCTGGTAACCCTGGATTTCCTGAAAACCTCCTATCGCGAAGCCGGTGTGACAGCGCTGCTACTGGCTGGTCTGTGCGCACTCCTGGACACGTTGGCAAGGCGACGCTATTTCTCGATGCTGCCCTTGGCCGTGCCACTGATTCTGATCGCCCTGATCAGTCGACAGAAGCTGGGCTATCTCTCCGAACCGCTCTATCCATGGGACTTCATCTTTGCCGAGCAGATCTACAAGTTGCTTCCTGAGCTCGCGGGAGAAAAACCCAGGGAAGTCATCCTGGCACTTCTGGGCGGCCTTGCCCTGTTGGCCGTTGCCCTGTTGCTCATCAGCGTTGTGTACCGCAAGCAACGTGGCAAGTCACCCGGGCGACCACTGTTTGCTACCAGCCTTTTGCTGTTGGCGGCACTGGTGGCGTGCACCAATACCGGCGCGGGACTAAAGTGGCTGCAGGATGAACTGAAGATCGTGGCCATGCCTTGGGTCCAGGTCGAAAACTACAGGCAGAACGGATTCATTCTGGCCTTTGCGATGAACATGCAGTCTGCGCTCATCGAGCGCCCGGAAATGGCGACCGATACCCTGCTCGAGACGCTTGCCGACACCAGTCCCACGCCAGCAAGAGCCAACTCGGTAGATAAAGGCCCCGCTCCAGACATCATCATCATCATGAGCGAGGCCTTCTGGGACCCAACGCGGCTGCCGGGCGTGCACCTGACCCCCGATCCGATGCCGACCATCCGCGCGTTGTCGCACGGCGACCTCTTTTCTCCCAGCCAAGGCGGCAACACGTCGAACGTGGAGTTCGAGGTGCTGACCGGTTTTTCCAACGCCTTCCTGCCCATTGGCTCGGTTCCCTACCAGCAGTATCTGCACAGGAACCTCCCATCGATCATCTGGACCTTGAAAGCCCAGGGCTATGAAACGATGGCCATGCACCCCTACTACAAGCATTTCTGGAACCGTGACAATGCCTATCGGTACCTGGGGTTCGAGCATTTCCTGGCACTCGAGGACATGCCCGGACTGAGCGCGAGAGGCCCGTTCGTGAGCGATGGCGCCTTGCTCGAGCGGCTGTATGAAACGCTGCAGGCGTCGACCAAGCCGACGGTCCTGTTCGCCATTACCATGCAGAACCACGGCCCTTATGAAAAGGAACGATACGGTCCGCCGTCGATGTCCATGCAACTGGACGGACCATTGGACGAGCGTGACGCCGTGCAATCCTACAGCCAGGGTATTCGCGACTCCGACACCGCACTGCAGCAACTGATGGCGCGTTTGAGCCTGCGCCCGCGCCCCAGCCTGCTGATCTTCTTCGGCGACCACACGCCCTACCTGGGCAAGAATCTTTCCGCCTATCGACAGTCGGGCCTCATCGACACAAAACCGTCTGATGAACTGAGCCAGAGCGATTATGTGCGACTGCACCAGACACCGCTGGTGATCTGGTCCTCCATCATGGGCGCCGAGCGCAATCAGGTCGACGAGCTGGTCAGTCCGAGCATGCTGCCTGGGTACATCATGAACAAGCTGGGGATCCAGCATCCCTTCTATTCCAACGTGCTCCAGGATGTGGGCGGGAAGTTTCCCGTGATCGAGCGTCGGATGCTGCGCACCCAGGAGGGGCAATGGATCGAACGGTGGCGCGGGCATGACGATGCATCGCTCCAGCGCTACCACGCGATTCAATACGACATGATGTTCGGTAACCAGCAGACCCACTCGGCATTGTTCGGCGACATGCCCCTCGAGTAAACCCGGCACTGCATGAAGGGTATCGCCCGTGATGGAAAACAACAGGGGACGAATCAGCCCCCTGTTATCCTTCAGATAGCCAATGCCCCGCCATCGACGGTCAGGCTGTGCCCCGTCGTGAACGCCGCGCCATCGCTGCACAGGTACAACACCGCGCTGGCGATCTCTTCAACCTTGCCGATACGCCCGACCGGGTGCATCGCCGCAGCGAACTCGGCCTTGCGCGGATCGGCCTCGTAGGCGCGGCGGAACATGTCGGTGTCGATCACCGCCGGGCACACCGCGTTGACCCGGATGCCCTTCTTCGCATACTCGATGGCCGCCGACTTGGTCAGGCCGATCACCGCATGCTTGGAGGCCGCATAGATGCTCATCTTCGGCGCCGCCGACAGCCCAGCCACCGAGGCAGTGTTGACGATGGCGCCGCCGCCCTGGGCCAGCAACAGCGGTAGCTGGTACTTCATGCACAGCCACACACCTTTGACGTTGACCCCCATGATCGAATCGAACTCCGCCTCGCTGCCCTCGGCCAGGCGTCCCTTCTCGATCTCGATACCGGCGTTGTTGAAGGCATAGTCGAGCCGGCCATAGGCCGTGATGGCCTGCTCGTGAAGCTGACGCACGTCACTGTCACGGGTAACGTCGCAGGCGACGAACAGCGCCTCGCCGCCAGCCTGGCGAATCAGCGCCACGGTGGCTTCACCGCCGGTCGCGTCACGGTCGGCCACCACCACCTTGAGCCCTTCGGCGGCGAATGCCTGGGCCGTCGCCCGGCCGATACCCGCCGCGCCACCGGTGACCAGGGCAACCTGGCCGGAGAAAGTCATGCTCATCACTGGCTCCTGCAAAAGGATGGGAAGTCGTGGCTGAGTCTAGTCAGGGCACCGCCGAGCTGGGCAGCATCATCAAGGGCACGGTTGGACTACTATCGTTCGCGGTGATCTTGCGTGACGCGGCCCATTCAACCCGCCGATCATCAGCCCCTCACACTCGTTCAGGAGAACTCGCCATGCCCCACACCAACCGCCGCTTCCTGCTGACCCGCCGCCCGGTCGGCGCCGTGCGTCGTGACGACTTCACCTACGAGCAGGTGCCCGCCAGCGAGCCGGGCGAAGGCCAGGTACTGGTGAAGAACCTCTACCTGTCGCTGGATCCGGCCATGCGCGGCTGGATGAACGAAGGCAAGTCGTACATCCCGCCCGTGGGCCTGGGCCAGGTCATGCGCGCCCTCGGCGTCGGCGAGGTGGTCAGCTCCAATCACCCGGACTACAAGCCCGGCGACCATGTCAGCGGTGCCCTCGGCGTACAGGACTACTTCACCGGCGAACCCCAGGGCCTGCACCGGATCGACCCACGCCTGGCGCCGCTGCCCCGCTACCTGTCCGCCCTGGGCATGACCGGCATGACCGCCTACTTCGCCCTGCTCGATGTCGGCCAGCCCAAGGCCGGCGAAACCGTGGTGATCTCCGGTGCCGCCGGCGCGGTCGGCAGTATTGCCGGGCAGATCGCCAAGCTCAAGGGCTGCCGCGTGGTAGGCATCGCCGGTGGCGCGCAGAAGTGCCAGTACCTGCTGGATGAGCTGGGCTTCGACGGGGTCATCGACTACAAGGCCGAGGACGTGCTGGCCGGTCTCAAGCGTGAATGCCCCAATGGCGTGGATGTGTACTTCGACAACGTCGGCGGCGACATCCTCGATGCCGTGCTCTCACGCCTGAATTTCAAGGCCCGGGTGGTGATCTGCGGCGCCATCAGCCAGTACAACAACAAGGAAGCGGTCAAGGGCCCGGCCAACTACCTGTCGCTGCTGGTCAACCGTGCGCGCATGGAAGGCTTCGTGGTGATGGACTACGTCAAGGAGTATGGCAAGGCCGCGCAGGAAATGGCCGGCTGGCTGGCCAGCGGCAAGGTGAAGAGCAAGGAGGATGTGGCGGAGGGGCTGGAGACCTTCCCCGAGACGCTGCTCAAGCTGTTCAACGGGGAGAATTTCGGCAAGCTGGTGCTGAAGGTCTGAGATCAGCAGCCAGGCGCTTTGTGGGAGCGGGCTTGCCTCGCGATGGCGATTGCCTGAGCTGACGCCATCGCGGGGCAAGCCCGCTCCCACGGTTCCTGATTCAACCGCGGATTTCAGCCACCACGGCAGCCAATGCCTTGGCCGGATCAGCCGCCTGGCTGATCGGACGCCCGATCACCAGGTAATCGGAACCGGCGTCCAGTGCCTGGCGCGGGGTCAGGATCCGGCGCTGATCGTCCTGGGCGCTGCCCGCCGGACGAATACCGGGGGTCACCAGCTGCAGCGACGGGTGCGCCGCCTTCAGTGCCGGCGCTTCCAAAGCCGAGCACACCAGGCCATCCATGCCGGCCTTCTGCGCCAGCGCCGCCAGGCGCAGCACCTGCTCCTGCGGATCGACATCCAGGCCGATGCCGGCCAGGTCCTCGCGCTCCATGCTGGTCAGCACGGTCACGCCGATCAGCAGCGGCTGCGGGCCGCTGCGCTTGGCCAGCTCTTCACGGCAGGCCGACATCATGCGCAGGCCACCGGAGCAGTGCACGTTGACCATCCACACACCCATCTCGGCCGCGGCCTTGACCGCCATGGCGGTGGTGTTGGGGATGTCGTGGAACTTGAGGTCGAGGAATACTTCAAAACCCTTGCTGCACAGGGTTTCGACTATCCCTGAGGCGCTGCTGGTGAACAGTTCCTTGCCCACCTTGACCCGGCACAGGGCGGGGTCGAGCTGGTCGGCCAGCTTCAGGGCGGCGTCACGGGTGGGGAAATCCAGGGCGACGATCAGGGGCGTCTGGCAGGCGGACATGGGCAGGGTCTCTTGGCAAGTCGTAAACGGCGCGCATTGTAAACGAAGTGGCGTGGGGTTTGGGGGCCGTGGGTCATGAGAATTGGCCCGGCGGCAGGCGACTCCTATAATTGAACCAAAGGCTACGGCAATGGCTCGAATGCCATGCAAGTGGTGCCCTCTGCGCTTTCAGGAGAATCTCGATGCCTTGGTACGCTTGGTTGATACTTATCTTAGCCCTCGGCTCGATTGTCGGAGGGTTGATGTTGCTGCGGGACACGGCGAAGAAGCTGCCGCTGACAGAGGAGCAGCTGAAAAAGGTGCATGAGCGCAACGCCGAGGCCGACGCCAAGGACGCGAAGGAGCGTTGAGCCACTTCAAGCCAGTCGCCGACCGGGCTCTGGCCCGGTCAGCCACAGATAGCTGTTATTCAACGACCAGTTTGTCTCGATTGCGCTCCAGCAATGACTTGCCAATACCCTTGATCTCCAGCAATTCATCGACTGAAGTGAAAGGCCCATGGCTCTCCCGGTAATCGACAATGGCTTGAGCTTTGGCTTGGCCGATCCCGCTAAGTGCTTGTTGAAGTGATGAAGCATCGGCATGGTTGACGTTAACGGGTGCCACTATTGTGGCAGCCACCGAGGGTGCCTTCGACGGATCGGTGACTGCAGGGGTTGCAGCGGCGGCCCAAGAAGACACCACTGCAAACAGCGGGAGAAAAACATAAGGCAATATATTGTTACGCATGATAAAAATCCTTGGATAAATGACTTGAGACTTTCCTTGATTGCCCAGTTAACGCTAGGCGCACATAAGCCGTTTCGCAATCCAAGCGGCAGAGCGTATATTTACAAAACAATTCCGCAAGCCAACTTACCCACAAAAGAGGGAGTATTAGCCAGGCTCGCTTCTGACGAGGAAGTTCCACGCCAGAATTATCCAACACCCAAAGTAATCCAGCGAAATACCTGACACAGGTTACATCCCCTAAAAACTCTAGCGCCTGAATACTGAACACTCCCTCTTCAGTACCGCGCCAGCAGTTAACATATTCCCGCACCATTGCTCGAATCAGCAATGCAACAGCACTCACTGACGCAGCCTGAACGGCACGACAAGCTGTCCCCCGCATCGGCTTCGACAGGCATTGCGGGCAGCTTGCCACACGCCGCGCAGCATCTGGGATACACAAACTCAAGCCCATCCATCAACGAGCAAGATCAGGCCAAGCCAAAGACCGTTGGAGCACGTAAAGCCTCAGACGACGGCCCACCCCATTGCTCAGCTCCCCTTTCATTGTGCACATAAGGTATATTGCACGTCGCATGTCACGCTGAGAGCGTGTTGAATAGAGACCTTGGAGCAGGTGTATGGGTGCTGAACTGAACTATTTTGTGCACGAACGTGCATTGTGTGAATCGGTATCGATTGGCGCCGGCTCCAGAGTATGGGCGTTTGCACATATCCTGCCTGGAGCGGTTTTGGGCAAGGACTGCAATGTCTGCGATAATGTTTTTATCGAGAATGACGTTATCATCGGTGACCGGGTAACATTAAAGTGTGGCGTGCAGGTGTGGGATGGCATCACCTTGGAGGACGACGTGTTCGTTGGCCCCAATGTTACCTTTACCAATGATCTGTTCCCGAGAAGCAAAGTCTACCCTGATACGTTCCTGCGAACTGTCGTGCAGCAAGGCGCTTCACTCGGAGCCAATTGCACAATTCTTCCAGGGGTAACCATTGGGGAAAAGGCAATGGTAGGCGCCGGAGCCGTTGTCACTCGTTCAGTTCCCCCAGGAGCAATTGTCGTGGGCAATCCAGCCAAGGTCATCGGACATGTTGATGCCATGATCGCTCCGCCAGCTTCACCCGAGCCCGTTCCTGCAACGGATTCGATGGCCACATCGGTCAATGGGGTGACGCTCCACATCCAGCGTGAAATCATAGCGCCTCATGGCAGCCTCACAGTGAATGAGTTCGAGCGAGATGTGCCATTCAAGGTGCAGCGTTGCTTCCTTATCTACAATATGCCCGGCGAAAAAGCATGCGGCGAGCACGCTCATTTTAATTGTCATCAGTTTTTGATTGCCGCCAAGGGCAGTGTCCGTGTCATCGCTGATGACGGCGCCGTTCGCGAGGACTTTTTACTCGACACCCCGAACAAGGGTATCTATATCCCACCCATGACGTGGAGCACCCAGTATCAGTTCTCTAGTGATGCGGTACTGATGGTATTCGCATCGAACCATTACGACCCGAAGGATGACATCCGTAACTATGATGAATTCGTCCGACTTTCCAAACGTGATGCTTGATTCCATGCGCTAACGAGGCGATACCTAATCCGAACCGTGCTTCTTGAACACGCACCTTACGGAACAATCGCCACACCTCGTGAGAATCAGCCTGCTCTGAACCGGGCGGAGCCAAACCGCTTCATGGACAAGCAAGCAGGCAAACTTGGACACCTACTTGCACCTGCGGTCGTTACAGCAACCAGTGTTTCGACTAGCAGGCCTGCCCTGAGACAGGAAGGCTCCCGTATCGCCCTATGGAGCAGGCCCTTACCACGATCAGTGCCCTATCATGGATCTAGACGACGCTGAAGATAGATCCAATCTACTATTTCCCCTTCAGGGGTATAGCCACTCACCGTCTCCCTGAGTATTTGCCTGACGCGGTCATAATCGTCGGCGGTGACCGCACCCAGCAAATGGTCAAGCTTTTCCTTGAGTGTGTCCCACGGGATGTAGTCTTCATGCGCACTCATGATCTTCGGGTGACTGGTCGCAGCCACATTGTCGCCAATCAACAACTCCTCGTAGAGCTTCTCACCAGGACGCAAACCGGTAAATTCAATGGCAATATCGCCATGCGGGTTGCGTTCAGAACGAATGCTCATCCCGGACAGATGGATCATCTTCTCGGCGAGCTCTACGATTCTCACCGGCTCGCCCATGTCCAGAACGAACACGTCCCCTCCCCTCCCCATGGAGCCCGCCTGAATGACCAGCTGCGCCGCTTCGGGAATGGTCATGAAATAACGGGTGATCTTCGGGTGGGTGACCGTCAGCGGCCCGCCGGTGGCAATCTGCTTGTGGAACAACGGAATGACCGAACCCGAGGACCCCAGCACATTACCGAATCGGACCATGGTGAAGCGAGTCTTGTTGACTTGGGACACCTTGCCCGAATCAGCGAACAACACCGGTGCCAATTCACGGCTCAGCGCTTGCAAGGTCAGCTCCGCCAGGCGCTTGGTGCTGCCCATGACATTGGTCGGTCTAACCGCCTTGTCGGTGGAAATCAGTACAAAGTTGGCAACACCGGCCTGCAGTGCCGCTTGCGCGGTAAACAACGTGCCCATGACATTGTTCAGCACGCCTTCGGCAATATTGTGCTCGACCATGGGGACATGCTTGTAGGCCGCCGCATGATAGACCGTGTCCACATTCCAGGTCTTCATGATGTCGAACAGCTGCCCCTGGTTGCGCACCGATCCAAGGATCGGCAGGACGCGAACAGGCAGCGACTCACGGGCAATGCGCTGCTCCAGCTCGGAGAGAATGCTGTACAGGTTGAATTCACTGTGCTCGAACAGCAACAACGTTTTCGGGCCGAGCTGCAGGATCTGCCGGCAGAGCTCCGAACCGATCGACCCTCCCGCCCCGGTCACCATGACCGACTGACCAGCAATGCAACGCTCGAGCAGATCATCCTGCGCAGGAACAGCATCGCGCCCCAGCAAGTCTGCGATGTCGACTTCCTGGATATCGTCTACCTTCACTCGCCCACTGGCCAGGTCCATGAAACCCGGAACACTGCGCACGTGCAGGGGGAACCCCTCGAGGAATCCGAGAATTTCGCGCCGACGCGCCCGACTGGCCGAAGGGATGGCCAGCAGGACCTCCTGGGCTCCGGTCATATCGATGATGCGCTGGATGTGACGAGGCTTGTACACCTGCAGCCCGGAGATCACCCGGTCAGCGATGCTGCTGTCGTCGTCGATGAAAGCCACCGGGCGCATCACCTTGCCCAGGCGCAAAGCTGCGACCAATTGATTGCCTGCCGCCCCTGCGCCGTAAATAGCGACTTTGGGCAAACCGTCATCACGACTGGTGAATGGAACATGTTGCGAAGCGGCGTACCAGTCACCCAGAAAGTATTGGCGCATTGCCAGGCGCAGTCCGCCCACCATGATCAGGCTCAACCACCAGAAGTTGAAAATGATCGAACGAGGGACGACATGCTGGTGCCCGCTGTACCAATACACGACAAAACCGAGGATCAAGGAAGCCAGGGTAACCGCCTTGATGATCACGATCAGGGCGTCATTGCCAAAATAGCGCATCACCGCCCGGTACATGCCAAAGCGAATGAACAGAGGAATGCAGATCACCGGAGCACTCATGAACAGCCACAAATGATCCCTGATAGGGTTGGCTACCTCATCGATCCCCAGACGCACGACAAAGGCGAGCCACAATGCCGCCCAAACCAGCACTACGTCGGTCAAGACCTGGACCAGCCGCTTCTTGCCGCGCGGCAATCCCAGCAGTGATGCCCGCACCCTATCCATAAACCTCTCGAACACCTTTACCGCTCCCCTTCTGAACCTGACTTTCTACTTTGAGGTGGCTGCGGCAGACTGCCTGTGCACTGCGCAAGCCCTCGACGGCACCACCCTGGCGCCTGTCGGGAGTGCCTTCGGCAGCATGACTCACCGACTTTCATGAAACAACCATAAACGTGGGGAGGCGACCTTCCGCTCGCTGCGCGCACGGCCGATCCAGCCACGGGCCCTCAGCCCCTGTAACTCTGTGCAACCTGCTTCAAGGCGTCCGCCACCGAGATGGGAGGGGTCCACCCAAGCAATGACCGGGTCTTGCCGATATCCACCTGAAGCGAACCGCACAATCGCTGGGACAACGAGCGCTTGCCGACCGCCGAGGCGGCGAACTGCAACAGCACCGAGGGCACCGGCAGCAACCTTGCCGGCTTGCCAAGCGCTTCAGCCATTTTGCGCAGCAGGCCGGTTGTCGAAAGGTCGTCACCATCACTGACCAGGAATGTCTGGTTGGCCGCTGCCGGGTGATCCATGCAAGTGATGATCAGATCCACCAGGTTCCCGAGCGCCACCAGGCTGCGACGATTGTCAATTGCTCCAAATGGCAGCGGTACGCCTTTGTCCAGCCAGCGCATCATTGCCAGGAAGTTGGCTTTAACGCCCGGACCATAGACGAGGACGGGGCGGATGATCACTACTTCCAGAGAAGATCGCGCTGCCAGCGCACGCAACCCCTGCTCTGCTTCCATCTTGGAAATGCCATAGGGATCGACCGGAGCCGGCACGTCATCAGCATGATACGGTACGCCCTCGACAGTCCCTTCCCCGTTGACCTTTATCGAGCTGATGAAAATGAAGCGCTTGGCGCCTGCAGCCTCTGCCTGTCGGGCCAGATTCAACGTCCCTTCGACGTTGACCCTGCGAAAGGCCGCCAAGGGGTCCGCTTCGGTATCGTTCATCACATGCACCCGGGCAGCGGAATGAATAACCGTCTCAACCCCATGGAGGCAGTCCTGCCACTGGGTGTGCTCATCCAGCGATTCGATCCGCTTGACCATGCCCCCCGGCGCTTCGATCGCCGTTGAACTCCCTCGCAGCGCGGCCACGACGTTATCTCCACGCTCACGGAGCGCGTCAAGAACGGCCTTGCCGACAAAACCGGTTGCCCCGGTCAGTAGAACTGAAGCATTCACTGATTCTTGTCCTTGTACCTGATGGCATCGCAAAACTGTTGCGCTGCGTCAATTACTGCCCAGTTTGAGTTTCCCCGCCCTGGCCATGGCTAGCGCATTAACGCTCCAGCTGACCGGCATTGAACTTGATGGCCAACAGCACCAAGGGTGCATAGGCAAGCACAAGGCCGACGACGCCATCAAGCCCTCCCAGTCCAACCCACAGCGCGATAGGCAGCAACCAGGCCAGGTTGATGGTCAGCAGCGCCAAGGTTACCGGCAGATGCTTGCCGTAGCGACGCGACGCGTACTGGTAGCCATGGCTGCGATGGGCTTCATAGACCTTGTCGCCACGGAGCAGGCGACGCAGCAAGGTCCAGGTGGCATCGACAACGAATACCCCGAGCAGAATCAGCCAGCTCCACAGCCATTGTGCGGAAACTGCGGCAGCCTGCAAGGACAGGATACCCAGCGTTATGCCGAGGAAGCCGCTTCCGGCGTCCCCCATGAAAATGCGCGCAGGCGGGAAGTTCCAGGCCAGAAATCCTGCCACGGCCATGGCCAGCACCAGCGGCAGCATGGCTGACGCCGCATGCCCGTCCAGCCAGTAGAGCAAGCACCCACCGAGGCAAGCCGTGATGGCCTGGACGCTGGCAAATCCGTCGATACCGTCCATGAAATTGTAGAGATTCAACATCCAGACCAGATAAAAAGCGCCCAGGATGTAGCCAATCACTCCCAGCTCGAAGGTGCTGCCAAACAGCTCGACAGGCGGCAACCCACCCAACCAGTACAACGCCCAGGCTGCTGCGAAAAAGTGACCGAGTAGACGCCAACGCGCCGCGATATGGCCATGATCATCGAGAAAACCAATGATGGCGACCGCCAACCCCGCACCGAGCAGAGCGAGGCCTTGAACGACCTCGACAGCCCCATCAAGCATCATCCACAAGAGCGCCGCGAGGAAACCGACAACAATGGCGACTCCGCCCCCTCGTGGCGTCGGCACGGAGTGCGAGCTTCGCGCATTGGGCACATCCATCAGGCTGCGAGCCAATGCATAACGCCTTAGTACCCAAGTCAACGTAAACGCTGCCAACAACACCACAATCGAACACAGAAGCCAACTGATCATCTTTGCGACGCACTCCGATAAATTACTGAACCACGAGACTTCTCATAAACACCTTCCCTCACTGTTCAATCAGCAAAGCGCGATGTGCCTCCTGGCAATGGATCACTCGTTGAATGCAGCAGCTGCATCCCGACTGGGTAAACTTGTGTAAGAAAAATCTGATTTCCGGAACAGGACGCAGCCTGAACGGTGGATCGATCGCCGCCTTTACGGTTGACGACAGCAACCTAGGCGGACGACGAGGTGACTGTACAGTGTACTTCATCACACTGGGCAAGCGCACCTTCAAACCCGCAGGATACCTAGCCAACCTAGAAGAAGAGCGCGCATCCGGACAGCACCCGTCGGGCCAGCCGCAAGCGTAGGCCAGAGGATGCTGCAGCGCCGCTGCCGAAGGCCGATGTATGTCTTCTAGGTTACAGGCACATCCGCTTGGTCTTATAATGCGCGCCTTAAAGGCGCAATGCCGACCTGCGCGATCGCTCAGGCTCACGGCACCGCAGGGCACCAGGCCGCAAAGACACATTCGACATGCACATTGGCAAGATCCAACCAGAGGTCCACCGCATTGCAATGCACGCCGACAACCACCCGCTCGACCTGCCGGGTACTTTGCAAGGTAGCCGATTGAACGTTTAGCCGCCATGCACATTCCATCCGCCACAAAACCGCAGCACTCAGTGCTTGAAGTCTTCCCGTGAAAGACAGCCATTTGATATCACGCCACCCCACGGGTTAGGGACAGGGCAACCTCCACGCCGCTCAGTGACGCGCACATCAAGACAAGGGCAAAGCAGGCCCACCCTTGATTGAAAGTCAACGCTGATTGTTAATTCACCAACCAGATAAATTTAAAGGACCTAAATATGCACATCCCGTTTCTTGACCTCAAGGCTATCAATCAGGATTGCCGCGAACAATTGATTGAAGCAATGACGCAGGTGCTGGATTCGGGTTGGTATATTCAAGGCAAGCAACTCGAACATTTTGAGGAGCGTTTCGCTGGCTACTGCGGCAGCCGGTTCTGCCTGGGTGTTGCCAACGGCCTGGATGCACTGACCCTGACGCTGCGCGCCTGGAAGCTGATGGGGAAATTGCAGGCGGGTGACGAAGTGATCGTTCCAGCCAACACTTATATCGCCAGCATCCTGTCCATTACTGAGAATGGCCTGGTACCTGTGCTGGTCGAACCCGACCCCCAGACTTTCAACCTGTGCCCGAAAAACGTCGAGCAGGCCTTGACCGCGAAAACCCGAGTATTGCTGCCTGTCCACTTGTATGGGCAGCTTGCGGACATGCCCGCGCTCCTGGAGATCGCAGCCAAGCACCAACTCCTGGTCCTTGAAGATTCGGCACAATCGCACGGCGCAACCCTCAATGGCAGGAAAGCCGGGAACTGGGGTGATGCATCCGGCTTCAGTTTCTACCCTGGCAAGAACCTCGGCGCCCTGGGCGATGCCGGCGCTATCACAACCAGCGACCCCGAACTGTTCCAGGTGCTGAAAGCGCTGCGCAATTACGGCTCCCATGAAAAGTACAAGAATATTTATCAAGGCGTTAACAGCCGCCTGGATGAGCTGCAAGCCGCAGTACTCAGTGTCAAGCTTGATTATCTCGACCAGCAAACAACCCAGCGCCGCAATATCGCCAACCTCTACCTGAACAACATCACCTGCAGCGACATCACCCTGCCATCGGTTACCAGCGCCGAACAGCACGTATGGCATCTTTTCGTCATCCGCACCCAGCATCGAGAAGCCCTGCAACAACACCTGGCATCACAAGGCGTGCAGACCCTCATTCATTACCCGATCCCGCCTCACAAGCAACAGGCTTACCCTTCACTACAGCACCTTCAGTTGCCGATCACCGAGCAGATGCACGAACAAGTGCTCAGCCTGCCAATGGGGCCGACCATGACCGAAGAGCAAGCCATGCATGTTGTTCAAGCATGCAACAGCTTCGCACCCGGGGCCTGATCTTTCCCCATGAACCTGATCAAGACAAGCGCGCTCAATGCTATAGCCGTTATCATAAAGATGCTGACCCTGCTGGGCATCAACAAAGTACTGGCCGTCTATGTCGGGCCCGCGGGCTATGCCGCATTGGGTCAGTTCCAGAATGCCGTACAGATGATAACAACCTTCGCCAGCGCTTCGATCAATACCGGTGTGACGAAGTACACCGCCGAGCATCACGATGATGAGCCGAAGCAACACGCAATCTGGCGCACTGCTGGCACCCTTGCGCTTGCAGGCTCGTTATTTTTCGGCTTGCTGGTTGCTCTGTTCAACAAGCCACTGGCTGCATGGTTTCTGAAAGATTCCGCGCTGGGCGGCGTTTTCGTGTGGTTCTCCGTTGGGCTGGTATTTTTCAGCTTCAACACCTTGCTGCTAGCGGTCCTGAACGGCAAAAAGGAGATTCCCCGCTACGTCGCCGCCAACATTGCAGGCAGTCTCTTTGCCCTGATTGCAACCACACTCATGGCCATGCAGTTCGGCCTGTATGGTGCCCTTGTTGCGTTGGCCATCTACCAGTCACTGGCTTTCTTCGTCACCTTGGCAATGTGCTGGAAACTGCACTGGTTCGATGTTCACCATTTCATCGGTCGCATCGACAAGGCCTCGGCGCTGAACCTGTCAAAGTACGCAGCCATGGCACTGACCTCCGCGACCTGCGTACCGGTCAGCCTCATCCTGGTTCGAGACCATCTCGGCATCACCTTTGGCTGGTCGGCAGCAGGCTACTGGGAGGCCATATGGCGACTGAGCGCGGCCTACCTCATGCTGATCACGACCACGCTCAGTGTCTACTACCTGCCGAGGCTATCAGAACTCAAAGACAAGCAGGAAACATGGCGCGAGCTGTCGCACGGCTACAAGGTCATCATGCCAGTCACCATGGCGGGAGGCCTTGTCCTGTACTTCATGCGGGACATTGTGATCGGCCTGCTCTTCACCCGCGAGTTTGCGCCGATGCGCGAGCTTTTCGCATGGCAAATGCTCGGCGACACACTGAAGATTGGCGGCTGGATCCTGGCCTACCTGGTCCTGAGCAAGGCAATGTATAAATTCTACATCGCCGCTGAAATCATTTTTTCCTTCAGTTTCGTCGGGCTTACCTGGTGGTTGACCGGCCTCTTCGGCATGCAGGGCGTTGTCATGGCTTACGCCATCAACTACGCACTTTACTGGCTGATAATGGCCATCTACTGCACGAAATTTCTAAAGAACTAGGACACGGTTATGTTGAAGACCCTATGCGTTTTTGGTACTCGACCGGAAGCAATCAAGATGGCGCCTGTCGCCATTGCCCTGGCTGACGATGTCGAAATCGAAGCGAAAATCTGTGTTACCGGACAGCACCGGGAAATGCTGGACCAGGTGCTTGGGCTTTTCCAGCTGACGCCGGATTTCGATCTGAACATCATGAAGCCTGGCCAGGACCTGACGGATGTCACCGTCAGAATTCTCGAGGGACTGAGGGGGGTGTTCTGCGAATTCAAACCCGACGTGCTGCTCGTTCACGGCGACACCGCCACGACCTTCGCCGCAAGCCTTGCCGCCTATTACCATCGAATCCCAGTAGCCCATGTGGAAGCCGGACTTCGGACCTGGGATATCTATTCTCCCTGGCCAGAGGAAGGCAACAGGAAGTTGACTGGCGCGCTGGCCAACCTGCACTTCGCCCCCACCTCCACCTCCCAGGATAATTTGCTCAAGGAAGGTGTAACACCCAGCACCATCATGATCACTGGCAACACCGTGATCGACGCCCTGATCTCGATCACCGAGCGCCTGAGATCTGACCCAGCGCTACGGGCAGAAGCCGCCCGGCCGTCTTCCTTCATCTCACCTGATCGCCGCATCATCTTGGTGACCGGACACCGCCGGGAAAGCTTTGGCGATGGATTCGAACGCATCTGCGAAGCACTGGCCCACATTGCCAAGACGCACCCGGATGTCGATATCATCTACCCCATGCATCTGAACCCAAATGTTCGGGAACCGGTCAACCGCGTGCTCAAGGGTATCGGCAATATTCACCTGATCGAGCCCTTGGACTATCTGCCGTTCGTTTACCTCATGGAGCAGTCGTACCTGATCCTCACCGACTCCGGCGGTATCCAGGAAGAAGCCCCATCCCTGGGCAAGCCTGTGCTGGTAATGCGCGATACCACGGAGCGGCCTGAGGCGCTGCAGGCAGGCACGGTAAAACTGGTAGGCACCAATGTAGATGTCATGATTGCAGAGGTGGAAGAACTGCTGAACAGCCAAGCCGCTTACGATAAGATGTCCTTCGCACACAACCCCTATGGTGATGGCCAAGCCTCCCATCGGATCACCAAGGCATTGAAGCAGTTCTTCGACAAGTAAACTGACAGGGACGTTTTTTACCTGCAACGAAAACCTAAACCGCATGGTTTAGGTTTTTTCTTTACAAGAAGGTGAGCAGTGGATTCAAAAGCCTTGAACCTGGCCAGCCAGGAAAATACTTGGATACAAAATCTATTTTTACTGGCTATCACGCTAATTTTTTTTCCTATTCTCCCGGGACTTTCCGAGACACAACCGATTCTACTACTGGGCCTGGGCGGGCTGTGCTTGCTATCCGGTCGCCTGAGTCTCAACACTTACACCGTCATTTTTTTTTACTTTTTCGCACTATTCATTACCGCCCTGTTTATTTCGAACTTTAACAATGAATACCTCTCCGAGCTCTCCAAGCTTCTCCTCGTACTACTGTTAGTCGTATTGGCGTACCCCTGGATTGGTTACGGCAGCCGAGGCTTCTACAAGTTTTTCATAGCAATTCACCTGTCGATTGCAATCCTCGCCACGATGGGCTGGACCTCCTGGTTATCCAGCTATTTTGGCCGCTACACCACACTAGAAGGCGGAAGAGGCATCTCCTACCTCGCCAGCGAGCCCTCTTACGCGGCAACCTATATTTTCTATATCGCACTCGTCTATACGCTAGGCTTGAACAAGGGCGTATTCAGTTCACGCCTGACCCAGGCCATCCTGCTGCTGCTGCTGCTCAGCACGTACTCGCTGATGGGGTTTCTCTTCTTCATCCTGGTACTTGCAATAGACATCTCACTGGGCAGAGTCTACAAAAAGATCATGATGGGCATTCTGACCCTCTTGGGTGGCGCGCTCTTCATCATCACTGTCGAGCGGGTCACAACAGAACTCATTCCATTGATGACTGCCCTGATATCGAACGACGAAGATATACTGAAACTCGCCTTAAATTATCCAAGTGCCAGCACCCGTTTCATCTTGAACGGGGTAGCAATGCTCGACGGACTCGAACGGATTTTAAGCTTCCCCGGGCAGCCTTTTCATGTCGCGCTCCCCGAGATCCTTGCAAAATTTGGGCTTAGTCCGATTCTCGAGCGACACGAGGTTATTGGCACCCTATACAAAGCCGGTGTCGAACTAAAACCCCAGGCACTGTTCCCCTATGTGGTTTATATGTTCGGACTCCTGGCATTTCCATTGCTGTTACAACCGACACGCGTCACACTGGGTGTATTGGCAGCTAGGAAGTACCTCTTCTTCATGGCCTGCCTGGCATTGATGTTCATCTTTTTCTTCTATCAATCCCAGTACGTCAACCCTGTACAGTTTTTCACATTCATCATCATTCATAAATTTTTCAGCCACACGGAGGGAACCCGGTGAAGGTCGCCTTTTACAATCCAAGCCGGATAATAGGCGGTGCAGAGCATCTGTTTTTCAGGCTCTATACGCTCTACAGGCAGCAAGGCCACACGTGTAAAGTAGTTGATTACGCAGAGGGTGCACTCTCACAACTGGGTGCAGCTGCAAGTGATATCATACCGATTACATCCGTTCGCCGGACATTCTCGGTTGATTGCGACCTTTTCATACTGCCTCCCAACATGGCCTATGAAGCGCTTTACAACAGTGACCTCAAAGGCAGCACAAAAATTGTCTTCTGGTCGCTCCACCCCTACAACTGTGTACCTATTCTGCCACTGGCTTTTTATAAGAAGCTCAATGCCTCCAGCTTTGTGAAAGCACTGATCGACTACACCTTCCTGGCCCCGCAGATCCGCTACGCTCGCACATTATTCAAAGACGCCTCGACGCGAAACGCCTTGCTGTTCATGGATGGCGAAAATTATAGTTTCGCCCAAAAATTCATCCACTCTCCCTTGAATAGAACATTTCTCCCCATCCCCTCACCGACAATTACCGAAACCAGAACCCCGCGTGATCCCGAGCAGCGATCGGTGAATTTTTTCTGGGTCGGGAGATTGGTGGATTTCAAGATCGGCGCACTGAACAGACTGATTGTCGATCTCGACGCATGGGCAATCACTCAAAAGTTCACCGTTACCCTCCACGTCGTCGGCAGCGGCGAAGCGGAAGGGCAAATGCATTCAGCCACGCATCTGAAAATCGAAAAACATGGACACCTGAATAATCAGCTGCTGCACAAGAAATTGGCTGCCGAAGCAGATGCTGTATTCAGCATGGGAACCTCCGTGCTGGAGAGCGCGGCAATAGGAGTACCATCGTTCATTACAATGCCCACCTACGCCAACCTCGGCGATGAACGCTCCTACCTCCCCTTGCCTGAAACCAAGAGCTTTGACTTGGGAAGCTTCTCCATCAGTGAAGGTCTTCTGAACTTTGATAAACTGGCCAATGGAGCGTTTTTCAACGAGCACTTCGGCGAGACCTGCAAGCAATATGTGCTCGAGCATCACGACCTGACGGAAATCGCTGCACACCTGCTGGAATTCGGCCAGCGTTCAACACTTCTCTTCAGCGATGTTCGAACTGCATATCGGAAACGCTTCGCCTCCCGTTATTTATTCGCAGCCTTGACAGGTAAATGAGTTTCAGCATGCGCATCTTATTTATTGGTACCGAAGTATCCTTGAAAAACAGCCCTGAGGGCATCGTGTCCCGAGCCTTGGTAGAAGGCTTCATCAAGAACGGATGCACGGTAGACCTTGTCTCTCCCGTGCTGCCCGACAGCATCGCCGGTGTCTCTGAATATTTCACATACGACGCCAAGGAAAACTTTTTTGTAAACAAACTACACAAAAAAATTACAGGATTTGAAGGGGGTGGGTTCTATGATTATTGCTGCAATTTAATCGACAGTATCAACCTCGAAAATTACAATCTTGTCTTCATCAGAAGCGACCCGGTCTCCCTGCACAAAATCGCACTTCACGTCAACGAAAAATCCAGCATCCAATGTGTATGCTCCTTCGGCGATGTGGGCTCGGTCAATCCGTACTACAAGGGCGGACTGTTAACTCAGTTGCGCAAGAAGAATCTCGTTGATCTTGAGCAAAAGATTATCGGGCGCGGAAATATCATCACCCAAACCAACCAGCGAAGCATCGACCTTTACCAGGAAGCAGGCTTCGATATATCACGCTTTCAGGTACTGCCAAATCCTATCGTTAGCACCGTAGACAGAAGCCAGCCACTACTGAGCGCAGAGGCGTTAAGCGGGTATTCGCCTGCGATTGCCGAATGCTACAACGAGGTCAGTAACGCATCGCTTAAGCACACTCATAATGTCGCGTTTATCGGCTCCTTCTATGGAGAGCGCAAACCAGATCGCATGCTCGACTACTTCGCTGATCGGGAAGACGTTGCACTACATGTATTTGGTGGCGTGAGGAATATTCTTTTCGAAAAGAAAGGAATGCTCTACCAATGGATGAAAGAGAAAGGACTCAAGGAATTGAGAGATAACGCCAAGAAGCGTGGCGTCAAGAATTTCTATATCTGGCCATTTATGCCAATCGCGTTGATCAACAGCTTGATCACCAATCGATTCGATGGCCTGATCAATGTCGATGCGGACTTCAACCCCAATCCATTCCTGTCATCAAAAGTCGTACAGTACCTTAGCTATGGGAAATCAGTTTTCAACTTCAGCAATGAGGGCGCCACAGTCGATCTGTTGAGAGAATCTGGTATAGACTACTTTATCGACTATTCATCACCGGCAAAAGACAGCCGTTCCTACGAGGCTCTCTCAGCGCTTACCCGCCCGAAGGTTGACTTGGCAGACTACTATTCTCGTGAAGCTGTGACTCGACGCTTCCTTAATCATCTGGCGGTGAAGTAGGCAGATGCAGGGCCGTGGTGCCAATGGATTGAAAATCGATCAACGTCTGATCGAGTGCACTGCGGCTCTTCAATCTAGTGTCCCGCCTCGGAAATGCGTTCCCTTTTGGTGCGTGGCCTGGGTGTCCGGCCAAGGCGGTGCCATAAAGAGAACGTATTTCCGAGACGGGGCACGAGTACTCGACAGATACCATTGATAAACCGCTGCCGACCAATGAGATCATTCACGTGCTGAACGCGAGCCTAACTGCAGACTGAGTAAATTTTTTACTCAGAGCGGATTCGCCAACCTCAAAAACTCATCATAGTTCCGAATATAGTCTTGCTCGTCATAGAAGTCACTTGCCAACACCAAGAGCACACAGTCCTCAGTAAAATCATGCATCTCATGCCACATCATTTTACCGATGAACAGCGCCTTGTCAGGTGAGTCGAGTACAACCTCCTCCACCTGGCTACCATCGTTCATCAACATGCGGCACCCTCCAGACACACACACAGCCACCTGCTCCAACGCCTTATGAGCGTGGAATCCGCGGGAAACACCCATTTGCGTAGCCGTCAGGTAATAAACACGCCGGATGTCAAACGGGATGTTCTTGCATGCCTCCAGGACATTCAGGCGCCCCCGCTCATCACCCAGTACCTGCACATTCATAAAACTGATCAAGCTCATTCTACCCATCCTGTTTCTCTCAGCACCTGATTGCTGAGGATTGTCCGATAAACTGCGAAAACCCGACAAGGAGAATCCGCCAAAACACTAATAGCGAGGTCGAGCCTGGCATTAGCCAATACGAACGGATTCGCCTTGGGAGAGACTCGCTGGCACTTGAACATCGAGGATCTTGCTTCTGAGATAATGGGAACGGGCCTTCATTACCGAGAACTGGTAGCGAATAAAGGCCACCAATATCCCAGCAACCAAACCGAATACCACCCCCAGCATCACGACCAATAGTCTCTTAGGCTTGAGGGGCGAATCAGGTGGAATCGCTCGCTGATCAACGGAAACCAACTGCACGCGACTGTAGTCGGTTCCCAGACTACTTAACCGCGCTTCTTCCGCTCGCAGCCCTTGAACATCACGCAGGAACAGGTCCTCGTTCGAACGCCGACGCAGAATCTCTACTTCCCGGTTTGCCTGAAGCAATTGCAGCTCCTTGGCGATCTCGGCAATTCGACCACCGGTAAAATCGTCATTCACCCGTTTCTGCAATGTGGACAGCTCCGCCTCCAGGGCATCCGTACCCAGGAAATAGAGAGGCGTCTGTTGGCTATTGACCTCGGTTCGGATCACGTTGGCAGCGCCTGACAAACCGCTATCGGCAAGTGCAGATGGGCTTGAGGGCTTCTTTATGCCAAGACTGCGTGCGATAGCAATGGCTTCGTTCAACTGACTGATTCGGTCTCCCCGCAAAATCTTCAACTGCAATCGCAATGCCTTGAGTTCATCCTGAAGTCTTGCACGCTTCAGGTTGTCAGCCTCTTGCAAGGTGGCAACCCTTGTCTCTTTCTCAATTTGATAGGTAGAACGAGCGAAGTCAATTTTTCCTTTGATTTCGGAGATTCGGTTTTTGATAAGCACGTTCAAATCAGCTGCAATATTCTGCCGCTCGACCTCAATGGCATAATCTACGAAACCATTAAGAATACGCACACCATCGACACCCTGGGGATAGTTTACCTTCAACTCTACCGTGCGATTAAAGTCTTCTGCAGTACCCGTATCAATCAGCTCGAAAGCGGGCACCGCCTTATTGAAGGCTTCAAAATTCTCTTCAAGCGGACGACCCGGCTCAATATAGTTCCCGAAAAGCGCCTCATTATCCCGAAAAAAATTAAGACGCATCTCGTAAGAGCTGAGCGAGGCTGCCACTTTTGACAGTGCGGCGCCAGGTGGAAGATTATAGATCTTGGTTCGATTCAACGCATCCAATTCATTCACTGCCGCCGGACGCAGGGTACTGGTTACTTGGTAAACAGGCGTGGCGAAAAGTGCATAACCCAAGGCACAAGCGGTTACGATGGAGGCAACAGCTGCAATAAGCCGCTTTTGCCGAAGAATGCCTTGAAAAGAGGCGTAGATATCAATATCACTGCCAGCAGATTGCACCGGCACATCAAAATAACCGCTCAATGTCGTATCCATCATGGAAAATGTGACTGCCTGGCATGCTTACCTCTGCTCCTGAGCTCATGCGGGCAATCAGGCCAGACATCTACTCAGATTCCACGCCGGCCTCCATGCGCTCAGGGCGTTGCGCACCCCGTACTCTTGGCAGTCTGACATCAATCGTGTTCAGCCACAACTCATGCAACCTAGGGAAACTCATCAGATGAGCGTCCCTTTCCCCAAGGACCAGTATCGAGCAGCATTCGCGAACGGTACGCCCCACTCAGTTCACTACTCGATCGACCGTAACCTGGACGTCTGATCTGTTTCAGTCGCAAATGCCTCACGCCAGATCATCAGCGCGCACACCATCCCCCCCCCAAGGAGCAAGCCACCCAGAAGACCGAAAACAAGTACCAGGGGCTTGTTTGGCTTGATGGGTTGGTCGGGCAGCTCAATTCCACCATCTGGGCGGAATACCTGAATGTCTTCCGCCTTGAAACTCAGGCCACGATAGAATTCGAGGTCTGCCTGCTTTTTTCTCAAGTTCTTTATATAGGGATCGTTGGAGGTGCGTTTTTCAAGATTGTCGATCTCGGAGAGTATCGCCCGACTACCCCGCATGTAGGTCAGCGACCCCGTCATATCGGCAGAAAGCTCGGCAACCAATCCTTTGGAAACCAGGGGTGGCTGCTCAAGACCAATGGACTTGGCAATTTCCAGCGCCTCCTTGAGTTGGGCAATTCTATCCTCACGGCTTTTCTGAGCACTTTCCTGAGCGATAGCAATCTGCTGCTCTATATTTCTCGCAATAGCAAGTGCGTCGCTCCGAACATCATTCAAGATATCTTTTTTGGCCAGGTCACCCGCCATCCCGGCATAGCGCCCAGCCCAATCAACCGCCACAGAAGGGTCGCTAGCCTTGACACTTATGGAGTAAACATCTTGAAAACTCTTGCTTGCCTGCGTCACTTCTATAACTTTCAAGAACTTAGCATATTGCTCATCCCTGGAGTAGGAGCTGCTGTGTTCTTCTGTAATTGCTGGCAAATAGACATCATTAAAGAAAACTCGCCGCAATGATTCTGACTGCAACGCCCGCAAATAAACATCATAAATATCTTTAGACGTAAGTAGCGAAAGCCCAGACTCGCCACCTCTTCCGTAATTCAAGACAGTTATATCATTTTGAGTAGGTGGACGAACAAACGTCTTGACTTCATAAACAGGTTTCGCGATGAGAATATAAACAATGGAAAGCACTAAAAAAAATAGCGTTATAGACACTAAAAAAACACGTCGCTTCCACAACTCCCCAACAACCTTTCTCAACTCAATCTCTTCAACATTCTTCAGGTAACCGCGATCACTACGCATTTAACAATTTTTTCCTTAAGTCCAGGCTTATATATAATTTTATGCCTTAAGGTTTACTAACTCTATCCACCCCGCACGGGTGTGGTTAGCCAAGCTATCACACAAGCTTCAGACGACACCTTGCGCTACCAAGAAAGCGTAGTGGACCGTGCGGAGACGATGCAGAGCAATTATTATACCAAATAGTCATATAAAATCGATTAAACAGGCCAATTCATGACTTAGAGACACCCTGGCGCGCTGAGTTCCGCTCCCCCCCCTCCTCTCGTCGCATTATTCAGACAATGGTGCTCAAACCCACGGATGCTGATCCAGCAGTCTGCGTCAAGACACTATTTTAGGAGTTGTGGATGACATGGATTCGTTGACAGATTGGGAGTCTGCGCTACCCCTCAACTCACTCGATAACCTTTGACAGAAGTCACCCTACTGCCATTTCAGATCACACCCTGAGTATATTGGCTCGCTATGTGACGGCAGGGCGCCAGGAAGCCTGACCGGGTGCTGTGACCGAACACCACTTACCTGAGCAAAAACGAAAACAGCCTAACTGGTGGACAGTGTAGCCTCGCGGGCCTTTGAGGGAATCCTGCGCCTTGCGCGCAACAGCCCGTAAGCCCCCAACAACGGCCCCACCGCCAGGCCGATGACCAACGCGGCCAGTATCCATACCGAGACCGGTATCGCGGGTGCCGACCAGCCAAACAAGACCAGAGGGACTGTCGCCTGGTTCTCCAGTACAAAAAACATCACCACAGTCACCAACAGCAGTACGAACAGCGCCACAAGGACGCGCTTGAGGTTACGCATCAGACTGCTCCTTCACTCACAGGGGCTCATGCTCATCTTCATTGACCCGATCACGCAGCTCCTTGCCGGGCTTGAAGTGCGGCACGTACTTGCCTTCGAGGCTGACCGACTGGCCGGTCTTGGGATTGCGCCCTACCCGCGGTGCACGGTAGTGCAGGGAAAAGCTGCCAAAGCCACGGATCTCGATACGATCCCCTGTCGCCAGGCACTGCGACATCTGCTCAAGCATGGTCTTGATGGCCAGCTCGACGTCCTTGGACGAGAGCAGCCCCTGATGGGTGACAATACGTTCGATCAGCTCCGACTTCGTCATATTTTTCCCTTCGTTATCAAGCAGCTAGATCATTGCTTAATCAGTTTGTAGCACGCTCCGGCGGATTTGAACAGGGTGGTTCTTGACTAAACAAAAAAATTCAAGATAAGGCGCAGCGCGGGCGATCGCCACCCCACATGAGCGCGAGAGCACTGCGGCACGACTTTGCAGGCGAGCGGGAAAGCCTACCGCCCACACACCGCGCACGATCTCAGAAATAGCTACAAACCCTGTAGGAACAAGCTGCATTGACCCAAACAAGCAAATCGCAGGCATAAAAAAGGGCGACCCGAGGGTCGCCCTTTTTACCGATCAAACAGAACTCAGTTCTGCTTGGCCATTGCTTCGCGCAGCAGCGCAGCCATGGTGGTGTCGGCAGCCGCTTCCGGAGCGTTTTTCAGGCTCTGGATGGCTTCGCGCTCTTCAGCGTCGTCCTTCGACTTGATGGACAGGCTGATGACGCGGGACTTGCGGTCGACGCTGATGATCTTGGCTTCGATCTCTTCGCCTTCCTTCAGCACGTTACGGGCGTCTTCAACGCGGTCACGGCTGATTTCGGAAGCTTTCAGAGTAGCTTCGATGTCGTCGGCCAGGGTCACGATAGCGCCCTTGGCGTCAACTTCCTTGACGATACCCTTGACGATAGCGCCCTTGTCGTTGACAGCAACGAAGTTGGAGAACGGATCGTCTTCCAGCTGCTTGATGCCCAGGGAGATGCGCTCGCGCTCTGGGTCAACCGACAGGATGACGGTTTCCAGCTCGTCGCCCTTCTTGAAGCGACGCACGGCTTCTTCGCCGGCTTCGTTCCAGGAGATGTCGGACAGGTGAACCAGACCGTCGATGCCGCCGTCCAGGCCGATGAAGATACCGAAGTCGGTGATCGACTTGATGGTACCGGTGATCTTGTCACCCTTGTTGAACTGGCCGGAGAAGTCTTCCCATGGGTTCGATTTGCACTGCTTGATACCCAGGGAGATACGACGACGCTCTTCGTCGATGTCCAGAACCATGACTTCCACTTCGTCGCCAACCTGAACGACTTTCGACGGGTGGATGTTCTTGTTGGTCCAGTCCATTTCGGAAACGTGCACCAGACCTTCAACGCCTTCTTCCAGCTCAGCGAAGCAGCCGTAGTCGGTCAGGTTGGTGACGCGAGCAGTCACGCGAGTGCTCTCTGGGTAACGGGCTTTGATAGCAACCCATGGGTCTTCGCCCAGTTGCTTCAGGCCCAGCGAAACGCGGTTGCGCTCGCGATCGTACTTCAGGACCTTGACGTCGATCTCGTCACCAACGTTGACGATTTCCGACGGGTGCTTGATACGCTTCCAGGCCATGTCGGTGATGTGCAGCAGACCATCGACACCGCCCAGGTCAACGAACGCACCGTAGTCGGTGAGGTTCTTGACGATACCTTTGACCTGCTGGCCTTCCTGCAGCGATTCCAGCAGAGCTTCGCGCTCGGCGCTGTTTTCGGCTTCCAGGACGCTGCGACGGGAAACGACAACGTTGTTGCGCTTCTGGTCCAGCTTGATGACCTTGAATTCCAGCTCTTTGCCTTCGAGGTGGGTGGTGTCGCGCACTGGGCGGACATCAACCAGGGAGCCCGGCAGGAACGCACGGATGCCGTTAACGTCGACAGTGAAGCCGCCTTTAACCTTACCGTTGATAACGCCCTTGACCACTTCTTCAGCAGCGAAAGCAGCTTCCAGAACAATCCAGCACTCGGCGCGCTTGGCTTTCTCACGGGACAGCTTGGTTTCGCCGAAGCCGTCTTCGACCGCGTCCAGCGCAACGTGAACTTCGTCACCGACCTTGATGGTCAGTTCGCCAGTTTCGTTGTAGAACTGCTCGAGCGGGATGACACCCTCGGACTTCAGGCCAGCGTGTACGGTAACCCAGTCGCCGTCGATGTCGACAACGATACCGGTGATGATTGCACCCGGCTGAAGATTGAGGGTTTTCAGGCTTTCTTCAAAGAGTTCTGCAAAGCTTTCGCTCATTTTAATTCCTGTAGATTCGGGCGAAAAAGACGCCCATAGCCACATTCCAGACAATGTGGGTTTCGTTAAGTTAAGAAGCGCTGGCAGGACGTTGACTGGTGCCCCTGCCCGCTCTCCTCTCCATCAGGCCAGGTCGCGCAGGGCGAGCTCGCTTCTGATGCGTTGCAGCACCTGCTCGATGGACAACTCCGTGGAATCCAGCTGAATGGCATCGGCCGCCGGCTTGAGCGGGGCCACTGCGCGCTGGGTGTCACGCTCATCGCGCGCACGGATCTCATCTAGCAGACTTGACAGACTAACATCTTCACCCTTGCCCTTCAACTGCAGGTAACGGCGACGAGCACGCTCCTCGGCACTGGCGGTGAGGAACACCTTGAGCGGCGCGTCGGGGAACACCACGGTGCCCATGTCACGACCGTCGGCGATCAAACCTGGGGCTTCGCGGAAGGCGCGCTGGCGCTGCAGCAGCGCTTCGCGCACGGCCGGCAACGAGGCGACCATCGAGGCGCCAGCGCCGACGGTCTCGGTACGGATGACGTGGCTGACATCCTCGCCCTCGAGAATGATCTGCTGCAGCTTGCCCGGCTCGGCGGCGATGAACTGCACATCCAGATGGGCGGCCAGGGCCTTGAGCAGCTCTTCGTTGGTCAGGTCGACGCCATGGTTGCTGGCGTTGAACGCCAGCAGGCGGTACAGGGCGCCGGAATCAAGCAGGCGCCAGCCCAGCTCGCGGGCCAGCAGGCCCGCCACGGTACCCTTGCCCGAGCCGCTGGGCCCGTCGATGGTAATGACCGGTGCTTGCGAATTCACGACTTGCCCTCTTCGGCGACGCGGATGCCGACTTCCTTGCACAGCGCCAGGAAGTTGGGGAACGAGGTGGCGACGTTGGCGCAGTCATGGATCACGATCGGCGCGCTGGCACGCAGCGAGGCGATGCTGAAGGCCATGGCGATACGGTGGTCGCCGTGGCCGTGCACTTCGCCGCCGCCGATCTGGCCGCCGTCGATGATGATGCCGTCCGGGGTCGGCTCGCACTTAACGCCCAGGGCGATCAGGCCGTCGGCCATCACCTGGATGCGGTCCGACTCCTTGACCCGCAGTTCTTCGGCACCGCGCAGCACGGTGCGCCCTTCGGCGCAGGCGGCGGCGACGAACAGTACCGGGAACTCGTCGATGGCCAGCGGCACGAGGTGCTCGGGGATATCAATGCCCTTGAGCTTGGCGCCACGCACGCGCAGGTCAGCCACCGGTTCGCCGCCGACTTCACGCTGGTTTTCCAGGGTGATGTCGCCACCCATCAGGCGCAGGATGTCGATCACGCCGGTGCGGGTCGGGTTGATGCCGACGTGCTCCAGGACCAGCTCGGAACCCTCGGCGATGGACGCTGCCACCAGGAAGAACGCCGAGGAGGAAATGTCCGCCGGCACTTCGATGCGGGTAGCGGTGAGCTTGCCACCGGACTGCAGGGAGGCCACCGGACCGTTCGACTCGACCGCGTAGCCGAAGCCGCGCAGCATGCGCTCGGTGTGGTCACGGGTCGGCGCAGGCTCGGTAACGGTGGTGGTGCCTTCGGCGTACAAGCCAGCCAGCAGCAGGCAGGATTTGACCTGGGCGCTGGCCATCGGCAGCGTGTAGTTCAGCGCCTTGAGCTTGTGGCCACCACGGATGGTCAGCGGCGGACGGCCTTCAGGGCCGGTCTCGACCACAGCGCCCATTTCGCGCAGCGGATTGGCCACGCGATTCATCGGGCGCTTGGACAGCGAGGCGTCGCCGGTCATGGTGGTGTCGAACGGCTGCGCCGCCAGCAGGCCGGACAGCAGGCGCATCGAGGTACCGGAGTTACCGACATACAGCGGCCCGGGTGGCGGCTTGAGGCCGTGCAGGCCAACGCCATGGATGGTCACGCGGCCATGGTGCGGGCCTTCGATGACCACGCCCATGTCACGGAAGGCCTGCAAGGTGGCCAGGGCGTCCTCGCCCTCGAGGAAACCTTCCACCTCGGTGGTGCCTTCGGCCAGCGAGCCGAGCATGATCGAGCGGTGGGAAATCGACTTGTCGCCAGGTACGCGGATCCGTCCGGACACGCGGCCACCCGGTTGGGCCAGGAAAATCAGATCGTTGGCGTTCATAGCGTCCACATAGGCCCGGCGGGCCAGGATTTTACTGAAATGCTCGCGGGCAACCCGGGCGCGGGTGAACACACCCAGCAGTTGGTGCCCGTCCCCAGCATCGACCGCGTCGCGCAAGGCATCGAGGTCGCTGCGAAATGTATCGAGAGTGCGCAGGACCGCCTCGCGGTTGGCGAGGAAGATGTCGTGCCACATGATCGGGTCGCTGCCGGCGATTCTCGTGAAATCGCGAAAGCCCCCCGCAGCGTACCGGAAGATCTCCAGGTTTTCATTGCGCTTGGCCAGCGAATCGACCAGGCCGAAGGCCAGCAGGTGCGGCAGGTGGCTGGTGGCGGCCAGGACTTCGTCATGGCGCTCCACCGGCATGTGCTCGACATCGGCGTCCAGCGCGCGCCAGAGGCGGTCGACCAGGAGCAGCGCTTGCGGGTCGGTTTCCGGCAGCGGTGTAAGGATGACCTTGTGGCGACGGAACAGCGCGGCATTGGAGGCTTCCACGCCGCTTTGCTCGGAACCGGCGATCGGGTGCCCGGGCACGAAGCGCGGCAGGCGCTCGGCGAACGCTTCGCGCGCTGCGCGCACGACGTTGCCCTTGGCACTGCCCACGTCGGTGATCACCGCGTCACCCAGGTCGAGCTGGGCCAGCCGGGCCAGGACTTTCTCCATGGCCAGGATCGGCACCGCCAGCTGGATGACATCGGCGCCGACACAGGCGGCGGCGAGATCTGCCTCGCAACGATCGACCACGCCCAACGCCACGGCCTGCTTACGCGACTCGGCATCCAGGTCGACACCGACCACTTCGCGGCACAGGCCGCTTTCACGCAGGCCCTTGGCGAAGGAGCCGCCGATCAGGCCGAGACCGACCACGACCAGGCGACCGACAATCGGTGCGGATTTGTTTGTTACAGCATCAACCACGAGTGCGAACCCTGTTCAGAAATCAAGACAGCCTGTAAGCCCATCGCGGGACAAGCCCGCTCCCACGAGGCCCGCGATGAACCTTGAAACATACGTCAGAGCACCGCCTTCGGATACGAACCCAGCACCTTCAGCGCCACAGCCTCCTGGCTGATCTGCTCCAGCACCGCCTTGATCAGCGGATCGCGGTGATGGCCGACGAAGTCGATGAAGAACACGTAGGTCCACTTGCCGCTGCGCGACGGACGGGTCTCGATGCGCGTCAGGTCGATGCCGTTCTCGTGGAACGGTACCAGCAGTTCATGCAGCGCGCCCGGCTTGTTGCTCATGGAGACGATGATCGAAGTCTTGTCGTCGCCGGTCGGCGGTACTTCCTGGCTGCCGATCATGAGGAAGCGCGTGGAGTTGTCCGGGCGGTCCTCGATCTTCTCGGCCAGGCGGGTCAGCCCGTACAGGTTGGCCGCCATGTCGCCGGCGATCGCCGCCGAATTCCACTCGCCCTTGACCCGCTTGGCCGCCTCGGCGTTGCTGGAGACAGCCACGCGCTCGACGTTCGGGTAATGGGCGTCCAGCCACTTGCGGCACTGGGCCAGCGACTGGGCATGGGAATAGATGCGGGTGATGCTGTCGGTCTTGGTGTTCTCGCCCACCAGCAGGTGGTGGTGGATACGCAGCTCCACCTCGCCGCAGATGACCATGTCGTGCTCGAGGAAGCTGTCCAGCGTGTGGCTGACCGCGCCCTCGGTGGAGTTTTCCACCGGCACCACGCCGAAGTTGACGGCACCGGCCGCCACTTCGCGGAACACCTCGTCGATGGCCGCCATCGGGCGGCTGACCACGGCGTGACCGAAGTGCTTCATGGCCGCCGCCTGGGTGAAGGTGCCTTCCGGACCGAGGTAGGCGACTTTCAGCGGCTCTTCCAGGGCCAGGCACGAGGACATGATCTCGCGGAACAGCCGCGCCATCTCTTCGTTGTCCAGCGGCCCCTTGTTGCGCTCCATGACGCGCTTGAGCACTGCGGCTTCACGCTCGGGGCGATAGAACACCGGCGCCTCGCCTTCGGCCAGCGACGCGGTCTTGACCTTGGCCACTTCCTGGGCGCAACGGGCGCGCTCACTGATCAGCTCGAGGATCTTCTCGTCGAGGCTGTCGATGCGCACGCGCAGGGCCTTGAGTTCCTGGTCGGACATCAGCCGTGCTCCTTCTCGAATTCAGCCATGTACTGCACCAGCGCCTCGACAGCCTCCAGGCCCAGGGCGTTGTAGATCGAGGCGCGCATGCCACCGACCGAACGGTGCCCCTTGAGGTTGAGCAGGCCACGGGCGTCGGCGCCGGCCAGGAAGGCCTTGTCCAGGCGCTCGTCGGCCAGGCGGAACGGCACGTTCATCCACGAACGGGCGTTGTGGCTGATCGGGTTGGTGTAGAACGCGCTGCTGTCGATGAAGCCGTACAGGCGGTCCTTCTTGGCGCGGTTGCGCTGCTCCATGGCCTCGACGCCACCCTGCTCCTTGAGCCATTCGAACACCAGGCCCGAGAGGTACCAGGAATAGGTGGCCGGGGTGTTGTACATCGAGCCGTTGTCGGCCGCGATCTTGTAGTCGAGCATGGTCGGGCAGCTGCTGCGGGCGTGGCCCAGCAGGTCTTCACGAACGATCACCACCACCAGGCCGCTGGGGCCGATGTTCTTCTGCGCGCCGGCGTAGATCATGCCGAACTGCGACACGTCGATCGGACGCGAGAGGATGTCGGAGGACATGTCGACCACCAGCGGCACGTCGCCGGTCTCGGGCACCCAGTCGAACTGCAGGCCACCAATGGTCTCGTTGGACGCATAGTGCACATAGGCTGCGTTCTTGGTCAGCTGCCACTCGTTCTGGCCCGGGATGGCCAGGTAGTCGTAAGGCTTGGCGCTGGCGGCGACATTGACGCTGCCGAAGCGACGCGCTTCCTCGATGGCCTTCTTCGACCAGATGCCGGTCTCGATGTAGTCGGCGGTGCCGTTCTCCGGCAGCAGGTTCAGCGGGATCTCGGCGAACTGCTGGCTGGCGCCGCCCTGCAGGAACAACACCTTGTAGTTGGAGGGGACGGACAGCAGGTCGCGCAGGTCCTGCTCGGCCTTTTCGGCAATGGCCACGTAGTCGTCGCTGCGATGGCTCATTTCCATCACCGACAGGCCCTTGCCGCGCCAGTCCAGCATTTCGGCCTGGGCACGCTGCAGGACAGCATCGGGAAGCGCGGCGGGGCCGGCGCAGAAGTTAAAGGCTCGTTTGCTCACATCCACTCTCGCTCTGCCAAATAGAACAAATCGTAACTCACAGACCCCGCCAACCCGGTGTAGGAGCGGCCTCGTGTCGCGATAGGGCTGCGCAGCAGCCCCCGACATTTTGCAGCGCCGCTGAAACCTCGGGGCAGCTTCGCGCGCCTTTCGCGACACAAGGCCGCCCCTACAGGAAGCGGGCGTTGCCTGTTCCAATCAGTCAAACGGGGCGACCTTGGTCGCCCCGTTCGGGTTGTTGCTTCGGTTATTCCTGAGGTGCCTCTTCGGCGCCTGCGTTGCCCTCGTCCACCGCATCGAGCGGGGTGCCCTCCTCGTCCGTCTCGACCAGGTCGTCGAGTTCTTCCTCGGATGGCTCCTGGACACGCTCCAGGCCTACCAGCGTTTCGTCGGTGGCCAGCTTGATCAGCGTAACACCCTGGGTGTTACGGCTCAGGCTGGACACTTCGCCGACCCGCGTGCGCACCAAGGTGCCCTGGTCGGAAATCAGCATGATCTCCTCGCCTTCCTGCACCTGGATGGCGCCGATCAGCAAGCCGTTGCGCCCCTTGGTACCCATGGCGATCACGCCCTGGCCACCACGGCCGCGACGCGGGAACTTGGACAGCGGGGTGCGCTTGCCGAAGCCACGCTCGGAGGCGGTGAGGATCTGCGCGCCGGACTCGGGAATCAGCATGGAGATGATCTGCTGGCCCTTGCCCAGTTTCATGCCGCGTACGCCACGGGCGGTACGACCCATTTCGCGCACCACGCTCTCGGCGAAGCGAATCACCTTGCCGGCGTCGGAGAACATCATGACTTCCTTGGCGCCGTCGGTGATGGCCGCGGCGATCAGGGTGTCACCCTCCTTGAGCTTCAGGGCGATCAGGCCGTTGGAGCGCGGACGGGCGAACTGCACCAGCGGGGTCTTCTTCACGGTGCCGGAGGCGGTGGCCATGAAGATGTAGGCGCCAGTCGGTTCGGCGACCCACTCAGGGGTGTCGCCGTCTTCCTCGTCGATCTCTTCGACTTCCACCAGCTCGCCTTCGATCACGCTGTCGTCGCTGTCTTCCAGCTCCTCGTCGGGATCTGCGTGCTGTTGCAACGCCTCCAGGTCGACCTGCAGCATGGCGGTGATGCGCTCACCCTCCTCCAGCGGCAGCAGGTTGACCAGCGGACGACCGCGGGCGGCGCGGGAGGCCTCGGGGATTTCGTAGGTTTTCTTCCAGTACACCTTGCCCTTGCTGGAGAACAGCAGAAGGGTGGCGTGGCTGTTGGCGACCAGCAGGTGCTCGATGTAGTCCTCGTCCTTGACGCCGGTAGCCGACTTGCCCTTGCCGCCGCGGCGCTGGGCCTGGTAGGCGGACAATGGCTGGGTCTTGGCGTAACCACCGTGGGAGATGGTCACCACGCGCTCTTCTTCCGGGATCATGTCGCCGTAGTTGAGGTCGTGGCTGGCGTTGAGGATCTCGGTGCGGCGGGCATCGCCGTACTCGGCACGGATCGCTTCGAGTTCTTCGCGGATCACTTCCATCAGGCGCTCGGCGCTGCTGAGGATGCGGATCAGCTCACCGATCTGCTCGAGGATCTCCTGGTACTCGGCCAGCAGCTTCTCGTGCTCCAGGCCGGTCAGGCGGTGCAGGCGCAGCTCGAGGATGGCCTGGGCCTGCTCCGGCGACAAGTAGTACTTGCCTTCACGCAGGCCGTACTGCTCCGGCAGGTCTTCCGGACGGCAGGACTCGGCGCCGGCGCGCTCGACCATGACCTGCACCGCGCTGGACTCCCAGGCGGTGCTGATCAGTGCTTCCTTGGCTTCGGACGGGGTCGGCGAAGCCTTGATCAGGGCGATGACCGGATCGATGTTGGACAGCGCGACCGCCTGGCCTTCAAGGATGTGGCCACGCTCGCGGGCCTTGCGCAGCTCGAACACGGTGCGGCGGGTAACCACTTCGCGACGGTGGCGAACGAACGCCTCGAGCAGGTCCTTGAGGTTCAGCAGGCGCGGGCGACCGTCGATCAGGGCGACGATGTTGATGCCGAACACGCTCTGCAGCTGGGTCTGCTGGTAGAGGTTGTTGAGCACCACCTCCGGCACCTCGCCGCGACGCAGCTCGATGACGATGCGCATGCCGTCCTTGTCGGACTCGTCGCGCAGCTCGGTGATGCCTTCGATCTTCTTCTCTTTGACCAGCTCGGCGATCTTCTCGATCAGACGCGCCTTGTTCAGCTGGTACGGCAGCTCGGTGACGACGATCTGCTGGCGGCCACCGACCTTGTCGATGTCCTCGATCTCGGAACGGGCACGCATATAGATGCGGCCACGGCCGGTGCGATAGGCCTCGATGATGCCCTGGCGACCGTTGATCAGGCCGGCGGTAGGGAAGTCCGGACCCGGGATGAACTGCATCAGTTCATCGACCGTGATGTCGGAGTTGTCGATCAGCGCCAGGCAGCCATCGATCACTTCGCCGAGGTTGTGCGGCGGGATGTTGGTGGCCATGCCCACGGCGATACCGCTGGAACCGTTGACCAGCAGGTTGGGAATCTTGGTCGGCATGACCGCCGGGATCTGCTCGGTGCCGTCGTAGTTGGGCACCCAGTCGACGGTTTCCTTGTGCAGGTCGGCCAGCAGCTCGTGGGCCAGCTTGGCCATGCGCACTTCGGTGTATCGCATGGCCGCGGCGTTGTCGCCGTCCACCGAACCGAAGTTGCCCTGGCCATCGACCAGCAGGTAGCGCAGCGAGAAAGGCTGGGCCATGCGCACGATGGTGTCGTACACGGCTGTGTCGCCGTGCGGGTGGTACTTACCGATCACGTCACCGACCACACGGGCGGATTTCTTGTACGGCTTGTTCCAGTCGTTGCCCAGTTCGCTCATCGCATACAGAACGCGACGATGCACGGGCTTCAAGCCGTCACGCGCATCGGGCAGCGCTCGCCCGACAATAACGCTCATCGCGTAGTCGAGGTAAGACTGTCTCAGTTCGTCTTCGATATTGACCGGGAGGATTTCTTTGGCCAGTTCGCCCATGAGAAGCCTGATTCCTTTTTCTGGTGAAACTTCGCCTGATCCCTCGAAGGACGAACGAAGCTCGCCGCCGCAGCGCATATAGGGTGCGACGACTTACGACAAATCAATGAGTTGTGCCATGGATCTGCGCAATGAAGGCCACCGCAAAGAGCAGCCTTGGAAACTGCCGGATGGTATCACAAACACGGGACGCATGGGAGATGTGGCAGGTTGCCTTGCAGCGCCATCCAAACGGGTGAAAAAACGCCTCAATGGAGGCGTTTTCGGCACATCAACTGGGCGATTTTCGCTGTGTCCGGGCGTTCGACCACGCCCTTCTCGGTGACGATCACGTCGATCAGGTCCGCCGGGGTGACATCGACCACCGGGTTGTAGGCCTCGACGTCGGCCGTCACCTGGATGCCCGCCACTTCCAGCAGCTCTTCTTCGCCACGGGTCTCCAGCGGGATATCCTCGCCGGTGGCCAGGTTCAGGTCGATGCTGGTGCTCGGCGCCACCACCATGAAGCGCAGACCGTGGTGCATGGCAGTCACCGCCATCTGGTAGGTGCCGATCTTCGCCGCCACGTCGCCATTGGCGGCGATGCAGTCGGCGCCGACCACCACCCAGGTGATGCCCTTGGTCTTCATCAGGTGACCCATGGCCGCGTCGGCGACCACGGTCACCGGCACGCCGTCGGCGGCCAGCTCCCAGGCGGTCAGGCGCGAGCCCTGCAGCCAGGGCCGCGACTCGCAGGCGTAGACCTGCTCGACCATGCCTTCCAGGGTGGCGGCGCGGATCACCCCCAGGGCGGTGCCGAAGCCGCCGGTGGCCAGGGCTCCGGCGTTGCCATGAGTGAGCAGGGCCTGCTCGCTGCCCTGGTGGCGGCGGATCTGCTCGACGCCAAACTGGGCCATGGTCAGGTTGGCCTCGCGGTCGCTTTCGTGGATGGCCACCGCCTCGGCCTCCATCACCGCCAGCACGTCCTCACCAGGGCGCAGGCGCTGCAGGCGTTCGCGCATGCGGTTGAGCGCCCAGAACAGGTTGGCCGGGGTCGGGCGCGCCTCGCCCAACAGCATGAAGTCTTCTTCGAGGGATTCCTCCCAGCCGTCGCCCTCAGCCAGCCGCCGGCGCAACGCCAGCACCAGGCCATAGGCGGCGCAGATGCCGATCGCCGGGGCGCCGCGCACGGCCATGTCGCTGATCGCCTCGGCCACCTCGGACGCCTCGGCGCAAGCCAGCCAGCACTGTTCCAGCGGCAGCAGGCGCTGGTCGAGCAGGTACAGCACGCCGTCGCGCCACTCGATGCCCGTCACCGTCTCCGCCGCCATCAGTTGCTCGCGCATCGCCTCTCCCCGTCGCCCTGGCATCAAAAGCCGGCGATTATAGCGACCCTCAGCCGCAGACGCTCGGGTATACTGCGCGTTTAGCCGAACCGACCCAGGTAAATGCCGAGCATGCCCACCGCCACTCCCCTTCTCGACCTGCTGCTTGTACCGGACTGGCTGGTCCCCGTGGAGCCGGCCGGCGTGGTCCTCGAAGGCCATGCGCTGGGTGTGCTGGACGGCCGGATCGCCTGGCTCGGCCCCCGCGAGCGGGCGCCCCGGGCCCGGGAGGTGCGCGAACTGCCCGACTGCGTGCTGACGCCCGGGTTGGTCAACGCCCATGGTCACGCCGCCATGGCCCTGTTCCGCGGCCTGGCCGACGACCTGCCGCTGATGACCTGGCTACAGGAGCACATCTGGCCGGCCGAGGGCCGCTGGGTGGACGAGGCCTTCGTGCGTGACGGCACCGACCTGGCCATCGCCGAGCAGCTCAAGGGCGGCATCACCTGCTTCGCCGACATGTACTTCTTCCCCCGCGAGGCCTGCGACCGGGTGCACCAGAGCGGCATCCGCGCGCAGATCGCCGTGCCCCTGCTGGACTTTCCGATCCCCGGCGCGCGCACCCCGGACGAGGGCCTGCACCTGGCCATCGAGCTGTTCGGCGAGCAGCGCCACCACCCGCGCATCACCGTTGCCCTCGGCCCGCACGCGCCGTACACGGTCAGCGATGCAACCCTGGAGAAGATCCGGGTAATCGCCGACCAGCTCGACGCGCCGCTGCACATGCATATCCACGAGACTGCCGGCGAAGTCGAGCAGGCGCTCAAGGACAACGGCGAGCGCCCGCTGGCCCGCCTCGCCCGCCTGGGCCTGCTGGGACCGAACCTGCAGGCGGTGCACATGACCCAGGTCAGCGACGAGGATCTGGCCCTGCTGGTAGAAAGCAACACCAGCGTGGTCCACTGCCCCGAGTCCAACCTCAAGCTGGCCAGCGGCTTCTGCCCGGTGGAGCGCCTGTGGCAGGCCGGGGTGAACGTGGCGGTAGGCACCGACGGCGCCGCCAGCAACAACGACCTCGACTTGCTCGGCGAAACCCGTACCGCCGCGCTGCTGGCCAAGGCCGTCGCCGGCTCGGCCACCGCCCTGGACGCCCACCGGGCGCTGCGCATGGCCACGCTCAATGGCGCCCGGGCACTGGGGCTGGAGGCGACGACCGGCTCGCTCGAGGTGGGCAAGGCCGCCGACCTGGTCGCCTTCGACCTGTCGGGGCTGGCGCAGCAACCGGTGCACGACCTGGTCTCGCAACTGATCTACGCCACCGGCCGCGATTGCGTGAAGGACGTCTGGGTCGCCGGCCACGCCCTGGTGCTGGACCGCCGCCTGACACGGATGGACGAGCAGGCCCTGGCCGCCAATGCCCGCGCCTGGGGAGCCCGCATCGGCGGGCGCAACGAATAACCGGGCGCCAGCCATGGCTGGCGCCCCGTGACACTTTCATAGAAGCTTCAGAGGACTGTTCAGATGAGCAACGTCGACCACGCCGAAATCGCCAAGTTCGAAGCCCTGGCCCACCGCTGGTGGGACCGCGAGAGCGAATTCAAGCCACTGCACGACATCAACCCGCTGCGGGTCAACTGGATCGACGAGCGCGTCGCCCTTGCCGGCAAGAAGGTGCTGGACGTCGGCTGCGGCGGCGGCATCCTCAGCGAGGCGATGGCCCAGCGCGGCGCCACCGTGACCGGCATCGACATGGGCGAGGCGCCACTGGCGGTGGCCCAGCTGCATCAGCTGGAGTCCGGCGTGGCAGTGGAATACCGGCAGATCACCGCCGAGGCCCTGGCCGAGGAGATGCCCGAACAGTTCGACGTGGTCACCTGCCTGGAGATGCTCGAACACGTGCCCGACCCTTCGTCGGTGATCCGCGCCTGCTACCGCATGGTCAAGCCGGGCGGCCAGGTGTTCTTCTCGACCATCAACCGCAACCCCAAGGCCTACCTGCTGGCGATCATCGGCGCCGAGTACATCCTCAAGATGCTGCCGCGCGGCACCCATGACTTCAAGAAGTTCATTCGCCCCTCCGAGCTGGGCGCCTGGAGCCGCGCCGCGGGTCTCGAGGTCAAGGACATCATCGGCCTGACCTACAACCCGCTGACCAAGCACTACAAGCTGAACAACGACGTCGACGTCAACTACATGATCCAGACCCTGCGCGAGGAATGAGCATGCGCCTGCGAGCAGTACTCTTCGACATGGACGGCACCCTGCTGGACACGGCGCCCGACTTCATCGCCATCTGCCAGGCGATGCTCGCCGACCGCGGCCTGCCGGCCATCGACGACGCGCGCATCCGCGAAGTGATCTCCGGCGGCGCCCGCGCCATGGTCGCCGCGACCTTCGCCATGGACCCCGAGGCCGACGGCTTCGAGGCCCTGCGCCTGGAGTTCCTCGAGCGCTACCAACGCGACTGCGCGGTGCACAGCAAGCTGTTCGACGGCATGCCGGAGCTGCTGGCCGACATCGAGAAAGGCAACCTGCTGTGGGGCGTGGTCACCAACAAGCCGGTGCGTTTCGCCGAGCCGATCATGCAGCGCCTGGGCCTGGCCGAGCGCTCGGCCCTGCTGATCTGCCCGGACCACGTGAAGAACAGCAAGCCCGACCCCGAGCCGTTGATCCTGGCGTGCAAGACCCTGGACCTGGACCCGGCCAGCGTGCTGTTCGTCGGCGACGACCTGCGCGACATCGAGTCCGGCCGCGACGCCGGCACCCGCACCGCGGCGGTGCGCTACGGCTATATTCATCCAGAGGACAACCCCAACAACTGGGGCGCCGACGTGGTGGTGGACCACCCGCTGGAACTGCGCAAGGTGATCGACAGCGCGCTGTGCGGCTGCTGAAGAACCAACAGTCATAGACGCCCGTGGGAGCGGGCTTGCCCCGCGAGGCTGCCCGCCCCAGGCAATGATGGTGTCCGCCCTGACGCCATCGCGGGGCAAGCCCGCTCCCACGGAGCTATGCCATCAACAGGGAACCCGTTATGTTCGACTACACCGCCCGCCCCAACCTCCTTCAGGGCCGGATCATCCTGGTCACCGGCGCCGGCCGCGGCATCGGCGCCGCCGCCGCCAAGGCCTACGCCGCTTTGGGCGCCACCGTGCTGCTGCTGGGCAAGACCGAGGCCAACCTCAACGAGGTCTACGACCAGATCGAGGCCGCCGGCCATCCGCAGCCGGTGGTGATCCCGTTCAACCTGGAAACCGCCCTGCCCCACCAGTACGACGAACTGGCGGTGATGATCGAGGAGCAGTTCGGCCGCCTCGACGGCCTGCTCAACAACGCCTCGATCATCGGCCCGCGCACGCCGCTGGAGCAGCTGTCGGGCGACAACTTCATGCGCGTGATGCACATCAACGTCGACGCCACCTTCATGCTGACCAGCACCCTGCTGCCGCTGCTGAAACTGTCGGAGGACGCCTCGGTGGTGTTCACCTCCAGCAGCGTCGGGCGCAAGGGCCGGGCCTACTGGGGCGCCTATGGCGTGTCGAAGTTCGCCACCGAGGGGCTGATGCAGACCCTGGCCGACGAGCTGGAAGGGGTGGCACCGGTGCGCTCGAACAGCATCAACCCGGGCGCCACGCGCACGGCGATGCGCGCCCAGGCCTACCCGAGCGAAAACCCGCAGAACAACCCGCTGCCCGAGGACATCATGCCGGTGTACCTGTACCTGATGGGGCCGGACAGCAAGGATGTGAACGGGCAGGCGCTGAACGCGCAGTAAGCCTTGCGTCGACTGATCCGGCCTTTTCGCGGGTAAACCCGCTCCCACAGGACCGCATATCCCTCAAGGGCAATGACAATCCTGTGGGAGCGGGTTTACCCGCGAAAGGCCGGCATGGTCAAACAAGCGCCTCAGCCCGCCGCCAACGCCGGGCGCATACGCCCCTGCTGACGCCCTTCGAGCTGCATGCAACGCTCCAGGAACAGGAACATGCAGTCGTAGCTCTTGCAGATCGCCCGACGCAGCTCGGTGCGCAGTCCCAGCGTCGGGCTCTCGCCTGCCAGGGTGCAGATGATCTCAAGCGCCTCCCACGGATGCGCGTCATCGTACTGCGCATGCATCTTCAGCCACTTCATCGCGCGCTTGCGGGTGTCCTCGGGGAAGCCCTGGGCGTAGGTATCCTCGGCGCAGACCACCGCCGACCACTCGCCAGTAGCGCCTTCGATGGCGTAGTTGGTGGCCGCCATGGCGATGGCCAGCGACTCGGTGGCGCACACTCGCCAGCACCAGTCATTGAGGCCGTTGAGCTCCGGCGGCACCTCCTGGGACTGCAGTTCATGCAAGTGGATACCGTGCGCCTGGCACCAGTTCACCCAGTAGTCGGCATGGTTGAGCTCGACCCGGATGTTGCGCATCAGCCAGCGGCGCGCCATGTCTTCGCCGGGGTGTCGGGCGTAGCGGGTCTTGGTGAGGTTGTGGGCCATGTAGAGGGAGAACTGCTCGACCACCGGCCAGCCGCCGATCAGGTACTGGCGGATGGTCGACTGCTTGAGCTGGCCATCGCGCAGTCGCTGGTAGAACTCATGCTCCACTACCCGGCGCTTGCTTTCGCGGCAATCCTCTATCAGTTGTTGGGCCCACTGCGGATAACTGGCCGGATCCATCAATGGTCCGATCCTTACGAACGCGTCGATCACTGTCAGCTCCTTGATTCCCTGTGATTTCCGGGCGTTGTTCAGCGAAAGGTCCCCGGCGCCCGGTGCAGAAGGGGCCTCGCGGCAATCCGTTGGCGCTGCAGGCTGTCGCAGGTGAAGACCTGCGGGCGTTCGATGAGGTATCCCTGGGCGTAGTCCACGCCGATCTCCTGCAAAGCCTGCTCGATCAGCGGCGTCTCGACGAACTCGGCAATGGTCCGCTTGCCCATGACGTGGCCGATGTGATTGATCACTTCGACCATCGCCCGGTTGATCGGGTCATCGAGCATGTCCTTGACGAAACTTCCGTCGATCTTCAGGAAGTCTACAGGCAAATGCTTCAAATAGGCGAATGACGACATTCCGGCGCAGAAGTCGTCGAGGGAGAATTTGCAGCCCAGTCCTTTCAATTCATTGATGAATCGGATCGCGCTGCCCAGATTGGCGATGGCGCTGGTTTCAGTAATTTCAAAACAGATCAGCCGTGGCGGGATGTCGAACTCGCCGAACAGCCGTTGCAGGTACTCGAGGAACTTGTCATCGCCAATGCTCGAGCCCGATAAATTGATGGCACACATCGCCAGGGGGCCCTCGCGACCTTCATCCAGGCACTGGCGGATCACTTGGAACACGCTGCGCACCACCCAGCGGTCGAGCGCGGTCATCAGGCCATAGCGCTCCGCCGCGGGAATGAAGCTGTCGGGCAGGATGGTGCGCCCGCTTTCGTCGTGCAGGCGCAGGAGGATCTCGATATGACCGGGGCCCTCGTGGGGGTGCAGGGGCGCGATCTCCTGGGCGTAGAGGCAGAAGCGGTTCTCTTCCAGCGCCACGTGCAATCGCTGGATCCAGGCCATCTCACCAAAGCGCATGGACAGCTCGCTGTCGTCGGCGTGATACACCTGGACCCGGTTGCGGCCCTTCTCCTTGGCCATGTAGCAGGCCATGTCCGCCGCGCGCAACGATGCCTCCAGGGTGCTGGGCACCTGGGCGATGTGTACCAGGCCGAGGCTGACCGTGGTCACGAAGGGCCGCCCCTTCCACACGAAATGCAGGCTCTGCACGGCCTGGCGCAACTGCTCGGCAATCCGCTCGGCCTGCTCCGGCGGGCAGTTCTCCAGAAGCACGCCGAACTCGTCGCCACCCAGGCGCGCCAGGGTGTCGCCCTCGCGCAGGCCCGACTGCAGCACCGCGCAGATATGCCGCAGCAGCTCGTCGCCTGCGGCATGGCCACAGGTATCGTTGACCAGCTTGAATTGGTCGAGGTCGAGGAACATCAGCGAATGGCGCCCAGCCTGGCGGGCCAGGCCGTTGAGCGCCTGCTCCAGGCGATACTCGAACTCCCGGCGGTTGGCCAGCCCGGTCAGTGCATCGTGGGTCGCCTGCCAGGACAGGTTGGCGATGTACTGGCGCTCCTGGGTCATGTCGTGCAGCACCACGACGATGCCACTGACTTGCCCTTCGGTGAGGATGGGCGAGCCCACCAGGTTGACCGACACCGTGCTGCCGTCCAGGCGCTGGATCAGCCGGGCATGCTCGGCGCCGCCCTTGAGGCTGCCGCTGAGCACCTGCTCGACCAGCGTCAGGCTGTCGCCCTCGGCGTTCTCGTCGACCAGGCTGAACAGCGCCGCCAGCGGCAGGCCCTGGGCCTGCACCGCCTGCCAGTGGGTCAACTGCTCGGCGGCCGGGTTCATGTAGCTGATGCAACCGTCGACATCGGCGGTGATCACCGCGTCACCAATCGACTCAAGGGTGATCTGCGCCCGCTCCTTCTCCTCCTGCAGCGCACTGGCAAACGCCTGGCGCTGGGCCAGCAGCTTGCTCGAACGGCGCCAGGCCATGGCGATCAGGAACAGCGCGGTGGCCAGGTTGGTGAGCATCAGCACCTTGAGCAGCATCCGCGAGCCTTCGCCCAGGGCATCGCTGAACGCCTTGGCGGCGGGGGTCACACCGTCATTGATGGCGACGATGCGCGCCTTCCAGTTGGCTACTTGGTGCGGGTCGATCACGCCGCCGGCGAAACCTTCGCGCATCTGCTGGGCCAGCACGTCGAGCTGGCGCAGGTAATCGTCACCGATGTCCCAGTAATCGATGGCGGTTTCCATATAGCTGATATGACGGAAATTGCGGTAGAACCAGATGATCCGGGCGACGTCCTCGGGGTGGTTGCCACCCTGCAGCACCCCCTGGCGCGCCGCCTCCAGGTCCGGCTCGGGTCGGTCCAGGGCCAGGCGCAGGTTGTGGTCGCCCTGGGGCACCAGGATCGCCCGGCGGTAGCGGGCGTAGGTCAGCGGATCGCGGTCGTCGGCATAGAGATTGAGATAATAGATGGCGTCCTTCTGCGCCTTGGACCACAGGCTCTCGCCCGCCACGTAGGCGCGCACGGCGGACAATGCATAAAGGCTCAGACTGCCCAGCAGTACCTGGAAAACCACAACCGCGACGAAGGGCCAGATGATGCCCAGCAGCCTTGGCGCTTCGAGAGTCCGATTTCCCTTCATGTAATCCCTGTCATGGCGGCAGATAAGGCACGAATCGACCTAGACAAGCACAGCGTAGGCCATTTGCCATGCCTGTGGCGTGGTTTTTGATGACAGGGAATAGGTGGTGAAGCCCTTTCGCGGCACAAGGCCGCTCTCATGGAACAAACACAACTCTTTGATTTGACTGGGGCAGCGTGGGAGCGGGCTTGCCCCGCGATGCGGCGTTTGGCACCGGCTTCGCCGGTGATCGCGGGGCTAGCCCGCTCCCACGCTGAAACTCTGCTCCCTGCGCGACAGCGTAGCCCGAAAGGCTGGGCGATCACCTACACGGACGTAGGTGGCTCAGATCTGCTGCAGATGGCCGTAGAGCTTGGCGTACAGGCCGCCCTCGGCGATCAGCTGCTGGTGGCCGCCGTCCTCGGCCACATGGCCGCCGTCGAATACCAGCACGCGGTCGGCCTGCTTCACCGCCGACAGGCGGTGGGCGATGATCAGCGTGGTGCGGCCGCTGAGGAACCGCGCCAGGGCCTGGTGCAGGTTGTACTCGGTGGCGGCGTCCAGCGCCGAGGTGGCCTCGTCGAGAATGACCACCTTGGGCTCGGCCAGCACCATGCGGGCGATCGCCAGGCGCTGGCGCTGGCCGCCGGACAGGCGCACGCCGGAGCGCCCGACGATGCTGTCCAGGCCCTGGGGGAGCGCGGCGATGGTGGCGTCCAGCTGGGCGATGCGCAGCGCCTGCCAGCAGGCATCGTCGCTGCAATCGCGGCCCATGGTCAGGTTGGCGCGCACGCTGTCGTTGAACAGCGACGGGTGCTGCAGCACCACCGCGACGTTCTCGCGCAGGGTCTCCAGGCCGATCTCCTGCAGGCTGGCACCGCCGAAGCGAATAGTCCCGGCCTGGGCGCTGTACAGCCCCAGCAGCAACTGCACCAGGGTGCTCTTGCCGCCGCCGCTGGCGCCGACGATGGCCACTTTCTCGCCCGGGGCGATGGCCAGGTTCAGCTGGTCGAGCACCGGCTCGTCGGCGTAGGCGAAGCGCAGGTCGCGCACCTCGATGCCGACCGTGTCGCGCCCGGCGAACGGGTCGCTGGCCGCCGGGTACTGCGGCTCGTCGGCCCGTGCCAGCAACTCGTTCAAGCGGCTCAACGCGCCGCCCGCGGCGTAGTAGGCGTATTGCAAGTTCAGCAACTGCTCCACCGGGCCGATCATGAACCACAGGTAGCTGAACACCGCCAGCATCTGGCCGATCGACAGGTCGGAGAACAGCACGGTGAGCATCGCCGCGGCACGGAAGATGTCGATGCCGAACTGGAACAACAGGCCGCTGGCCCGGCCACTGGCGTCGCTCTTCCACTGCGAGGCCACCGCGTAGTCGCGCACCTCGCGGGCACGCAGCCCCAGACGACCGAGAAAGTAGCCCTGGCGGTTGCCGGCACGGATCTCCTGGATCGCATCGAGGGTCTCGGTCAGCGCCTGGGTGAAGCGCGCGGTGCTGTCGTTCTCGAGTTTCTTCAGGTGCTTGACGCGCTTGCCCAACTGCACGGTAAAGAAGATCACCAGCGGGTTGAACAGCAGGATCAGCAGCGCCAGCTGCCAGTGCATCCAGATCAAGATGGCGGCGGTGCCGGTCAGCGTCAGCACCGCCACCAGGAAACGGCTGAGGGTTTCACCGACGAACTTGTCGAGGGTATCCAGGTCGGTGACCAGATGGGTGGTGACCGTACCGCTGCCCAGGCTTTCGTATTCCTTGAGCGAAATACGCTTGAGCCGCTCGATCAGGCGGATGCGCAGGCGGTAGACGATGTCCTTGGCCAGGCCGGCGAACAGCTTGGCCTGGACCACGTTGAACGCCAGCGCCGCCAGGCGCAGGCCCAAGGTGGCGCAGAGCATAAGGCCGATGTAGCCCGCGGCCACCTGCCAGCCCGCAGGCAGGAAGTTGTTCATCCACTTCAGTGCGGCGTCGCCATGGCCCAGCAGCACTTCGTCCACCAGCAGCGGCAGCAGCAAGGGAATGGGCACGCTGCACAGGGCGGCGAGCACGGCCACCAGGTTGGCGGTCCACAAAGCCTTCTTGTGGTGCAGGGCCAGGCGGCGGATTTCCGACCAGCTCAGGCGATCGGGCACAGCGGGGGACTTCCCTGGCACAGGGTCTGGCGACCCTGGCAGGTCAAGCACAGGCGGCCTGCTGCAGCCAGCGGCCGAGCAGCGGCTGCAGGCTGTCCAGCGACTGGTAGCCGTTGGTCAGCAACGCCAGCTGGCCATTGCGCTCGGCCAGCAGCGTGGGAAAACCAGCGATGCCCAGGTCCTGTACCCAGCCGAAGTCGGCGCTGGTGGCGGTGCGGGTATCGGCACTGGTGAATCGCTGCGAGAACGACTCGCGGTCGAAACCGGCCTGTTCGGCCAGCTCCACCAGCTGCGGGGCGCGGGTGACATCCAGCCCCTGCTCGTAGAACGAGCGCTGGATCAGCGTGAGCAGCGTCCAGGCCCGTTCATCGTCCAGCTCGCGCGCCGCGACCAGCGCGCGGCACGCAGGCTCGGTGTCGTAGACGAAGCCGTCGGGCATCGCGCCGTCGAAGCGGAACGGCTGCCCGGTGGCGTCATGCACCGCCTGCCAGTGCTCGAGGATGTACTTGCGGGTCGAGGCATCCAGGGCGCTGCCGCCGCTGCGCAGGCCACCGGGCACCAGGCGGGTGACGACACCCGCCTCACGGGCCTGGGCGATCAGCGCCTCGGCCACCGGGGCGAAGCCCCAGCACCAGGAGCACATCGGGTCCATCACATAGAGCAGGCGTGCGGACATGCATCAAGCCTCGGCTTTGTAGTTGTAGCCGATCGGGTGTGGCTGGTTGCGCGCCTTGGCCAGTTCGATCTGCTTCTGGCGGTCGATGGCGCTGCGCCGGGTCTTCTCGCTCAGGCTGTCCCAGCAATGCGGGCAGCTCACGCCTGGCGAATAATGCTCCGACTCCCGGTCCTTCACATCGATCGGGTGGCGGCAGGCATGGCACTGGTCGTACTCGCCCTCGCTCAGGTCGTGACGCACCGTGACCCGGTTGTCGAAGACGAAGCAGTCGCCGTCCCAGAGGCTTTCTTCCTGGGCTACTTCCTCGAAGTATTTCAGGATGCCGCCCTTAAGATGATAGACGGCTTCGAAGCCCTCACCGAGCATGTAGCTGGAGGCCTTCTCGCAGCGGATGCCTCCGGTGCAGAACATGGCGACCTTCTTGTGCTTGCTCGGGTCGAAGTTGGCCTTGATGTAGTCGGGAAACTCGCGGAAGGTCTCGGTCTTCGGGTCGATGGCGCCCTTGAAGGTGCCGATGGCCACTTCGTAGTCGTTGCGGGTGTCGATCAGCAGCACTTCCGGATCGCTGATCAAGGCGTTCCAGTCTTTCGGATCGACGTAGGTGCCGACCGCCTTGTTCGGGTCCACGCCCGGCACGCCGAGGGTGACGATCTCTTTCTTGAGCTTGACCTTGGTGCGGTAGAACGGCTGCTCGTCGCAGTACGATTCTTTATGGTCGACATCCACCAGGCGTGGGTCGCTGCGCAGCCAGGCCAGCAGCGCGTCGATGCCTTCGCGGGTGGCCGAGACGGTGCCGTTGATGCCTTCGTTGGCCAGCAGCAGGGTGCCTTTGACGCCGTTGTCGGCCATGGCCTTGAGCAGCGGCTCGCGCAGTTCGACGTAGTCTTCCAGGGTGACGAACTTGTACAGCGCCGCCACGACGATCGGTTGGGTCATTGCGTTGAATCTCCAGGTGGTCACCCTCGTAAGGGGCGGACCGGAATGACAAATGCAATCATGGCGACGCCATCGCGGGGCAAGCCCGCTCCCACGCTGCGCTCAGTGGCTGGCGTGGGAGCGGGCTTGCCCCGCGATGGCGTCGACAGGATGTCTGTGAGGCGTGCAGTCTACCAGAATCCCGGAAAGGATTCAGTGCCCGCCGCCGGCGCACACCGGCGAGGCAGGCGCCGCGCCGACCGCCGCCCATTCCTCGGGCGTGTAGGTGTGGATCGCCAGGGCGTGGATCTCGCCCATCAGATCACCCATGGTGGCGTAGACCTTCTGGTGGCGCTTGACGCTGTTCAGCCCGGCGAACTGCTCGCTGACCAGCACCGCCTTGTAGTGCGTCTCCTGGCCACGGCTGTGCATGTGGCTTTCGTTGCGCACTTCGAGGTGGTCGGTGCCCAGCGGCGCCAGCTGCTGTTCGATGCGTTGCTGCATGTTCATCGCGTCAGGCTCACTTCTTCGCCGGAGCGGCTGCCTTGCCGGCGCTCGGGTCGAGTTCCTTGGTCATGTCGTCGAGCAGCTTGTTGACCACCGGCACCGCCGGTTCCAGGCTCTGCTGGGTCAGCTGGGCCGACTGCTGGGTGACCTTGGGCATCTCGCGCAGGACTTTCTTGCCCAGCGGCGACTCGTAGAACTTGACCAGGTCGTTCAGCTCGGCCTCGGTGAAGGTCGCGGTGTACAGGTCGACCATCTTCGGCTTGAGCTTCTTCCAGCCGATGGCGTTGTCCAGGGCAGCGTTGGCCTTGGCCTGGTAGCTGTCGAGCACGGTTTTCTTGGCGGCCGGTGCCTTGGTCTGTTCGAAACGCTGGGCGAACATCTGCTGGACCTGCATGTACACCGGGGTGCCCAGCTTGTCGGCATTGGCCAGGGTCAGGAATTTCTCGGCGGCGGCATTGTGGCTCGCGGTGGCGGCGAGTACCTGACCGCTGGCACAGGCCAGGGCAACGGCGGCAAAGAGGACACGAAGACGGGTCATTGCATTTCCTTCAAGAAAGGGAGGCGAGTACCTCAGGGTAGAGCATTCTGCGCCGTGATGGCGAAGTGCTCAAGTGGCACGACGAGCGACTGAACCGCTGTGTCGAATCAGGGCCTAAACTGCGATTTCGGACTACAAAGGAGTGAGCGCAGCATGAGCCGTATCGAGACAGACAGCCTGGGCCCGGTCGAAGTTCCAGAGGACGCCTACTGGGGTGCGCAGACCCAGCGTTCGCTGATCAACTTCGCCATCGGCAAGGAGCGCATGCCGCTCGCGGTGCTACACGCCCTGGCACTGGTCAAGAAAGCCGCTGCCCGGGTCAACGACCGCAACGGCGACCTGCCCGCCGACATCGCCCGGCTGATCGAGCAGGCCGCCGACGAAGTGCTTGCCGGCGACCACGATGACCAGTTCCCGCTGGTGGTGTGGCAGACCGGCAGCGGCACCCAGAGCAACATGAACGTCAACGAAGTGATCGCCGGGCGCGCCAACGAGCTGGCCGGCAAGGGTCGCGGCGGCAAGCTGCCGGTGCACCCCAACGATCACGTCAACCGCTCGCAGAGCTCCAACGACTGCTTCCCCACCGCCATGCACATCGCCGCGGCCCAGGCCGTGCACGACAAGCTGCTGCCGGCGATCGCCGAGCTGTCGGCGGGGCTGGCCGAGCTGTCGGCGCGCCACACGCACCTGGTCAAGACCGGGCGCACGCACATGATGGACGCCACGCCCATCACCTTCGGCCAGGAGGTCTCGGCCTTCGTCGCCCAGCTCGACTACGCCCAGCGCGCCATCCGCGCGACGCTGCCGGCGGTCTGCGAGCTGGCCCAGGGCGGCACCGCCGTGGGCACCGGCCTCAACGCCCCGCACGGTTTCGCCGAAGCCATCGCCGCGGAGCTGGCGGCGCTGTCCGGCCTGCCGTTCGTCACCGCGCCGAACAAGTTCGCCGCCCTCGCCGGCCACGAGCCGCTGACCAGCCTGGCTGGCGCGCTGAAGACCCTGGCCGTGGCCCTGATGAAGATCGCCAACGACCTGCGCCTGCTGGGCTCCGGCCCGCGCGCGGGGCTTGCCGAGGTACGCCTGCCGGCCAACGAGCCGGGCAGCTCGATCATGCCTGGCAAGGTCAACCCGACCCAGTGCGAGGCGTTGTCGATGCTGGCCTGCCAGGTGCTGGGCAACGACGCGGCGATCGGCTTTGCCGCAAGCCAGGGCCACCTGCAGTTGAACGTGTTCAAGCCGGTGATCATCCACAACCTGCTGCAGTCGATCGAGCTGCTGGCCGATGGCTGTCGCAACTTCCAGCAGCACTGCGTGGCCGGTATCGAGCCGGATGCCGGGCAGATGGCCGCGCACCTGGAGCGCGGGCTGATGCTGGTGACGGCGTTGAACCCGCACATCGGCTATGACAAGGCGGCGGAAATCGCCAAGAAGGCCTACAGCGAGGGCAAGACCCTGCGCGAGGCGGCGCTGGAGCTGAAGTACCTGACCAACGAGCAGTTCGACCAGTGGGTAAGGCCGGAAAACATGCTGGCGCCTGGCGGCAAGGGCTGATCCGGTGGCCTCATCGCGGGGCAAGCCCGCTCCCACGCCAGCCACCAAACGCAGCGTGGGAGCGGGCTTGCCCCGCGATGAAATTATCAATCAACCCGCACCCGACGTATCTTCCACCCAGCGATCAGCGACGGCCCCAACGCCACCAACGCCGACCCCAGCACCACCGTCACCGCCCCGACATAGCCCAGGCCATTGATCTGCTCGGCATGCACGTAATCCGGCCACAGCCAGGCCGCCAGCGCCACCGCGACGAATGTCACCAGCGGCGTCAGCGCCAGGGTCGCGCTGACCCGCGAGGCCTCCCAATGCGCCAGCGCCTCGGCGAACGCGCCATAGGCCACCAACGTGTTCAGGCAGCAGGCCAGCAGCAACCAGCCCTGCAACGGGCTGAGCTGCAACGCCTCAAGCGGATGCACCCAGGGCGTGAGCAGCAGCGCGCAGCACAGGTAGATCACCATCATCACCTGCTGCGAGTTCCACACCGTCAGCAGCTGCTTCTGGCTCAGGGCATAGAATACCCAGATGCTAGTCGCCAGGATGATGGTCAGCACGCCGGTGGTGTAGGTGCCGAGCGAAGTGAGCAGCTCTTCCAGGCGCTGGTTGAAGAACAGCCCGAAGCCCATCAGCAGCACCAGCAGGCCCAGGCCCTGCCCCAGGCTGAAACGCTCCTTGAACACGAACACGCTGGCCACCAGCAACAGCACCGGCCCCAGCTGCACCACCAGTTGCGCGGTGCCAGGGCTGAGCAGGTTGAGGCCGACCAGGTACAGCACATAGTTGCCGACCAGGCCGGCCACCGCGACGGCCACCAGGCCCTTGCCCTTCATCCCGAGACGGCTGAACGAAGGCAGCCGCCGATTGGCCGCCAGCCAGGCGAACAACAGGCCGCCGGAAACGCTCAGGCGGTACCAGGTGACGGTCACCGGATCCATCACCTGCAGCACCTGCTTGAGCTTGATCGGCAGGATGCCCCAGAGAAAGGCAGTCAACAGCGCCAGCAGAAGGCCCTGGACCCAGCGTCCGGAAGAAATGTGCATGGTGTCCTCGAGTCGGGCCTTGGTGGGGGAAGGTGCAGTCTAAAGGCTTGCCGGGGAGGATGTGGCGGGAAAAGATTTCATCAGGTCATTCCCTGGATGCATGCTCAACGCGTGGGCGGGTTCTCGTGGAAGCGGCGGTGCGCCGCTCCCACGAACTCGCTTACTTCTTGTCCTTGGCGAACGCTGCCTCCAGCGCCTGGTTGATGGTGCGCAACACCTTCACCCGCGCCCAGCGCTTGTCGTTGGCCTCCACCAGGGTCCACGGCGCGATCTCGGTGCTGGTGCGGTCGACCATGTCGCCCACCGCCTCGGAATAGACGTCCCACTTGTCACGGTTGCGCCAGTCTTCCTCGGTGATCTTGTAGCGCTTGAACGGGATCTGCTCGCGCTCCTCGAAACGCTCCAGCTGGGTCTGCTGGTCGATGGCCAGCCAGAACTTGACCACCACCACCCCGGCGTTGCTCAGTTGCTCCTCGAAATCATTGATCTCGCCATAGGCGCGCATCCAGTCCGCCGGGCTGCAGAAACCCTCGACCCGCTCCACCAGCACCCGGCCATACCAGGAGCGGTCGAAGATGGTGAACTTGCCCCGCGCCGGAATGTGCCGCCAGAACCGCCACAGGTACGGCTGCGCACGCTCTTCCTCGGTGGGCGCGGCAATCGGCACGATGCGGTACTGGCGCGGGTCCAGCGCCGCCGCCACGCGACGGATCGCCCCGCCCTTGCCGGCTGCGTCGTTGCCTTCGAACACCGCCACCAGGGCATGGCGGCGCATGCGCTTGTCGCGCAGCAGGCCGGCCAGGCGCGCCTGTTCGGTGACCAGCTGTTCCTGGTAGTCGTGCTTGTCCAGGCGCAGGGTCATGTCCAGGGCGCCGAGCAGGCTCTTCTGGTCGATGCTACGCCCCAGTGGCGCGACGTTGCCCTGATGCTTGCCCTTGGGGTTGTTGGCCAGGGCCGCCTGCAGGCTCTCCAGCAGGATGCGCCCCACCGCCAGGCTGCGGTAATGCGGGTCGACGCCCTCGATCACATGCCAGGGCGCGTAGTCGCGGCTGGTGCGGCGCAGCACCCGTTCGCCGAAACGCACGAAGCGGTCGTAGGTTTCCGACTGCTGCCAGTCTAGCGGGCTGATGCGCCAGTTGTGCAGCGGGTCTTCCTTGAGCGCCTTGAGCCGCGCCTTCATCTGTTTCTTGGACAGGTGGAACCAGAACTTGATGATCAGCGCGCCTTCGTCGCAGAGCATCTGCTCCAGGCGCTCGGCGCCGGCGATGGCCTGGTCGAGCACGGCATCCTTGAACTGGCCATGCACGCGGCCTTCGAGCATCTGGCTGTACCAGTTGCCGAAGAACACGCCCATGCGCCCCTTCGGCGGCAGCGCCCGCCAGTAGCGCCAGGCCGGTGGCCGGGCCAGTTCCTCGTCGGTCTGCTGGTCGAAGGTGCGCACTTCGATCAGCCGCGGATCCATCCACTCGTTGAGCAGCTTGACCGTCTCGCCCTTGCCGGCACCCTCGATGCCGTTGATCAGCACGATCACCGGGAAGCGCGCCTGCTGCTTGAGTTCGTACTGGGCTTCGAGCAGCGCCTCGCGCAGGGCGGGGACTTCCGCTTCGTAGGTGTCCTTGTCGATGCTGTGACCGATTTCGGCGGATTCGAACATGGAGGGCTCCTTCAATGGATAAGCAAGATTAGCGGATTTGCGCCATCCGTATCGATCCTGTCGCGCCGTGCGATAAGGCCGACACTTGCCGCGCGGATCGCTTAAAATCCGTGATCCGCTGCAACCGAGCCGACCATGTCCGACACCACCCTCCCCCAGCACGCCCAGATCGACTGGGACGACCAGGGCCGCCCCCACTCCCGGCAATACGACGATGTCTATTTCGCCGTCAACGAAGGCATCGACGAGACCCTGCACGTGTTCATCGAGCAGAACCACCTGCGCCAGCGCTTCGCCGAGCTGGCGCCGCGAGACTGCCTGGTGATCGGGGAAACGGGCTTTGGCACCGGCATGAACTTCTTCTGCGCCTGGCAGCTGTTCGCCGAGCTGGCCCACGCCGAGGCGCGCCTGCACTTCGTCAGCGTGGAAAAGTACCCACTGAGCCGCGACGACCTGGAGCGCGCCATGCAACTGTGGCCGGCGCTGACGGCGTTCACCCGGCCCCTGCTCGATCAGTACGTGGCGATCCATCCGGGTTTCCAGCAACTGAGCCTCGATGATGGCCGCGTCACCCTCACCCTGATGATCGGCGATGCGCTGGAGCAACTGCCGCAACTGGACGCGCGCATCGACGCCTGGTTCCTCGACGGCTTCGCCCCGGCGAAGAACCCCGACATGTGGACGCCGGAGCTGTTCGCCCAGCTGGCGCGGCTGTCGTATCCCGGCACCACCCTCGGCACCTTCACCACCACCGGCTGGGTCCGCAGGTCGCTGATCGAGGCCGGTTTCACCATGAAGAAGGTGCCCGGTATCGGCAAGAAGTGGGAGGTGATGCACGGCGTCTACAGCGGCGCGCCAGCCGCCCCCGCGGCGCCCTGGTACGCACGCCCGGCGCCCTTGCCGGGGCCACGCGAGGCGCTGGTGATCGGTGCCGGCCTGGCGGGCAGCGCCACGGCGCGCAGCCTGGCGGCCCGGGGTTGGCAGGTCAGCGTGCTGGAGCGTCACCACGGGCCGGCCCAGGAGGCCTCGGGCAACCCACAGGGCGTGCTTTACCTCAAGCTGTCCGCCCACGGCACCGCCCTGTCGCAGATGATCCTTTCCGGCTTCGGCTACACCCGTCGCTGGCTTGAGCACCTGCAACGCGGCCAGGACTGGGACGCCTGCGGCGTGCTGCAACTGGCCTTCGACGACAAGGAAGGCGAACGCCAGGCCAAGCTGGCGAGCGCCTTCGACAATAGCCTGCTGCGCCAGCTCGACCGCGTGCAGGCCGAAGCCGTGGCGGGCGTGGCGCTGGCCAGCGGCGGCCTGTTCTACCCCGAGGGTGGCTGGGTGCACCCACCCGCGCTGTGCCAGGCTCAGCTGGACCATCCGCGCATCCGCCTGCTCGGCCATGCCAACGTCATCGCGCTGCGCAAGGCCGACGGCCTGTGGCAGGCCTGGGACGGCGAGCACCTGTTGGCCAGCGCGCCGCTGGTGGTGCTGGCCGGAGCTGCCGAAGTCCGTGATTTCCCGGCCTGCGCCGGGCTGCCGCTCAAGCGCATTCGCGGGCAGATCACCCGCCTGCCGGCCACCGTGGCCAGCCGGGAACTGCGCACGGTGGTGTGCGCCGAAGGCTATGTGGCGCCGCCCCGTGGCGATGAGCACACCTTGGGCGCCAGCTTCGACTTCCACAGCCAGGACACCACACCGACCGTAGCCGAGCACCAGGGCAACCTGGCAATGCTGGACGAGATATCCACGGACCTGGCCGAGCGATTGGCCGTCGGCAAGCTCGATGTCGAGCAACTGGAAGGTCGCGCGGCGTTCCGTTGCACCAGCCCCGACTACCTGCCCATCGTCGGGCCGCTGGCCGATGCCGAGGCGTTCAACCAGGCCTACGCCATGTTGGCCAAGGATGCGCGGCAGGTACCCGAGGTGGCCTGCCCGTGGCTGGATGGGCTGTATGTGAACAGCGGGCATGGCTCGCGGGGGTTGATCACCGCGCCATTGTCGGGCGAACTGATCGCCGCATGGGCCAGCGGCGAACCCTTGCCGCTGCCCAGGGCGGTGGCCGAGGCCTGCCACCCCAACCGTTTCGCGCTGCGCCGGCTGATTCGCGGCAAGTAGCAATATCGCCGGGGGCGCGTTGCGCCCCTTTCGCCGGCAAGCCGGCTCCCACAGGAACATCACGAGCGTCTGTGGGAGCCGGCTTGCCGGCGAAAGGACCGCAACGCGGTCCCGAGGGCCATTCGCCCTATATAACAGATCGATCTAAAACTCTCTCAACCCACCCCGGTCCCTACCTAAGTGCCCACCTTCGCGGCACACCTCCCCAACGGCAAAACCGGTAAGGACTTATGTGCGGATTAGCAGGAGAGTTACGTTTCACCCCCATCAACCAAGCCCCACGCCCGGCGGACCTCGCCGCGGTGGAGCGCATTACCCACCACCTGGCGCCCCGCGGCCCCGACGCCTGGGGCTTCCATAGCCAGGGCCCGATCGCCCTCGGCCACCGGCGTCTGAAGATCATGGACCTGTCCGACGGCTCGGCCCAGCCCATGGTCGACAGCACCCTGGGCCTGGCGCTGGCCTTCAACGGCGCCATCTACAACTTCCCCGAGCTGCGCGAGGAGCTGCAGGCCCTGGGCTACAGCTTCTGGTCCGACGGCGACACCGAGGTACTGCTCAAGGGCTACCACGCCTGGGGCGCGGCGTTGCTGCCCAAGCTCAATGGCATGTTCGCCCTGGCCATCTGGGAGCGCGACAGCCAGCGCCTGTTCCTGGCCCGCGACCGTCTGGGGGTCAAGCCCCTGTACCTGTCGCGCAACGGCGAGCGCCTGCGCTTCGCCTCGACCTTGCCGGCGCTGCTCAACGGCGGTGATATCGACCCGATGATCGACCCGGTGGCACTGAACCACTACCTGAATTTCCACGCTGTGGTACCGGCGCCGCGCACCCTGCTTGCCAATGTGCAGAAGCTCGAGCCTGGCACCTGGATGCGCATCGACCGCCATGGCGAGGTCGAGCGCCAGACCTGGTGGCAACTGCACTACGGCCCGAACCCGGACGAGCGCGAGCTCGACCTGGAAGGCTGGACCAGCCGCGTGCTCGACGCCACCCGCGACGCCGTGGCGATCCGCCAGCGCGCTGCGGTGGATGTCGGCGTGCTGCTCTCCGGCGGCGTCGACTCCAGCCTGCTGGTCGGCCTGCTGCGCGAGGCCGGGGTGGACGACCTGTCGACCTTCTCCATCGGCTTCGAGGACGCTGGCGGCGAGCGCGGTGACGAGTTCCAGTATTCCGACCTGATCGCCAGGCACTACCACACCCGCCACCACAAGCTGCGCATTGCCGAGCACGAGATCATCGAGCAGTTGCCAGCGGCCTTCCGCGCCATGAGCGAGCCGATGGTCAGCCATGACTGCATCGCCTTCTACCTGCTCTCGCGGGAGGTGGCCAAGCACTGCAAGGGTGTGCAGAGCGGCCAGGGCGCCGACGAGCTGTTCGCCGGCTACCACTGGTACCCGCAGGTGAACGGCGCCGAGGATGCCTTCGCTGCCTATCGCGAGGCGTTCTTCGACCGCAGCCACGCCGAATACCGCGACACCGTGCAGACGCCGTGGCGCCTGGACAACGACGCGGCCGGCGACTTCGTCCGCGAGCACTTCGCCCGCCCCGGCGCGCCGGACGCGGTGGACAAGGCCTTGCGCCTGGACAGCACGGTGATGCTGGTGGACGACCCGGTCAAGCGGGTAGACAACATGACCATGGCCTGGGGCCTGGAGGCGCGCACGCCGTTCCTCGACTACCGCCTGGTGGAGCTGTCGGCGCGCATCCCGGCGCGCTTCAAGCTGCCCGACGGCGGCAAGCAGGTGCTCAAGCAGGCGGCGCGCCGGGTCATCCCACACGAGGTGATCGACCGCAAGAAGGGCTACTTCCCGGTGCCCGGCCTCAAGCACCTGCAAGGCGCCACCCTGGACTGGGTGCGCGAGCTGCTGACCGACCCCAGCCAGGATCGCGGGCTGTTCGACCCGGCCATGCTCGACCGCCTGCTGAGCACCCCCCACGGCCAGCTCACCCCGCTGCGCGGCTCCAAGCTGTGGCAGCTGGCAGCCCTGAACCTGTGGCTCAGCGAACAAGGAATCTGACCGATGAAAGCCCACGAGATCGCCTATGGCCAGCGCCTGCTGCGCGGCCAGGCGCCATCCTACGAGCGTCTGCAGGCACGCCTGGCCGGCGACGGCAGCGAGCCCCACGACCAGCCGAGGGCCGTGCATTGTGGCTGGGGACGGCTGCTGATTGGGCATACCTACCCCGATCCGCTCAGCCTGGCCGACGCGCTGCTGCAAGAACAGGCCGGCGAGCGCGACATCGCCCTGTACGTTGCCGCGCCGCAGCAGGTACTGGCCCAGGCGCCGCAGCAACTGTTCCTCGATCCGTCGGACACCCTGCGCCTGTGGTTCACCGACTACCGGCCGGCGCAGCGCGTGTTCCGCGGATTTCGCATTCGCCGGGCGCAAGGTGCGGCGGACTGGCAGGCGATCAATGCGCTGTACCAGGCCCGCGGCATGCTGCCGGTCGATCCCGAGCTGCTCACCCCGCGCCACCTCGGCGGGCCGGTGTACTGGCTGGCCGAGGACGAAGACAGCCACGCGGTGATCGGCAGTGTCATGGGCCTGGACCACGGCAAGGCCTTCGACGACCCCGAGCACGGTTGCAGCCTGTGGTGCCTGGCGGTGGACCCGCACTGCACCCGCCCGGGCGTCGGCGAAGTGCTGGTGCGCCACCTGATCGAACACTTCATGAGCCGTGGCCTGGCCTGCCTCGACCTGTCGGTGCTGCACGACAACCGCCAGGCCAAGCGGCTGTACAAGAAGCTTGGGTTCCGCACCCTGCCGACCTTCGCCATCAAGCGCAAGAACGGCATCAACCAGCCGTTGTTCCTCGGCCCCGGCCCCGAGGCAGGGCTCAATCCCTATGCGCGGATCATCGTCGACGAAGCGCTGCGCCGAGGCATCGAGGTCCAGGTGGATGACGCCGATGCCGGGCTGTTCACCCTGAGCCTGGGCGGACGGCGCATCCGCTGTCGCGAATCGTTGAGCGACCTGACCAGCGCAGTGACCATGACCCTCTGCCAGGACAAGCGCCTGACCCGCCAGGCCCTGCACAACGCTGGCCTGCAGGTACCGGCGCAGCAACTGGCGGGGAGCCTCGATGACAACCAGGCGTTCCTCGACGAGCATGGCGCGGTAGTGGTCAAGCCGGTGGATGGCGAGCAGGGTCAGGGGGTGGCGGTCAACATCACCACCCTCGAAGCGCTGAGCCATGCCGTGGAGCAAGCCCGCGCCTTCGACAGCCGCGTGCTGCTGGAGAGCTTCCATGCAGGCGTCGACCTGCGCATCGTGGTGATCGGCTACGAGGTGGTGGCCGCGGCGATCCGTCATCCAGCTCAGGTGATCGGCGACGGCAGGCACAGCCTGCGCGCACTGATCGAGGCCCAGAGCCGGCGCCGCCAGCTGGCCACGGGCGGCGAGAGCCGTATCCCGCTGGACGAAGAAACCGAGCGCACGCTCAAGGACGCGGGGCTGGGCTACGACGACATACTGCCCGCCGGGCAGCGGCTGGCCGTGCGCCGCACCGCCAACCTGCACACTGGCGGCACCCTGGAGGATGTCACCGCGCGCCTGCACCCGGTGCTGGCCGATGCCGCCGTGCGCGCCGCCCGCGCCCTGGAGATCCCGGTGGTGGGCCTGGATTTGATGGTCCGCGATGCCGAGCACCCGGACTACGTGATCATCGAGGCCAACGAGCGTGCGGGGTTGGCCAATCATGAACCGCAGCCTACGGCCGAGCGCTTCGTCGACCTGCTGTTCCCGCATAGCCGGGCTTTGGCCTGAAATCTATCGCGGGGCAAGCCCGCTCCCACGCAACCACGTGGGAGCGGGCTTGCCCCGCGATGAGGCCCTCGAATCAAAGGAGTAATCCTGATGTCTGCGAAACACCCCGAACCCGATCTCGACTACCTCAAACGTGTACTGCTGGAGATGCTCGCCATCCCCAGCCCCACCGGTTTCACCGACACTATCGTGCGCTATGTCGCCGAGCGCCTGGACGAACTGGGCATCCCCTTCGAGCTGACCCGTCGCGGCACCATCCGCGCCACCCTCAAGGGCCGCCAGAGCTCGCCCGACCGCGCCGTCTCGGCGCACCTGGACACCATCGGCGCTAGCGTGCGCCAGTTGCAGGACAACGGTCGCCTGGCCCTGGCGCCGGTGGGTTGCTGGTCGAGCCGTTTCGCCGAGGGCAGCCGGGTCAGCGTGTTCACCGATACCGGCGTGTACCGCGGCAGCGTGCTGCCGCTGATGGCCAGCGGGCACGCCTTCAACACCGCCATCGACCAGATGCCGATCAGCTGGGAACACGTGGAAGTGCGCCTGGACGCCTACTGCGCCACCCGCGCCGACTGCGAGGCGCTGGGGATCGCCATCGGTGATTGCGTCGCCTTCGACCCGTTGCCGGAGTTCACCGAAAGCGGCCATATCAGCGCCCGCCACCTGGACGACAAGGCCGGCGTGGCGGCCTTGCTGGCGGCGCTCAAGGCCGTGGTGGAAAGCGGCCGCCAGCCACTGATCGACTGCCACCCCTTGTTTACCATCACCGAGGAGACCGGCTCGGGCGCTGCGGCCGCCCTGCCCTGGGACGTGAGTGAGTTCGTCGGCATCGACATCGCCCCGGTGGCGCCGGGGCAGGCATCCAGCGAGCACGCGGTGAGCGTGGCCATGCAGGATTCCTCCGGCCCCTACGACTATCACCTGTCGCGCCACTTGCTGAAGCTGGCTGGCGATGCTGATTTGCCGGTACGCCGCGACCTGTTCCGCTACTACTTCAGCGACGCCCATTCGGCGGTGACCGCCGGGCACGATATCCGCACCGCCCTGGTGGCCTTCGGCTGCGATGCCACCCATGGCTACGAGCGCACCCATATCGACAGCCTGGCGGCGCTCAGCCGGCTGCTCGGCGCCTACCTGCTCAGCCCGCCGGTGTTCGCCAGCGACTCGCAGCCGGCCAATGCCTCACTGGAGCGCTTCAGCCACCAGCTGGAACACGACGCGCAGATGGAAAGCGACACCCGTGTGCCGGCGGTGGACAGCTTGGTGGGCAACAAAGGCTAAGCTCATACGCCTACTCCTGTAGGAGCGGCCTTGTGTCGCGAACGGGTCGCAGAGCGGCCCCAGGATTTCAGCGTTCACGCAAAGATTGCCGGGGCCGCTTTGCGGCCCGTTCGCGACACAAGGCCGCTCCTACAGGGGAGTGGGCGCATCGCACCGCAAATTCACGTAGCATGCCCCCATTCCCACAACCGCCGCCCATACCATGCTGATCCCCTACGACCAACTCGAAGCCGAAACCCTGACCCGCCTGATCGAAGACTTCGTCACCCGCGACGGCACCGACAACGGCGATGACACGCCGCTGGAAACCCGCGTGTTGCGGGTGCGCCAGGCCCTGGCCAAGGGGCAGGCGTTCATCCTGTTCGACATGGACAGCCAGCAGTGCCAGTTGCTGGCCAAGCATGAGGTTCCGCAGGAGTTGTTCGAGTAGCAGGCCTTCAAGCTTGTTGCTTCTCCAGCTCCAGTGCCTTGATGCGCTTGTACACCTCGACCCGGTGCACCTCCACCTCGCGCGGCGCGCAAATACCGAAACGGACCTGGCCGTTCTCCACGGACATCACCTGGATCCTGATGTTTTCGGCAATGACGATAACCTCGCCCACTTCTCGTCCGATTACCAGCATGCTCCGATCCTCCCGCTCAATGGAAAATCGGAGACTGCCCCGCCAGCTTTGGCCTACTCAATCCTTCTTCGGATAAATAGACATAACCTACCGGCGAGGGTAAAAAAACCTACAGAAACTTCCCTCAATGTGCGGTTTTGCGTGCCTTCGCCCGCATTTTCACCGCCATGTCCGCCATCTCGTCGTACAGCCGCTGAGGCGCCTGGCATTTGAGCTGCCAGGCCTGGCGCCCGGCTTCATGGGGCAGGATCAGGAACTCGCCGGCGGCGACCCGTTGATAGATGTGCTCGGCGATATCGGCGGCATTGATCGGAGAGCCTTCCAGCAGTTTGCCTACCTGCGCCTTCATCGCCGGATCCGGCCCGCGGAACGAGTCGAGCAGGTTGGTCTGGAAGAACGACGGGCACACCACGTGCACCGCCACCTCGACCTGACGCAGCTCCACCAGCAGACTCTCGGACAAGGCCAGCACCCCGGCCTTGGCCACGTTGTAGTTGCTCATGCCCGGCCCCTGCATCAGGGCGGCCATGGAGGCAATGTTGATGATCCGCCCGCGGCTGCGCTCGAGCAGCGGCAGGAAGGCCTTGCAGCCCTTGACCACGCCCATCAGGTTGACCGCGATCTGCCAGTCCCAGTCCTCCAGGGACAAATCGGCGAAGAATCCGCCGGAAGCCACCCCGGCATTGTTGACGATCACATCGATGCCGCCGAACTTCTCCTCGCAGGCCTGGGCCAGGGCGGTGAGCTGGCTGTAGTCGCGCACGTCGCAGCGCTGGATGAAGCCTTCACCGCCAGCACCGCGCACCAGCTCCAGGGTCTCGCGCAGGCCCGCTTCATTGACATCGGCCAAGGCCAGGCGCCAGCCATCACGGGCCCAGCGCAGGGCGATCTCGCGGCCGAGGCCGGAGCCTGCGCCAGTGATCATCATTCGGTTGTGCATGGTCAGCTGCCTTGAACAGTGGGATTGGCCTGGAGTCTAGCCAGAACGCGGGCCACAGCGGTGCAGCATCAGAATGCTGAATGAGGATCCATCCACCCGGGGCCGGCACAGCCGATGGAATCTTTGCCCACCGCCCACAGTCGGAACAGTAAGCGCCCAGCATTCCGAGGCCCTTGACCCTCAACCACGCAAGGACTCCACCATGACCACGATCCTCATCATCATCCTGATCCTGCTGCTGATCGGTGGCTTGCCGGTCTTCCCGCACTCGCGCAGCTGGGGCTACGGTCCTTCCGGCATCATCGGCGTGGTGCTGGTAGTGTTGTTGATCCTGTTGCTGCTCGGTCGGATATGAGCCAGCCATTGCAGCTGACTCCCTGTTGAACGAAAACGCCCCGGCAAGCCGGGGCGTCGTTCAGACAGCAACCAGGATCAGTGGGAAACCGCCCCGCTGGCGCCAAGGCCGGTCTGCGAACGGACGAACTGCGGGAAGAACAGCGCGCGCTCGTTCTCGGCAGCCTTGGACTTGTCGGTGACCGAGAAGAACCAGATGCCGGCGAAGGCGATGATCATCGAGAACAGCGCCGGGTACTCGTACGGGTAGATGGCTTTCTCGTGACCGAGGATCTGCACCCAGATGGTCGGGCCGAGGATCATCAGGCCCACCGCGCTGACCAGGCCCATCCAGCCGCCGATCATGGCGCCGCGGGTGGTCAGTTTCTTCCAGTACATCGAGAGCAGCAGCACCGGGAAGTTGCAGCTGGCGGCAATGGAGAAGGCCAGGCCGACCATGAAGGCGATGTTCTGCTTCTCGAACAGAATCCCTAAGCCGATCGCCAGCACGCCCAGGGCGATGGTGGTGATCTTCGACACGCGGATCTCGTCCTTGTCGTTGGCCTTGCCCTTGCGCCAGACGCTGGCATACAGGTCATGGGACACCGCCGAGGCACCGGCCAGGGTCAGGCCGGCGACCACCGCCAGGATGGTGGCGAAGGCCACCGCCGAGATGAAGCCGAGGAACACGCTGCCACCCACGGCATCGGCCAGGTGCACCGCCGCCATGTTGTTGCCGCCGATCAGGGCGCCGGCGGCGTCCTTGAAGTCGGGGTTGGTGCTGACCAGCAGGATCGCGCCGAAGCCGATGATGAAGGTCAGGATGTAGAAGTAACCGATGAAGCCGGTGGCGTACAGCACGCTCTTGCGCGCTTCCTTGGCGTCGCTGACGGTGAAGAAGCGCATCAGGATGTGCGGCAGGCCCGCGGTGCCGAACATCAGTGCCAGACCCAGTGAGAACGCCGAGATCGGGTCCTTGACCAGGCCGCCCGGGCTCATGATCGCCTCGCCCTTGGCGTGCACCTTGATCGCCTCGGAGAACAGGGTGTTGAAGTCGAAGCCCACGTGCTTCATCACCATCAGCGCCATGAAGCTGGCACCGGACAGCAGCAGCACCGCCTTGATGATCTGCACCCAGGTGGTGGCCAGCATGCCGCCGAACAGCACGTACAGGCACATCAGGATGCCCACCAGGATCACCGCCACGTGGTAGTCCAGGCCGAACAGCAGCTCGATGAGCTTGCCGGCACCGACCATCTGCGCGATCAGGTAGAACGCCACTACCACCAGCGAACCCGAGGCCGACAGGGTGCGGATTTCCTTCTGCCCGAGGCGATACGAGGCCACGTCGGCAAAGGTGTACTTGCCCAGGTTGCGCAGGCGCTCGGCGATCAGGAACAGGATGATCGGCCAGCCGACCAGGAAGCCGATGGAGTAGATCAGGCCGTCGTAGCCCGAGGTGAACACCAGCGCGGAAATACCCAGGAACGAGGCCGCCGACATGTAGTCGCCGGCGATCGCCAGGCCGTTCTGGAAGCCGGTGATCTTGCCGCCGGCGGCGTAGTAGTCGGCCGCCGACTTGTTGCGTTTGGAGGCCCAGTAGGTAATGCCCAGGGTGAAGGCGACGAAGGCCACGAACATGGCGATCGCCGAGACGTTCAGCGGCTGTTTCTGCACCTCGCCGGTCAGGGCATCGGCGGCCCACACGGCGGGTGCGAAGGCACCGCAGGCCAGGACGGCCAGGGTTTTGGCGTGACGGATCATTGCTTGGCCTCCTCGAGAATGGCCTTGTTCAGTTCATCGAACTCGCCGTTGGCGCGACGCACGTAGAGCGCGGTGAGCACGAAGGCCGAGACGATCAGGCCGACGCCCAGGGGAATGCCCCAGGTGATCGACGAGTCGGGGCTGAGCTTGGCGCCCAGCACGTGCGGGCCATAGGCGATGAGGAGGATGAAGGCGCAGTAGAGGCCGAGCATGATCGCCGAGAGAATCCAGGCGAAGCGCTCGCGCTTGGTGACCAGTTCCTTGAAGCGCGGACTGTTCTGTATCGATTGGTAAATGCTGTCGTTCATTGTTTTTGTCCTAGCAGCACAGAGTAGGGATAACCCGACTCCAACTTTATGCTGCCGCTGGACGCCAACCAGACGACCTTAGTCTTAGATGCAACGGTGTTTTGCAAGATCGGTAACAAATCCTGGGGACGCTGCGCGCCCTTTTCGCCGGCAAGCCGGCTCCCACAGGGGATCTGCGCCGACACTGTGGGAGCCGGCTTGCCGGCGAAAGGGCTGCACAGCAGCCCCATTTCAAACCATCACTTGCCAGTCCACTCCTTGACCCGCTCCGGATGCTTGGCCACCCAGTCCTTGGCCGCAGCCTCCGGCTTGGCGCCTTCCTGGATCGCCAGCATCACCTCGCCGATCTCGTCCTTGGACTGCCACTGGAACTTCTTCAGGAACTCGGCCACTTCCGGCGCCTTGCTCGCCAGCTCCTTGCTGCCGATGCTGTTGACCGTTTCGGCGGCGCCGTACACGCCCTTGGGATCCTCGAGGAACTTGAGCTTCCACTTGGCGAACATCCAGTGCGGCACCCAGCCGGTCACGGCGATCGATTGATTCTTGGCGTAGGAGCGACCCAGCTCGGCGGTCATCGCCGCGCCGGAGCTGGCGGTCAGTTTGTAGCCGGTCAGGTCGTAGTCCTTGATGGCCTGCTCGGTCTTGAGCATGACCCCGGAGCCGGCATCGATGCCGACGATCTTGTTCTTGAAGCTGGTATCAGTCTTGAGGTCGGTAATGCTGTTGGCCTTGACGTACTCGGGAACGATCAGGCCGATCTTGGCGTCCTTGAAGTTCGGCCCGTAGTCGACGACGTTGTCCTTGTTCTTGGCCCAGTACTCGCCATGGGTCACCGGCAGCCAGGCCGAGAGCATGGCGTCGAGCTTGCCGGTGGCCACGCCCTGCCACATGATCCCGGTGGCCACGGCCTGCAGCTTCACGTCGTAGCCAAGCTTCTGCCTGATCACCTCGGCGGCCACGTTGGTGGTGGCCACGCTGTCCGACCAGCCATCCACGTAACCGATGCTCACTTCCTTGGCCATGGCCTGCGCAGTGCTCATGGTCAATACCAGGGCGGCGCCCACACTCAGGAAACGTCGTACTCTTGTAAAAGTCGCCATCAAAGCATCCCCTCGTCAGGTCTTGGAGAGAGCATCATCGACCTGCCCCCGCGCACGACCTGCTCTGTCAGCGACCTCCAGCGAACGATCAGCGACAGCACTGTGCCATTAACGTCACGCCACCCGAGCGGCCTGCGCGATCCTTGCATGCCAAAGGCTTGGCGCCGGTCATTTGCGGCTATCATCTAGCCCTTTGTGCTTGCCGACGGACCGCCCGATGCCCAGTAACACCCGACTGTTCCTGCCTGCGTACCTGCTCGCCTGCCTGCTCGCCCTCATCGGGCTGTGGGCGCTCTGGTACGGCCTCGGCAAGCCGGTGCAGCTGCCCGATGCGGCGAGCCCGACACACAAGTTGCAGTGCGCGTCCTACACCCCGTTCGACAAGGACCAGTCGCCGCTCGACCAGCCGTTTCGCCTGCGCCCGGCGCGCATGGACGCCGACCTGGCGCTGCTGAGCGAGCGATTCCAGTGCATCCGCACCTATTCGATGACCGGCCTCGAGGCCATCCCGGCGCTGGCCCGCAAACACGGCCTGAAAGTGATGCTCGGCGCCTGGGTCAATGCAAGCCCCGTGGACACCGACAAGGAAATCGAACTGCTTATCGCCGCAGCCAACGCCAACCCCGACGTGGTCAGCGCGGTGATCGTCGGCAACGAGGCGCTGCTGCGCAAGGAAGTCACCGGCGAGCGCCTGGCCGGGCTGATCGAGAAAGTGAAAAGCCAGGTGAAAGTGCCGGTGACCTACGCCGACGTCTGGGAGTTCTGGCTGCAACACCCGCAGATCGCACCGGCGGTGGACTTCCTCACCATCCATCTGTTGCCCTACTGGGAAGACGACCCGCGTGGCATCGATGCGGCGCTGGCGCATGTGGCCGAGGTGCGCCAGGTGTTCGGCAACCGCTTCGCGCCCAAGGACGTCCTGATCGGCGAGACCGGCTGGCCCAGCGAAGGACGCCAGCGCGAGACGGCGGAACCGAGCCGGGTCAACGAGGCGCGTTTCATCCGTGGCTTCGTCGCCCTGGCCGAGGCCAACGGCTGGCGCTACAACCTGATCGAGGCCTTCGACCAGCCCTGGAAGCGCGCCAGTGAAGGCGCCGTGGGCGGCTACTGGGGGCTGTACGATGCCGACCGCCAGGACAAGGGCGTGCTCGAAGGGCCGGTGAGCAACCTGGCGCTGTGGCCGCAGTGGTTGCTGGCCAGCGTGTTGCTGATGCTGGCGACCCTGGCCCTGGCCGGGCGCCCGGCGAGCCGCCGCGCCGCCCTGCTGCTGCCGTTGCTGGCGGCCCTGGGTGCCGGCAGCCTGGCGCTGTGGGGGGAACTGATGCGCACCAATGCCCGCTTTGCCGGGGAATGGTTGTGGGCGGTTGCACTGGCCGGCTTGAACCTGTTGGTGCTGGCCCATGGCGCGCTGGCCCTGGCCCGTCGAGACGGCTGGCGCCAGCGGTTGTTCGCCTGGCTGGAAAAGCATGCCGGCACATGGCTGCTGGCGGCCGGATTCGCAGCGGCGGTGAGCATGCTGGCGATGGTGTTCGACCCGCGCTATCGCAGCTTCCCCTGCGCGGCGTTGCTGCTGCCGGCGGTGGTCTATCTGCTGCGGCCGGTGCCGGCGCGGCGGGCGGAGGTGGCGTTGCTGGCCTTTATCGTGGGGGCCGGGGTGGCGCCGCAGTTGTTCCAGGAAGGGTTGGCGAATCGACAGGCCTGGGGTTGGGCGGTGGTCAGCGTGTTGATGGTTGGCGCGTTGTGGCGCAGCTTGCGCAAAGCCTGATGGCCCTATCGCGGGGCAAGCCCGCTCCCACGTTGAAGCTAACGCCTTGTGTAAGCGTGGGAGCGGGCCCCCACGTCGAGGCCAACGCCTTGTGTGAGCGTGGGAGCGGGCTTGCCCCGCGATACGGCCTCAAGCCGTACGCCGTACCAGCCGCAACCCCGCCAGTACCACGGCAAACACCGCGATGCTGGCGGTATACAGCACCAACGCCGGGATCCCGAACAGCAGCGCCAGCGCCGCCAGCCACCACCCACCTCGGCCAGGCACGAATTGGCAAAGCAACGCCAACCCCAATGCCCCCCATGCAATGATCTGGAAATGTATCCCCAGGCCCAGCAGCGATCGCGCCTGGCATTGCCAAACCTCCCCCGGCACGCTGCACAGCCCGACCCACCGGGCATCTTCCATCAGCCCATAACGCACGCCATAACTGGCCGCGAGCCACAGCGGCAGGAACAGCAACAGGGCAACGACCGGCCACCAACGCGTCATGCGGATCTCCAATAGCGGTAATCGAAACGTTGCATGATCGCCCAGGGGCCGAGACAAGGCAAAATCATGGCCCTGCAGCTATGTTGCACAAGACAAACGTTGTCCGGCGCGGCAACATCTTGTGCGACGAACGACAGGGCAACGGGCAACTTTGTCCGACATGCCGTGGTCCTAGCCTGCGTATTGCACGACCTTGCGTTTTCCCTGGGGGACATAAATGCTTCGATCTTTGCGCCTCGCCGCCCTGCTCGGCGGCCTGCTCCTGGCTGCGGCCGCATCGGCGCGGGATATCGACGCGGCGAGCTACGGCTATCCGTTGACCAACCCGTTCGAGGCGACCATCGCCACCACGCCGCCGGAACAGCGCCCGACGCTGCCCAGCGACGACGACATCGACCAGGCCGACTACAGCCTTACCCTGCGCCCGGAGCGCGAGTTCACCCTGCCCGACAACTTCTGGTCGGTGAAGAAACTGCGCTACCGCCTGGCCAAGCAGGACCACGAAGCGCCGTTGATCTTCCTGATCGCCGGTACCGGCGCGCCCTATTCCAGCAGCATCAACGAGTACCTGAAGAAGCTGTTCTACCAGGCCGGCTACCACGTGGTGCAGCTGTCATCGCCGACCAGCTGGGACTTCATGAGCGCCGCCTCGCGCTTCGCCACCCCCGGGGTGACCAGCGAGGACGCCAAGGACCTGTACCGGGTCATGCAGGCGGTACGCGCCCAGCAGGCACACCTGCCGGTCAGCGAGTACTACCTCACCGGCTACAGTCTAGGTGCGCTGGACGCCGCGTTCGTCAGCAAGCTCGACGAGACCCGAAAGAGCTTCAACTTCAAGCGCGTGCTGCTGCTCAACCCGCCGGTCAACCTGTATACCTCGATCACCAACCTGGACAAGCTGGTGCAGACCCGGGTCAAGGGCATCGACCGCAGCACCACGTTCTACGAGTTGATGCTGGAAAAACTCACCCGTTACTTCCAGGACAAGGGCTACATCGACCTCAACGAAGCACTGCTGTATGACTTCCAGAAGTCGCGCCAGCACCTGTCCAACGAACAGATGGCCATGCTCATCGGTACCTCGTTCCGTTTCTCGGCCGCCGACATTGCCTTCACCTCCGACCTGATCAACCGCCGCGGCCTGATCATTCCGCCGAAATTCCCGATCACCGAGGGCAGCAGCCTGGAGCCCTTCTTCAAACGGGCGCTGCAATGCGACTTCGACTGCTACCTGACCGAGCAGGTGATCCCCATGTGGCGGGCGCGTACCGACGGCAACAGCCTGCTGCAACTGGTCGACCAGGTGAGCCTGTACGCGCTGGAGGACTACCTGCGCGCCAGCCCCAAGATCGCCGTGATGCACAACGCCGACGACGTGATCCTCGGCCCTGGCGACATCGGTTTCCTGCGCCGGGTGTTCGGCGAACGGCTGACGCTCTACCCCCATGGCGGCCATTGCGGCAACCTCAACTACCGCGTCAACAGCGACGCCATGCTGGAGTTCTTCCGTGGTTAACAGACTGCTGCTCGTCACCGCCCTGCTCGCCAGCGGCTGCGCCCTGGCCGAGGAAGTCGCGCCGCGTGCCAGCGTGGTCGAGGCCGACAAGACCGAAACACTCACCGTGGAGGCCGACGGTTTCGTCGATCCGCTGCGCGAACTCAAGTTCAACCCCGGCCTGGACCAGCGCGAGTTCGAACGCTCGACCCTGGCCGCGCTGAACATCTACGACCCGCTGGAATCGCTGAACCGGCGCATCTACCACTTCAACTACCGCTTCGACCAATGGGTGTTCCTGCCGGTGGTCGATGGCTACCGCTACGTCACCCCCGGTTTCGTGCGTACCGGAGTAAGCAACTTCTTCAACAACCTGGGCGACGTGCCCAACCTGTTCAACAGCGTGCTGCAGCTCAAGCCCAAGCGTTCAGCGGAAATCACTGCGCGGCTGATGTTCAACACCATCATCGGTGTCGGCGGCCTGTGGGACCCGGCGACCAAGATGGGCCTGCCCCGGCAGAGCGAGGACTTCGGCCAGACCCTGGGCTTCTACGGGGTGCCGGACGGGCCATACCTGATGCTGCCGATCCTCGGGCCGTCGAACCTGCGCGACACCACCGGGCTGGTGGTCGACTACGTGGGGGAGAAGGAGATCAACTACCTGAACGTGCCCGACACCGCCAGCGACCATCCGGAGCTCACCGTGCTGCGGGCGGTGGACAAGCGCTACACCACCAACTTCCGCTACGGGCAGACCAACTCGCCGTTCGAGTACGAGAAGTTGCGGTACGTGTATACCCAGGCGCGCAAGTTGCAGATTGCCGAGTAAATGCAACCCTGATCCCTGTAGGAGCGGCCTTGTGTCGCGAAAGGGCTGCGAAGCAGCCCCAGCGATATCAGTGGTATGGCATAAATCTTGGGGCTGCCCTGCAGCCCTTTCGCGGCACAAGGCCGCTCTCATGGAACAAAACACAACTCTTTGATTTGACTGGGGCAACGTGGGAGCGGGCTTGCCCCGCGATGCGGCGTTTGGCACCGGCTACGCCGGTGATCGCGGGGCAAGCCCGCTCCCACGCTGGAGCCCGAAGGGCTGGGCGATCTCCTACAGGGTCAGCCAGGCAGTCCCAGGAACTGGCACAGCTCCCGCTTCTTGGCCAGCGCATCCTTGCGCCCCAGTTCGATCAGCTCACTGCAATAGCTCGCCTCGAACAATAGGTAGCTCAACACCCCCGCGCCGCTGGTCTTGGTAGCGCCAGGCCCACGCAAGAACAGCCTCAACGCCGCCGGCAGCTCGCGCCGATGACGGGCGGCGATCTCGTCCAGCGGCTGGCTGGGCGCCACCACCAGCACCTCGATCGGCGCCAGCCCCAGGCGCCGGGCGTCCAGGTGCGCCGGCATCAGGTGGCTGAGGTGGTTGAGCCGCTGCAGCAGTTCGATATCGTCCTCGAGGCTGTCGATGAAGGTGCTGTTGAGCATGTGCCCGCCGATCTGCGCAAGGCTCGGCTGCTGGCCGCTGAACACGCGCTGGGTCGGCAAGGGCGGCGCCGGTCGCTGGGGGTTGCCACTGACGCCGACCACCAGCACGCGGCTGGCGCCCAGGTGCAGCGCCGGGCTGATCGGCGCCGATTGGCGCACCGCGCCATCGCCGAAGAACTCATCGCCCAAGCGCACCGGTGCGAACAGCAGCGGAATTGCCGAGCTGGCCAGCAGGTGGTCGATGGTCAGCGGCGTGGGCATGCCGATGCGCCGGTGACGCAGCCAGGGTTCGATGGTGTCGCGGCCCTGGTAGAAGGTCACCGCCTGGCCGGACTCGTAGCCGAAGGCGGTCACGGCGATGGCGCGCAGCTGATTGGCCGCCAGGGAATGGGCGATGCCGTCCAGGTCCAGGTGTTCATGCAGCAGGCGGCGCAGCGGGCGGCTGTCGAGCAGTGCCACCGGCACCTGGCCGCCGAGCCCCAGCAGGCTGTGGCCAACGAAGCGGCTGGCCTGGCGGATCACCCCGGGCCAGTCGCTGCGCAGCACCAGGTGGCTGCGAAAGTTCTGCCAGAAGGCAGTCAGGTGCTGCACCGATTCGGCGAAGCGGGTGGCGCCGCTGGCCAGCTTGACGGCGTTAATGGCGCCAGCGGAGGTGCCGACGATCACCGGGAAGGGGTTCGCGGCGCCAGGGGGCAGCAGTTCAGCGATGCCGGCCAGCACGCCAACCTGGTAGGCGGCGCGGGCACCGCCGCCGGAGAGGATCAGGCCGGTGGTTGAGGTCATTGCTCCTCCCTGGAATCAGTGCTTGCCAGTGACCGCCCTATCGCGGAGCCAGCCCGCTACCACGCGGCCCCAGCGTCATTTTTTCTTCTTGTCGTACAGCCGTGGCTCGCCTTCGGGCCGCGACTTGAAGCGTCGGTGCGCCCACAGGTACTGCTCCGGGCACTCGCGCAGCACGCCCTCTACCCACTGGTTGATGCGCAGGCAGTCGGCCTCCTCGGTTTCGCCGGGGAAGTCCTCGAGCGGCGGATGCACCACCAGACGATAGCCACTGCCGTCCTCCAGGCGCCGCTGGGTGAACGGAATCACCCGGGCCTTGCCCAGCCGGGCGAACTTGGTGGTGGCGGTAACGGTGGCCGCCGGGATACCGAACAGCGGCACGAAGATGCTTTGCTTGATGCCGTAGTCCTGGTCCGGCGCATACCAGATCGCCCGGCCCTTGCGCAGCAGCTTGAGCATGCCGCGCACGTCATCGCGCTCCACGGCCAGCGAATCGGGGTTGTGGCGCTCGCGGCCGCGGCGCTGGATGAAGTCGAATACCGCGTTGCCGTGCTCGCGGTACATGCCGTCGATGGTATGGGCCTGGCCCAGCAGCGCGGCGCCGATCTCCAGGGTGGTGAAGTGCACGGCCATGAGGATGGCGCCCTCGCCTTCGCGCTGGGCGGCCTGCAGGTGCTCGATACCCTCGATATGGGCCAGGCGCGCCAGCCGGGCCTTTGGCCACCACCAGCTCATGGCCATCTCGAAGAAGGCGATGCCGGTGGAGGCGAAGTTTTCTTTGAGCAGATGTTGCCGTTCGTCGCCGGACAGTTCGGGGAAACACAGTTCGAGGTTGCGCGCGGCGATGCGCCGGCGCTCACCGGCGACCCCGTACATCACCGCGCCCAGGGCGCGGCCCAGGCCCAGCAGGGCGCGGTACGGCAGCTGGGCGACCAGCCACAGCAGCCCCAGGCCCAGCCACAGGCCCCAGAATCGCGGGTGGAGGAAAGAGGATCGAAAACGCGGGCGTTCCATTGAAGCTTCCGGCAAGACATGAGCCCGGCATTCTACATCGGTTGCGGGCAATCGGTCTTATCGCTATAAGTCAGGGCACTTTTTTCGCAACAAGCCGTCTATGCAGACCATGAGCCCCAACCAGACACCCGACAACGCCCCCGTGTTCCAGCTCAAGGGCAGCATGCTTGCCATCACCGTGCTGGAACTGGCGCGCAACGACCTCGAATCCCTCGACCGCCAGCTGGCGGCGAAGGTGGCGCAGGCGCCGAATTTCTTCAGCAACACCCCGCTGGTGCTGGCCCTGGACAAGCTGCCCCATGACTCGGGCGCCATCGACCTGCCCGGGCTGATGCGCATCTGCCGTCATCATGGCCTGCGCACCCTGGCGATCCGCGCCAGCCGCATCGAGGACATCGCCGCGGCGATCGCCATCGACCTGCCGGTGCTGCCGCCGTCCGGCGCCCGCGAACGCCCGCTGGAACCCGAGCCGGAAGTGAAGACGCCCGAGCCTGCACCCGCTCCACCAGCGGCGCCGGCCGAACCCGAGGTGCGCCCGACCCGCATCATCACCTCGCCGGTGCGCGGCGGCCAGCAGATCTACGCCCAGGGCGGCGACCTGGTGGTGACAGGCTCGGTCAGCCCCGGCGCGGAACTTCTCGCCGATGGCAACATCCATGTGTACGGCGCCATGCGCGGCCGCGCCCTGGCCGGTATCAAGGGCAACACCAAGGCGCGCATCTTCTGCCAGCAGATGACCGCGGAAATGGTCTCCATCGCCGGCCAGTACAAGGTCTGCGAGGACCTGCGCCGCGACCCGCTGTGGGGCTCGGGCGTGCAGGTCAGCCTGTCCGGTGACGTGTTGAACATCACCCGTCTTTAACGGATACTTGCCGGCATTTTTAGCGCAACTTTTTTCCCGTTGCCGTTTTTTGTATTTGCAGGGACCCGCGTCCCGTTTATTTAGGGGTGAAACACCTTGGCCAAGATTCTCGTCGTCACTTCCGGCAAGGGGGGTGTGGGCAAGACCACCACCAGCGCCGCCATCGGTACCGGCCTCGCTCTGCGCGGCTACAAGACTGTCATCGTCGACTTCGACGTCGGCCTGCGTAACCTCGACCTGATCATGGGCTGCGAGCGCCGCGTGGTGTACGACTTCGTCAACGTGGTCAACGGCGAGGCCAACCTGCAGCAGGCCCTGATCAAGGACAAGCGCCTGGAGAACCTGTTCGTGCTGGCCGCCAGCCAGACCCGCGACAAGGACGCCCTGACCCAGGAAGGCGTGGAAAAGGTCCTGATGGAGCTGAAGGAAACCTTCGACTACGTCATCTGCGACTCGCCGGCCGGTATCGAGAAAGGCGCGCACCTGGCGATGTACTTCGCCGACGAAGCCATCGTCGTGACCAACCCCGAGGTCTCCTCGGTACGCGACTCCGACCGCATGCTGGGCATCCTGTCGAGCAAGTCGCGCCGCTCCGAGAACGGCGAGGAGCCGATCAAGGAACACCTGCTGATCACCCGTTACCACCCCGAGCGCGTCGAGAAGGGCGAAATGCTCAGCATCGCCGACGTCGAAGAGATCCTGGCGATCAAGCTCAAAGGTGTGATTCCCGAGTCGCAAGCCGTTCTCAAGGCCTCCAACCAGGGCATCCCGGTCATCCTTGACGACCAGAGCGATGCCGGCCAGGCGTACAGTGACACCGTCGACCGTCTGCTGGGCAAAGAGAAGCCCCTGCGGTTCATCGACGTGCAGAAGCAAGGATTCTTCGCGCGTCTGTTTGGAGGCAAGTAAACCATGAACCTTTTTGACTTCTTTCGTGGCAGACAGAAACAGACCAGCGCGTCGGTAGCGAAAGAGCGTCTACAGATCATCGTGGCGCACGAGCGCGGCCAGCGCAGCACCCCGGACTACCTGCCCGCCCTGCAGAAGGAGCTGGTCGAGGTGATCCGCAAGTACGTCAACATCGGCAACGACGATGTGCAGGTGGCGCTGGAGAACCAGGGCAGCTGCTCGATCCTGGAGCTGAACATCACCCTGCCCGAGCGCTGATCTTTCAGTAGCTCAGGGTTACCTTGTGGGAGCGGGCTTGCCCCGCGATGGCCATTGAAGGCCATCGCGGGGCAAGCCCGCTCCCACAATGCTTTGCAGAGAACACCTGAACATGCCGCTGTCGAACATCCAGATCCTTCACGAAGACGCCGCCATCCTGGTGATCAACAAACCGACCCTGCTGCTGTCGGTGCCGGGCCGCGCCGAGGACAACAAGGACTGCCTGATCACCCGCCTGCAGGAAAACGGCTACCCCGACGCCCTGATCGTCCACCGCCTGGACTGGGAAACCTCGGGGATCATCCTGCTCGCCCGCGACGCCGACAGCCACCGCGAACTGTCGCGCCAGTTCCACGACCGCGAGACGGAAAAGGCCTATACCGCGCTGTGCTGGGGCCAACCGACCCTGGACAGCGGCAGCATCGACCTGCCGCTGCGCTACGACCCGCCGACCAAGCCGCGCCATGTGGTCGACCACGAACAGGGCAAGCACGCCCTGACCTTCTGGCGCATCGTCGAACGCTGCGGTGATCATTGCCGGGTCGAGCTGACACCGATCACCGGACGCTCGCACCAGTTGCGCGTGCACATGCTGTCGATCGGCCACCCGCTGCTGGGCGACCGGCTTTACGCCAACCCCGAGGCGCTGGCGGCCCATGAACGGCTGTGCCTGCATGCGTCGATGCTGAGCTTTACCCATCCGGTGTCTGGCGAACGCCTGAAATTCGAGTGCCCGGCACCGTTTTAAGGCCAAAGGGCCATCGCGGGACAAGCCCGCTCCCACGCAGTAATCGATATGGCGTGGGAGCGGGCTTGCCCCGCGATAGCGCCGACACAAATTTTTGAGTATTTACGCTAAACTCGCGCCACTGCTGTCTGGAGTGACTTATGCGCGATGCCCTGAATGCCGGCCTGATCGAATTCCTCAAGGCCTCCCCGACGCCCTTCCATGCCACCGCCAGCCTCGCGCAGCGCCTCGAGGCTGCCGGCTACCAGCGCCTGGACGAACGTGACAGCTGGGCCACCGTGCCCGGTGGTCGCTACTACGTGACCCGCAACGATTCCTCGATCATCGCCATCAAGCTCGGCAAGCTCCCGCCGCTGCTGGGCGGCATCCGCATGGTCGGCGCCCACACCGACAGCCCGTGCCTGCGGGTCAAGCCGCAGCCCGAGCTGCAACGCCAGGGTTTCCTGCAACTGGGCGTGGAAGTGTACGGCGGCGCCCTGCTCGCCCCATGGTTCGACCGCGACCTGTCGCTGGCCGGTCGGGTCACCTTCCGCCGTGATGGCAAGGTGGAGAGCCAGCTGATCGACTTCAAGCTGCCGATCGCGGTGATCCCGAACCTGGCGATCCACCTCAACCGCACCGCCAACGAAGGCTGGCAGATCAACCCGCAGACCGAGCTGCCGCCGATCCTGGCCCAGGTGGCCGGCGACGAGCGCGTCGACTTCCGCGCCCTGCTCACCGAGCAGCTGGCCCGCGAGCACGACCTCAACGCCGACGTGGTGCTGGACTACGAGCTGAGCTTCTACGACACCCAGGACGCCGCGCTGATCGGCCTGAACGGCGACTTCATTGCCGCCGCCCGCCTGGACAACCTGCTGTCGTGCTATGCCGGCCTGCAGGCGCTGCTGGGCGCCGACAGCGACGAGACCTGCGTGCTGGTGTGCAACGACCACGAGGAAGTCGGCTCGTGCTCGGCCTGCGGCGCCGACGGCCCGATGCTGGAGCAGACCCTGCAGCGCCTGCTGCCCGAGGGCGACGACTACGTGCGCACCATCCAGCGCTCGCTGATGGTCTCGGCCGACAACGCCCACGGCGTGCACCCCAACTACGCCGACAAGCACGACGGCAACCACGGGCCCAAGCTCAACGCAGGCCCGGTGATCAAAGTCAACAACAACCAGCGCTACGCCACCAACAGCGAAACCGCCGGGTTCTTCCGCCACCTGTGCATGGCCGAGGAAGTGCCGGTGCAGAGCTTCGTGGTGCGCAGCGACATGGGTTGCGGCTCGACCATCGGCCCGATCACCGCCAGCCACCTGGGCGTGCGCACGGTCGACATCGGCCTGCCGACCTTCGCCATGCACTCGATTCGCGAACTGTGCGGCAGCCATGACCTGGCGCACCTGGTGAAGGTGCTCAGCGCGTTCTACCGCAGTCGCGAACTGCCCTGACGACAAGCCCGCTCCCAAAGGCCGGTGGGAGCGGGCTTGCCCCGCGATTCGGGAGTTGCCTGCCCCCGATCAATCCGCTGCGCTTGCAAAGCGCTATGCTTAAGACATGCCCAACAGCAAAAGGATTGCCGTCCATGTCATCACCCTTCCTCTCCCTGTTCGTGCCGGTGTTCCTGTTCCTGATGCTGCTGACCATCGGTTTCAGCCTGCGCGAGCGCAATGTCGGCGTGCTGATGATGTGGATCGGCACCCTCGGCATCTTCGGCCTCACCTGCTGGAAGATCCTCGAGAAACTGCCGTCGTAAACCACTACACTCGGGCAAACGTTTGACCTGAGGTAGAGTTTCCGGTGCCAGCCTTCCTGCGTTGCATCACGCTGCTGTTCCTGCTGTTCGTCACCCCGGTGCACGCCGCCGGCCTGCCGGGCCTGCTCGGCTCCAGCACACCCACCCAGCCCGAAGCCAGCGAACCGCTGGGCAAGTCGCTGGACGAGGTGATCAAGAACCTGGAGAACGACCAGCAACGGGCCAAGCTGCTGGCCGACCTGAAGAAGCTGCGCGACGCCAGCAAACAATCGCAACCCACCGTCGAACAGGGCGTGCTCGGCCTGATCGGCGGCGCCCTGCACGACTTCGAGCAGCAGTTCAGCGGCGATGCCAGCCCGTTCAAGCGCTGGTCGCTGGAAATCGACCAGGCACAGGACGAGCTGGCCGCGCTGGTGGTGCCGGTGCACCAGTGGCCGGCGATCCTGTTCGGCTTCGCCGGGGTGATCCTGGTCTGGAGCCTGTTGGCCTACGCCTTCAACTGGATCGGCCACCGCGTGCGCCTGCGTTTCGGCCTGACCGAAGAACTGCCCCAGCACCCGCGCACCTGGGACCTGGTGCGCTTCGCCCTGCGCAAGCTGGGGCCGTGGCTGGTGGCACTGGTGTTCACCGTGTACCTGAGCTTCGCCCTGCCCTCCTCGCTGGGCAAGTCGATGGCCATGGTGCTGGCCTACGCGCTGGTGGTCGGCACGCTGTTTTCGGCGATCTGCGTGATCGCCTTCTCGCTGCTCGACGGCCCGCACCGCCACCGCGCCCTGTACATCCTGCGCCACCAGGCGTTCCGCCCGCTGTGGCTGATCGGCAGCTTCGCCGCGTTCGGCGAGGCGATGAGCGACCCGCGCCTGACCACCGCCCTGGGCAGCCACCTGGCCCATGCCCTGGCCACCCTGGCCAATGTCGTCGCCGCACTGTGCACCGGGCTGTTCATCCTGCGCTTTCGCCGCCCGATCGCCCACCTGATCCGCAACCAGCCCCTGTCTCGGCGCCTGACCCGGCGCACCCTGAGCGACACCATCGAGCTGCTCGGCAGCTTCTGGTACGTCCCGGCGCTGATCCTGGTGGCGATCTCGCTGTTCGCCACCTTCGTCTCCGCCGGCGACACCAGCACCGCCCTGCGCCAGTCGCTGATGTGCACGGTGCTGGTGGTGGTGTGCATGGTGCTCAACGGCCTGGTCCGGCGCCACGCCGCCAAGCCCAGGCGCGCCAACAAGCGCCAGGCGGTCTACACCGAGCGCCTGCGCAACTTCGGCTATGTGCTGGTGCACCTGTTCATCTGGCTGGTGTTCATCGAACTGGGCCTGCGCGTCTGGGGCCGCTCGATGATCAGCTTCGCCGAAGGCGACGGCCACGAAGTCAGCCTGCGCCTGCTGGGCCTGGCCGGCACGCTGATCGTCGCCTGGCTGGTGTGGATCCTCGCCGACACCGCCGTGCACCATGCCCTGGTGCGCTCGCGCCGCGGCCTGGCCAACGCCCGGGCGCAGACCATGATGCCCTTGATCCGCAACGTGATGTTCGTGGTGATCTTCATCATCGCGGTGATCGTCGCCCTGGCCAACATGGGCATGAACGTCACCCCGCTGCTGGCCGGTGCCGGCGTCATCGGCCTGGCCATCGGTTTCGGCGCCCAGTCGCTGGTGGCCGACCTGATCACCGGTCTGTTCATCATCATCGAGGACTCGCTGGCGATCGACGACTACGTCGACGTCGGCGGCCACCTGGGCACGGTCGAGGGCCTGACCATCCGCACCGTGCGCCTGCGGGACATCGACGGCATCGTGCACACCATCCCGTTCAGCGAGATCAAGAGCATCAAGAACTACTCGCGGGAGTTCGGCTATGCGATCTTCCGCGTGGCCATCCCGCACAGCATGAACATCGACCAGGCGATCACGCTGATTCGTGAGGTCGGCCAGAAGCTGCGCAACGACCCGCTGATGCGCCGCAACATCTGGTCGCCGCTGGAGTTGCAGGGGGTAGAGAGCTTCGAGTCGGGCTCGGCGATCCTGCGGGCGCGGTTCAAGACCGCACCGATCAAGCAGTGGGAGGTGTCGCGGGCGTTCAACCTGGCGTTGAAGCGGCAGCTGGACGAGGCGGGGCTGGACCTGGCGACGCCGCGGTTGTCGGTGCAGGTGGTGACGGCTGGCGGTGGAGGAGGATCTGATCAGATCGCACAGTAGGGACGTACGCTACCCCCTGTAGGAGCGGCCTTGTGTCGCGAAAGGGCCGCAAAGCGGCCCCAGCATTTTCTGCCCGTAGCTGAGATCCTGGGTCTGCTACGCCGCCCTTTCGCGGCACAAGGCCGCTCCTACAGGGATTGGCGCAGGCTTGAGATTGTCTACCCAGCCTCGGCGCGAATGCGGATCGCATCGTGCCGCCAATATTCCAGGTCACAGTCGATCAGATGCCCATGCTGGTCGCTATTGACCCGGGTGATGTGCAAACCCGGGCTGCCCGCCGAAACCTTCAGCGCCCCCGCTGCCGCCACCGGCAACGCGGTCGGCAGGATCTCGAAGCACACCTGTCCATAGTGAATGGCGTATTCCCGCGCATAGATCTCGGTCAGCGACCGCGCCAGGTCGAGCTCGAGGATCCCCGGGAAGTAGCGCGGGTTGAGATAGTGCTCGGCGTACAGCACCGCACGCCCATCGATGCGACGCAGACGGCAGATCCGCACCACGCTGGACAACGCCGGCAGGCGCAGGCGCGCGCAGATCGCCGCAGAGGCCGGCTGCAGGCGCGCAGACAGCAACTCGGTGCTCGGCACCCGCCCCTGGTCGCGCACCATCGCATGGAAGTGACTGCGCTCGATCAGGTCGTAGGTCAGCCGCTCGGGTGCGACGAACCAGCCACGGCGCTCCTCGCGGTAGATCAGGCCCTGGGCCTCCAGTTGCACCAGCGCCTCGCGCAGGGTGATGCGCGTGGTGTCGAACACTTCGCTGAGCCTGCGCTCGGCCGGCAGCTTGCCGCCGGGAGCCAGCAGGCCGTGTTCGATCTGCTCCTGCAGGGCATGGCAGATGGCTGTTACCGCGCGCGGTGGCGTCGCTTGCATCAAAGGTTACCTATCTGGACTAGTCCAGCCCCATAACAGGGCATGTGGCGATGGCTACAAGCCTAGGCAAGGCTGATGAACATCCTGTGACAAAGCCTCGCCCAGGGACTTGCCAGATCCGGGCCAGGCCACGCGATTCAAGGCTTTCGATGTGGTCTACGCTGTATTCCCAGAGCCATCGGCCTGCCACCCACGCCCTCTCCTTACATCAAACTGTCACGCAACAGGCCTACCTTGGCTCAAGGTTTGCTGACCTAGACCAAGGGTTCGCAAGCACCGCTTCTGTTCATAACAACGAATGCAAGGCACCCACCAAAGGAGCTTCGGATGAAAAAGTTGTTCATGGCGTCACTGCTCGGTTCGGCCATCGCTTTTTGCACCTCGGCCATGGCCCAGGACCTCAAGGCCCTTGAAGACGCCGCCCGCAAGGAAGGCACCGTCAACAGCGTGGGCATGCCCGATGCCTGGGCCAACTGGAAAGGCACCTGGGAAGACCTGGCCAAGAAGTACGGCCTCAAGCACAGCGACACCGACATGAGCTCGGCCCAGGAGATCGCCAAGTTCGACGCCGAGAAGGACAACGCCAGCGCCGACATCGGCGACGTCGGCGCCGCCTTCGGCCCGATCGCGGTCGCCAAGGGCGTCACCCAGGCCTACAAGCCGAGCACCTGGGACCAGGTGCCGGCGTGGGCCAAGGACCAGGACGGCCACTGGGCGCTGGCCTACACCGGCACCATCGCCTTCATCATCAACAAGGATCTGGTCAAGGAAGGCGAACGCCCGACCACCTGGCACGACCTGGAAAAGGGCAAGTACAAGGTCGCCATCGGTGACGTCGGCACCGCCGCCCAGGCCGCCAATGGCGTGCTCGCCGCCGCCATCGCCTACAAGGGCGACGAGAGCAACATCGAGCCGGGTCTGCAGCTGTTCACCAAGCTGGCCCAGCAAAAGCGCCTGTCGCTGGCCAACCCGACCATCCAGACCCTCGAGAAGGGCGAGGTGGAAGTCGGCGTGGTGTGGGACTTCAACGGCCTGAGCTACCGCGACCAGATCGACCCGAAACGCTTCGAGGTGCTGATCCCATCGGACGGCTCGATCACCTCCGGCTACACCACCATCATCAACAAGTACGCCAAGCACCCGAACGCGGCGAAGCTTGCGCGTGAGTACATCTTCAGCGATGCCGGACAGACCAACCTGGCCATCGGCCACGCCCGGCCGATCCGCGCCGAGCACCTGAAACTGCCGGCGGATGTGCAGGCCAAGCTGCTGCCCAATGAGCAGTACAAGGCCGCCCAGCCGATAAAGAACGCCGAAGCCTGGGAAGCGACCTCCAAGGCCCTGCCGCAGAAGTGGCAGGAGCAGGTGATCATCGAGATGGAGTAAGCGCCATCATCCTCGTGGGAGCGGGCTTGCCCCGCGATCGCCATCGCGGGGCAAGCCCGCTCCCACGAAGCCTCGTTTCCCTGGAGCCAACATGCAACACAACGTCATCCTGGTCCTGCTCGACGGCCTCAACCACCAGGTCGCGCACCACGCCATGGGCCACCTGCACGCCTACGTCGAGGCCGACCGCGCCGCGCTGTACCGGCTTGAATGCGAGCTGCCGTCGCTGTCGCGACCGCTGTACGAATGCATCCTCACCGGCGTGCCGCCGATCGACAGCGGCATCGTGCATAACAACGTCAATCGCCTGTCCAACCAGCGCAGCGTGTTCCACTACGCCCGCGAGGCCGGCCTGGGCACTGCCGCCGCGGCCTATCACTGGATGAGCGAGCTGTACAACCGCTCACCCTTCGACCCGCTGCGCGACCGCCACACCCACGCGCCGAAGCTGCCGATCCAGCACGGCCTGTTCTACTACGCCGACCACTACCCCGACTCGCACCTGCTGGCCGACGCCGAATACCTGCGCCGCCGCCATGCGCCGAATTTCCTGCTGGTGCACCCGATGAACATCGACGACGCCGGCCACCGCCACGGCCTGGACAGCAGCCAGTACCGCAACGCCGCGCGCAGCGCCGACATACTGCTGGCCGACTACCTGCCGCGCTGGCTCGAAGAGGGCTACCAGGTGCTGGTCACCGCCGACCACGGCATGAACAACGACCGCTCGCACAACGGCTTGCTGGCCGAGGAACGCGAAGTGCCGCTGTTCGTGTTCGGCGAGGCGTTCAGCCTCGATCCCGCGGCCAAGCCGTTGCAGACCGAGCTGTGCGGCACGATCTGCGAGCTGCTCGGCGCCGCCCACGACAAACCGGTCTGCCGGGAGCTGCTCAAGTGAATGCAAGCCATCGCGGCCGCTACCTGGCCCTGCTCTGCCTGCTGCCGTTCGCCGTGTTCTTCATCATCTTCCAGGTCGCGCCGCTGGCCTGGGTCGCCCTCAACAGCCTGCAGAGCGAGAGCGGCTGGGGCCTGGCCAACTTCAGCAAGATCTTCGCCTCGAAGTTCTACCTGCAGGCGCTGCAACGCAGCCTGGAGATCAGCTTCTGGTCGAGCCTGTTCGGCATCGTCATCGCCACCCTGGGCGCCTATTCGCTGCGCCGGGTCGACTCGAAGCTGCGCGACTTCGTCAGCGCCTTCGCCAACATGACCAGCAACTTCGCCGGCGTGCCCCTGGCGTTCGCCTTCATCATCCTGCTCGGCTTCAACGGTGCACTGACGCTGCTGCTCAAGCAGATGGGCCTGCTCGGCGACTTCAGCATCTACTCCAAGACCGGCCTGATCCTGGTGTACACCTACTTCCAGATCCCCCTGGGCGTGCTGCTGCTCTACCCGGCCTTCGACGCCCTGCGCGAGGACTGGCGCGAATCGGCGGCCTTGCTCGGCGCCAGCCACTGGCAGTTCTGGCGGCATATCGGCCTGCCGGTGCTCACCCCGGCGCTGCTCGGCACCTTCGTCATCCTGCTGGCCAACGCCCTGGGCGCCTACGCCACCGTCTACGCCCTGACCACCGGCAACTTCAACGTGCTGCCGATCCGCATCGCGGGCCTGGTGGCCGGCGACATCAGCCTCGACCCGAACCTGGCCAGCGCCCTGGCGATGGTGCTGGTGGGGCTGATGACCGTGGTCACGGTGGTCCATCAATGGCTGCTCAAGAGGAGCTACCATGCGCGCTGAAAACAACGCCGGCGGGCTCTACCACCGCGCGGTGGTGTACCTGCTGTTCCTGATCCTGCTGCTGCCGCTGGCCGGCACCCTGCTCTACTCGCTGGCTACCAGCTGGTCAGCGACCCTGCTGCCCAGCGGGCTGACCTTCAAGTGGTACCTGGCACTGTGGAGCGAGCCGCGCTTTCTCGCCGCCTTCGGCCAGTCACTGCTGGTGTGCGTCGGCGCGCTGCTGCTGTCGGTGCTGCTGATCCTGCCGTTGCTGTTCGTGGTCCACTACCACTTCCCCAAGCTCGACGCGCTGATGAACATCCTCATCCTGCTGCCGTTCGCCGTGCCGCCGGTGGTGTCGTCGGTGGGCTTGCTGCAGCTGTACGGCAGTGGGCCGATGGCCATGGTCGGCACGCCGTGGATCCTGATCGGCTGCTACTTCACCATCGCCCTGCCGTTCATGTACCGGGCCATCACCAACAACCTGCAGGCCATCAACCTGCGCGACCTGATGGACGCCGCCCAGCTGCTCGGCGCCAGCACCTGGCAGGCGGCGTTCCTGGTGGTGCTGCCCAACCTGCGCAAGGGCCTGATGGTGGCGCTGCTGCTGTCGTTCTCGTTCCTGTTCGGCGAGTTCGTGTTCGCCAACCTGCTGGTGGGCACCCGCTACGAAACCCTGCAGGTGTACCTGAACAACATGCGCAACAGCAGCGGCCACTTCAACAGCGCGCTGGTCATCTCCTACTTCGCCTTCGTGCTGGTACTGACCTGGGTCGCCAACCGCCTGAACAAGGACAAGACCTGACATGAGCTTCGTCAGCGTACAGAAACTGCAAAAGAGCTACGCCGGCAGCCCGGTGTTCGAGAACATCGACTGCCAGATCGAGCGCGGCGAGTTCGTCACCCTGCTCGGCCCCTCCGGCTGCGGCAAGTCCACGCTGCTGCGCTGCATCGCCGGGCTGACCCCGGTGGACAGCGGGCGGATCCTGCTCGACGGCCAGGACATCGTGCCCGTGAGCCCGCAGAAGCGCGGCATCGGCATGGTGTTCCAGAGCTACGCGCTGTTCCCCAACATGACCGTGGAACAGAACGTCGCCTTCGGCCTGCGCATGCAGAAGGTCAAGGCCGACGAAAGCCAGGTGCGGGTGCGCGAAGTACTCGACCTGGTCGAACTCGGCAGCTTCGCCGGGCGCTACCCGCACCAGCTGTCCGGCGGCCAGTGCCAGCGCGTGGCCCTGGCCCGCTCGCTGGTCACCCGCCCGCGCCTGCTGCTGCTCGACGAGCCGCTGTCGGCACTGGATGCGCGCATCCGCAAGCACCTGCGCGAGCAGATCCGCGCCATCCAGCGCGAGCTGGGGCTGACCACCATCTTCGTCACCCACGACCAGGAAGAGGCGCTGACCATGTCGGACCGCATCGTCCTGATGAACCAGGGCCGCATCGTCCAGAGCGGCGATGCCGAGACCCTCTACACCGCGCCCGTGGACCTGTTCGCCGCGGGCTTCATCGGCAACTACAACCTGCTTGACGCCGACAGCGCCAGCCGCCTGCTGCAACGCCCGGTCAACGGTCGCCTGGCGATCCGTCCGGAGTCCATCACCCTGGGCCTGAACGGCGAACTGGACGGCGAGATCCGCAGCCACAGCCTGCTGGGCAACGTCATTCGCTACCGGGTGCGGGTGCGCGACGTCGAGTTGGTGGTGGATGTGCTCAACCGCTGCGCGGCCGACCTGCATGCGGACGGGCAACGGGTATCCTTGTCGATCGACCCCACGGCGCTACGGGAAGTGGCCTAAGGAGAAGCAACGCATGGCACTGGCAATCTTCGATCTGGACGAAACCCTCATACACGGTGACTGCGCGTCGCTGTGGAGCGAGCAGATGGCCCGGCTGGGCTGGGTGGACGGCAAATCCTTCCTCAAGCGCGACCATGAGCTGATGGAAGCCTACGGCAAGGGCCACCTGGCCATGGAGGACTACATGGCCTTCAGCCTGGAGCCCATCGCCGGGCGTACCCTGGAAGAGGTCGAGCACCTGGTCGAGCCCTGGGTGGAGGATGTGATCGAGCCGATCATCTACGGCGACGCCTGCCGTTGCATCGCCGAGCACCGCAAGCGCGGTGACCGGATCCTGATCATTTCGGCCAGCGGCACCCACCTGGTCGGGCCGATCGCGGCACGCCTGGGTGTCGACGAGTACCTGGCCATCGAGCTGGAGGCGGTCAACGGCGTGTTCACCGGCAAGACCCACGGCGTGCTCACCTACCGCGAGGGCAAGATCACCCGTTTGCTGGAGTGGCTGGACCAGGAGCAGGAGAACCTGGAGGGCGCGAGTTTCTACTCGGATTCGCGCAACGACCTGCCGCTGCTGCTGAAGGTCGATCACCCGCACGTGGTGAACCCGGACCCGGTGCTGCGCGAGCATGCGCAGACCAATGGCTGGCCGATTCTGAGCTGGTCTTGACGCAGGTGTGCGGATGTACCGGCCAGCCATTGAGTGTGGCCGGTACAAGCACCACTGATCCGTCACGCTTGCCTCACCCGCCACAAATGTGCAGTATAGTGCGCACTGTGAGGACGGCCTCACGACGCTGTGCGTGAACATACCGGGGACGGCCCCATCATTAAATCGATGGAGACTCACCATGTCCTGGATCATCCTGTTCTTCGCCGGCCTGTTCGAAGTCGGCTGGGCTGTCGGCCTCAAATACACCGACGGCTTCACCCGCCCCCTGCCCACCATTCTTACGGTCGGCGCCATGGTCATCAGCCTCGGTCTGCTGGGCCTGGCCATGAAGGAGCTGCCGCTGGGCACCGCCTACGCCATCTGGACCGGCGTCGGTGCGGTCGGCACGGTGATCGCCGGGATCATCCTGTTCGGCGAATCCATGGCGCTGATCCGCCTGGCCAGTGTCGCCCTGATCATCACCGGCCTGGTCGGCCTGAAGGTCAGCGCCAGCTGACCTTCCTCCGCTTCCCTTAGCGAACGTCGCCGCGCAGCAGGCTCACCTGCTCGCGCAGCGCCTCGGGCTGCGCCGCCTCCACCGGGATGGCGGCGCCGGCCACCAGGGTCACCCGCGACCACAGGCGCTTGAAGAAGCCCTTGTTCGGGTCGCGACTGAAGAAACTGCCCCACAGCCCCTGCAACGCCAGCGGAATCACCGGCACCGGCGTCTCCTGCAGGATGCGGTTCACCCCGCCCTTGAACACATCGATCTCACCGTCCGCGCTCAGCTTGCCTTCGGGGAAGATGCACACCAGCTCGCCGTCTGCCAGGTACCGGGCAATGCGGGCGAAGGCACGCTCGTAGGTGGCCTCGTCCTCGCCGCGCCCGGCGATGGGAATGGCGCCGGCGGTGCGGAACACGAAGTTGAGCACCGGCAGGTTGTAGATCTTGTAGTACATGACGAAACGGATCGGCCGGCGGATCGCCCCACCGATCAGCAGCGCATCGACGAACGACACATGGTTGCACACCAGCAGCGCCGCGCCTTCATCGGGAATACGCTGCAGCTCGCGGTGCTCGACCCGGTACATCGAGTGGCTGAGCAGCCAGATCAGGAAACGCATGGTGAATTCCGGCACGATGCTGAAGATGTAGGCGTTGACCGCGATATTGAGCAGCGACACCACCAGGAACAGCTGCGGGATGCTCAGCTTGGCCAGGCTCAGCAGGACGATGGTGATGATCGCCGACACCACCATGAACAGCGCGTTGAGGATGTTGTTGGCGGCGATCACCCGGGCCCGCTGGTCTTCCGGGGTGCGCGCCTGGATCAGCGCGTACAGCGGCACGATGTAGAAGCCGCCGAAGATGCCCAGGCCGATGATCGACAGCATGATCCACCAAGCCTGGCTCATGCCCAGCAACGCCAGCCAGTCATGGGGCACGACGCCAACCGGCACATCCCCCGAATGCCACCACCAGAGCAGGCCGAACAGGGTCAGGCCGAACGAGCCGAACGGCACCAGGCCGATCTCCACCTTGCGCCCGCTCAGGCGCTCGCACAGCAGCGAGCCTACGGCGATACCCACCGAGAACAAGGTCAGCACCAGGGTCACCACGGTCTCGTCGCCGTGCAACCAGTCCTTGGCGTATGCCGGAATCTGCGTGAGGTAGATGGCGCCGACGAACCAGAACCACGAGTTGCCGACGATCGAGCGCGACACCGCCGGGGTCTGGCCCAGGCCCAGGCGCAGGGTCAGCCAGGACTGCTTGAAGATGTTCCAGTCCAGCTTCATCTGCGGCGCGGCAGCGGCGGCGCGGGGGATCCAGCGGCTGGCCAGGTAGCCCAGCACGGCGGTGGCCACCACCCCGGCGGCAGCCAGCACCGCGTACTGGCTGGAGGACATCAGCATCCCGGCGCCGATGGTCCCGGCCAGGATCGCCAGGAAGGTACCCATCTCCACCAGGCCGTTGCCGCCCACCAGCTCTTCCTCACGCAGGGCCTGGGGCAGGATCGAGTACTTCACAGGACCGAACAGCGCCGAGTGGGTGCCCATGGCGAACAGCGCCACCAGCATCAGTTCCAGGTGATGGGTGACGAAACCGGTCGCGCCGATGGCCATGATGACGATCTCGGCCAGCTTGATCGCGCGGATCAGCCGGTCCTTGGCGAACTTCTCGCCGAACTGCCCGGCCAGCGCCGAGAACAGGAAGAATGGCAGGATGAACAGCAAGGCGCAGAGGTTGACCCAGATCGAGCGGTCGCCTTCCAGGCTCAGCTTGTAGAGGATCGCCAGGATCAGCGACTGCTTGAACAGGTTGTCGTTGAAGGCGCCCAGCGACTGGGTGATGAAGAACGGCAGGAAGCGCCGCTTGCCGAGCAGGGTGAATTGCGAGGGGTGACTCATCGTCCTTGTACCTGGTTGGGCTTTGTCATTGGAGGCACGTACAGCGTGATAAGCCACAAATCTGCACGGGAATGTCCGCAGGCACAAGGAACTTGTGGGAGATCGCCCAGCCCTTCTGGCTACGCTGTCACGCAGGGAACTGTCCTCCTGTGGGAGCGGCCTTGCGTCGCGAAAGGGCTGCACAGCAGCCCCAGCAATTTTGATGGTGGCTCGAAATCTGGGGCCGCTGCGCGCCCCTTTCGCGACGCAAGGCCGCTCCCACAGGGCCTGGATAAATCATAGATTACGGTTGGTTCCATAAGAGCGGGTAAGCCATCCCGACAGGATCACCGTCAAGACTGCGCGATACACGGCGATACGAACAGCTCGCCGCGCCAGGCACCCTGCAAGGTACGGCTGGCCACCACCGCCCAGAGCAAGGCCAGCGCCACCACCAGTACCAGGCCAAACACGCTGAAGAAACCGAGTCCCAACCAGGTCGCCAGCTTCAGGGTGGCCAGGCAATACACGCCCAGCGGGAAGGTGAACCCCCACCAACCCAGGTTGAACGGCATGCCCTGGCGCATGTAGCGCAAGGTGATCAGCACCGCCGTCAGCAGCCACCACAAGCCGGCGCCCCAAAGCACGATGCCGGCCACCAGGCCAAGGCCACGGGCCACCTCACCGAGGCCGCCCAGGCCATTGGCGGCGAACACCGCCGGAGCATCGCCGCCGAGCACCAGCATGCCCAGCGCACCGGTACCGATCGGGCCCAGCGCCAGCCAGCTGGAGGCGGCCATGTTCGCCGGCGGCAGTTTGTGCAAAGCCATGCGCAGCATGAGGATGGTGAGGATGCTGAAGGCCACCGGCAACGACACCGCCCACATCACATAGCTGGTGATGACCACCAGGAACTGTGCGTGAGCGTCCGCCAGGTGCGGCGCCAGCAGCCCGCCGCTGGCGGCGGCGACTTCGGCAGCCACCACCGGCAGCAGCCACACCGCGGTCATCTGGTCGATGCTGTGCTCCTGGCGGGTGAACATCAGGTAGGGAATGGCCACGCCGCACAGCAGCGCCAGGCCCACGTCCAGCCACCAGAGCATTTCCACCCACGGCACCACCGCCTCGCCCCAGCGCGCCAGGCCGAACACCAGGGCGCCGTTGAGGATGGTGGCCAGGCCCATGGGAATGGTGCCGAAGAACATCGACACGGTGGAATGGGCGAAAATCCGCCGCGCCTCATCGAAGAACATCACCCAGCGGACGCCATACAAGACGCAGAACAGGGTGAACAGGCCAATGGTCAGCCACCACAGGCCCTCGGCAAGCGTGTCCAGCACTGGCATCTGCACCTGGTGCAAGGCCAGGGCCAGCACACCGGTGCCCATGGTCGCGGCGAACCAGTTGGGGGTGAACTGGCGAATCACTTCACGGGGATGGGCCAGATGGCTCAACGGGCGCCACGAGGGGGCGCGGGTCTGGGTGCATGGCATGAGATGTCTCCTGGCCTTGTGTAAGGTGGATTTATCTTATGCCCTCGAAGAATATCTATATAACGGGTAATTTCTCTATCTGTTATCTGTTTTGCAGATATAGCTAAAGGCATAGGCTCTGGAATATGCTTGGCGCGGTTTTCCTGATGACAATAATGACAAGGACCTGTCGATGCTCACCGCCCTCAAGCGCTACCCCAATCCGGTACGCCTGCTCCTGCTCACCACCTTCACCCTGACCATGGCCCGGGCGATCACCCTGCCCTACCTGGTGGTCTACCTGGCCGACAACTTCCAGCTCTCGGTCGGCCGTATCGGCCTGGTGATCGGCGGCGCGCTGATCGTCGCCTCGCTGCTGAGCCTGTACGGCGGACACCTGGTCGACACCGTGCGCAACCACACCCTGGTGATCGCCAGCCTGCTGGTGTTCGCCCTGGCCTTCGTCGGCGCCATCGCCAGTCGCTCGGCCGCCCTGTTCTTCCTCTGCCTGGTGGTGATCAACCTGGCCCTGGCGCTGGTCGACATCGCCGCCAAGGCCGCCTTCTGCGCCCTGTTGCCGGTGGAGCAGCGTGCCGAGGTGTTCGCCATCAAGTACACCCTGAGCAACATCGCCTACGCCGTGGGGCCGATGCTCGGCGTGGCCCTGATCGAGGTGGACGGCCACCTGCCCTTCGTGGTCTCGGCGCTGATCGGCCTCGCCATGTGCCTGGCCTACCAGCGCCTGGGCGTTCGCGACCTGCAGCCCCAGGACCGGCCACAGCCCGGTGCCGGCTTCGGCCAGGTGGCGCTGGGCCTGCTGCGCGACCGGCGGCTGGTGTGCTTCACCCTGGGCGGTGTGCTCAGCGCAGTGGTGTTCGGCCAGTTCACCGCCTACCTGTCGCAGTACCTGGTGGTGACCCGCAACCCCGCCGAGGCGGCGCGACTGGTCGGCTACCTGGTCACCACCAATGCGGTGACGGTGATCGCCTTGCAGTACCTGATCGGCAAGCGCATCGACCGGCGCCGGCTGATGCCCTGGCTGATGGCCGGCATGGGCCTGTTCGTCGCCGGGCTGCTGGGTTTTTCCCTGGCCGGTACGGCGCTGGCCTGGTGCCTGGCGATGCTGGTGTTCACCCTGGGCGAGATCATCGTGATTCCGGCCGAGTACATGTTCATCGACCTGATCGCCCCGGAGCACCTGCGGGGTATCTATTACGGCGCGCAGAACCTGGGCAACCTGGGCGCGGCACTGGGGCCGGTGCTGGTGGGCGCCGCGCTGGGGCACCTGGTGCCGGTGGCGGTGTTCTATCTGCTGATCGGGTCGGTGATACTGGCAGGTGTGTTCTACTGGCTGGGGACGCGCCGACCTGAGTGATGCCATCGCGCGGCCCTGCGACGTCCTGCCACTGCGACCATGGTCGGCGCTGACGAACCGCGCCCTGCGTGCCAGACTGATTGATCGGGACCGCGTTTCTATTTTTGCTCCGGAGTTTGCATGTCGTTGTCCAGCGGGCTGATCGCCGTGGTCGCCCTGGCCTACATGGCCATCATGTTCGCCATCGCCTTCTATGGCGACCGCCGCAGCACGCCGTTGCCGCCGCGCCTGCGCGCCTGGGTGTACAGCCTGTCGCTGGCGGTGTACTGCACCAGCTGGACCTTCTTCGGTGCGGTCGGCCAGGCCGCCGAGCAGCTCTGGGCCTTCCTGCCCATCTACCTGGGGCCGGTGCTGCTGCTGATCTTCGCGCCCTGGGTGCTGCAGAAGATGGTGCTGATCAGCAAGCAGCAGAACATCACCTCGATCGCCGACTTCATCGCCGCCCGCTACGGCAAGTCGCAGACCCTGGCGGTGGTGGTGGCGCTGATCTGCCTGGTCGGCGTGCTGCCGTACATCGCCCTGCAGCTCAAGGGCATCGTGCTGGGGGTGAACCTGCTGATCGGCGCCAACGCCGATGCCACCGGCAGCCGGGTGCAGGACACCGCGCTGGTGGTGTCGCTGGTGCTGGCGCTGTTCGCCATCGTCTTCGGCACGCGCAGCCTGGACGTCACCGAGCACCACCGCGGCATGGTCCTGGCGATCGCCTTCGAGTCGCTGGTCAAGTTGCTGGCCTTCCTCGCCGTGGGCGCCTTCGTGGTGTTCAACCTGTATGACGGCTTCGATGACCTGTTCACCCAGGCCCAGCAGTCGGTGCACCTGAGCGACTACTGGGAAGAGACCATCAACTGGCCGTCGATGGTGGTGCAGACCGCCGTGGCGATGATGGCGATCATCTGCCTGCCGCGGCAGTTCCACGTCACCGTGGTGGAGAACATCGAGCCGCAGGACATGCGCCTGGCGCGCTGGGTGTTCCCGCTGTACCTGGCCCTGGCCGCGCTGTTCGTGGTGCCCATCGCCCTGGCCGGGCAGATGCTGCTGCCGGGCACGGTGATCTCCGACTCGTTCGTGATCAGCCTGCCGCTGGCCGAGGCTCACCCGAGCCTGGCCCTGCTGGCGTTCATCGGCGGCGCCTCGGCGGCCACCGGCATGGTCATCGTCGAGGCCGTGGCGCTGTCGACCATGGTCTCCAACGACATGCTGCTGCCCTGGCTGCTGCGGCGCAACAACGCCGAGCGACCATTTGAGGTGTTCCGCCACTGGATGCTCTCGGTGCGCCGGGTGACCATCGTCGTCATCCTCCTGCTGGCCTACGTCAGCTACCGCCTGCTCGGCTCCACCGCGAGCCTGGCGACCATCGGCCAGATCGCCTTCGCCGCAGTGACCCAGCTGACCCCGGCGATGCTCGGCGCGCTGTACTGGAAGCAGGCCAACCGCCGTGGCGTGTTCGCCGGCCTGGCCGCCGGCATCTTCCTGTGGTTCTACACCCTGGTGCTGCCGATCGCCGCCCACAGCCTGGGCTGGTCGCTGCAACTGTTCCCGGGCCTGGCCTGGCTGCACGGCAACCCGCTCAACCTGCCGATCACCCCGCTCACCCAGGGCGTGGTGCTTTCGCTGGCGGGCAACTTCACCCTGTTCGCCTGGGTCTCGATCCTGTCCCGTACACGGGTTTCCGAGCACTGGCAGGCCGGGCGCTTCATCGGCCAGCAGACCAGCGCCCGCCCTTCCAGCAAACCCCTGCTGGCGGTGCAGATCGACGACCTGCTCAAGCTGGCCGCGCGCTTCGTCGGCGAGGAACGCGCCCGGCAAAGCTTCATCCGCTTCGCCTACCGCCAGGGCAAAGGCTTCAACCCCAACCAGAACGCCGACGGCGACTGGATCGAGCACACCGAACGGCTGCTGGCCGGCGTGCTCGGCACCTCCTCGACCCGCGCCGTGGTCAAGGCCGCCATCGAAGGCCGCGACATGCAGCTCGAGGACGTGGTGCGCATCGCCGACGAAGCCAGCGAGGTGCTGCAGTTCAACCGCGCGCTGCTGCAGGGCGCCATCGAGAACATCAACCAGGGTATCAGCGTGGTCGACCAGAACCTGCGCCTGGTGGCCTGGAACCGCCGCTACCTGGAGCTGTTCAACTACCCCGACGGCCTGATCAGCGTCGGCCGGCCAATTGCCGACATCATCCGCTACAACGCCGAGCGCGGCCTGTGCGGGCCGGGCGAGGCCCAGGTGCATGTGGCGCGGCGCCTGCACTGGATGCGCCAGGGCCGCGCCCACTCCTCCGAACGGCTGTTCCCCAATGGCCGGGTGATCGAGCTGATCGGCAACCCGATGCCCGGCGGCGGCTTCGTCATGAGCTTCACCGACATCACCCCGTTCCGCGAGGCCGAGCAGGCCCTGCGCGACTCCAATGAGGGCCTGGAGCAACGCGTCGCCGAGCGCACCCACGAACTGTCGCAGCTCAACCAGGCGCTGACCGAGGCCAAGAGCCGCGCCGAGGCGGTCAGCCAGTCCAAGACCCGCTTCCTCGCCGCCGTCAGCCACGACCTGATGCAGCCGCTCAACGCCGCACGGCTATTCTCCGCCGCCCTGTCGCAGCAGGCCGAGGCCATGAACGACGAGGCCCGGCAACTGGTGCAACACATGGACAGCTCGCTGCGCTCGGCCGAGGAGCTGATCAGCGACCTGCTCGACATCTCGCGCCTGGAGAACGGCAAGGTCACCCCCGACATCAAGCCCTTCGCCCTCAACGAGCTGTTCGACACCCTCGGCGCCGAGTTCAAGGTACTGGCCGCCGAGAAGGGCCTGGAGTTCCGCCTGCGCGGCAGCCGCCTACGGGTGGACAGCGACATGAAGCTGCTGCGCCGGGTGCTGCAGAACTTCCTCACCAACGCCCTGCGCTACGGCAAGAGCCCGCTGCTGCTGGGGGCACGGCGTCAAAGTGGACGCCTGTGGCTGGAGGTGTGGGACCGTGGCCCGGGCATCGCCGACGACAAGCTGCAGGTGATCTTCCAGGAGTTCAAGCGCCTGGACAGCCACCAGACCCGCGCCGAGAAGGGCCTGGGCCTGGGCCTGGCGATCGCCGACGGCCTGTGCCGGGTGCTCGGGCATCCGCTGGAGGTGCGCTCCTGGCCGGGCAAGGGCAGCGTGTTCCGCGTCAGCGTGCCCATCGCCCACAGCCCTGCGCCCGCGACGCCCGCCCCTGTCGAGCAGGCCGGGCAGCCACTGGCCGGCCTGCAGGTGCTGTGCGTGGACAACGAGGACAGCATCCTGATCGGCATGAACAGCCTGCTCAGCCGCTGGGGCTGCCAGGTGTGGACCGCGCGCAACCAGGCCGAATGCGAGGCCCTGCTCGGCAAGGGCCTGCGCCCGCACCTGGCGCTGGTGGACTACCACCTGGATGACGGCGAGACCGGCACCGGGCTGATGGGCTGGCTACGAACGCGCCTGGGCGAGCCGGTGCCCGGCGTGGTGATCAGCGCCGACGGACGCAACGAGACCATCGCCCTGGTGCATGCTGCGGGCCTCGACTACCTGGCCAAGCCGGTCAAGCCGGCGGCCCTGCGCGCCCTGCTCAATCGGCATCTGAGCCTGGTTCAGTAAGCGCCTCGTCGCTCAGGGCGCGCTCGATCAAATCGGCCGGCAGGCTCTTGCTGGCCCGGGCACCGAGCAGCTTGAGCTGCTCGCTGCGGCTGACCAGGTTGCCACGCCCCTCGCACAGCTTGTTGCGCGCCGCGGCGTAGGCCTTGTCCACCTGGGCCAGGCGCGCGCCGAGCTCGTCCAGGTCCTGGATGAACAGCACGAACTTGTCGTACAGCCAGCCGGCGCGCTCGGCGATCTCGCGGGCGTTCTGCCCCTGGCGCTCCTGCTTCCACAGGCTGTCGATCACCCGCAGGGTGGCGAGCAAGGTGGTCGGGCTGACGATCACGATCTGCCGATCGAAGGCCTCCTGGAACAGGTTGGGCTCGGCTTGCAGCGCCGCCGAGAAGGCCGCCTCGATGGGCACGAACAGCAGCACGAAATCGAGGCTGTGCAGGCCTTCCAGGCGGTTGTAGTCCTTGCTCGACAAGCCCTTGACGTGGTTGCGCAGCGACTGCACGTGCTGCTTGAGCGCGGCTTCGTCGTTGTTGCCAACGAACTGCTGGTAGGCCGTCAGGCTGACCTTGGCGTCCACCACCACCTGCTTGTCGCCCGGCAGCATGATCAGCACGTCAGGCTGGAAGCGCTCGCCGTCGGCGCTGCGCAGGCTGACCTGGGTCTGGTACTCGCGGCCCTTCTCCAGGCCCGCGTGCTCCAGCACCCGCTCCAGGATCAGCTCGCCCCAGTTGCCCTGGGTCTTCTGGCCCTTGAGCGCCTGGGTGAGGTTGGTGGCCTCGTCGGACAGGCGCAGGTTGAGCTGCTGCAGGCGCTCGAGTTCCTTGCCCAGGGAGAAGCGCTCGCGGGCCTCCTGCTGGTAGCTTTCCTCGACGCGCTTCTCGAACGCCTGGATACGCTCCTTGAGCGGGTCGAGCAATTGGCCCAGGTGCTGCTGACTGGTCTGGGCGAAGCGTTGCTCGCGCTCGTCGAAGATCTTGGTGGCCATGTCGGCGAACTGCGCACGCAGGGTGTCGCGGGCTTCCTGCAAGTCCTCGAGGCGTTGCTGGTGGCTCTCCTGCTGCTCGCGCAGCTCGGCCTCCAGGCGTGCGGTCTGGGCCTCGAGGCGGCGCAGCTCGGCCTCGCGGTTGGCGCGCTCGAGGTGCCAGGCATGGGCGGCGTCACGGGCGTTGTCGCGGTCGATCTGCAGCAGTTCCAGTTCACGGCCCTGGGCGGCCAGCTGGGTCTGTTTGACGGTGTTGGCCTCGCTGAGGTCGCTGATCTCGTCGCGGCCGGCCTCCAGCTGGGCCTGCAGGCCGGCCTGGGTCAACTGGGCTGCATTCAGGCGCTCTTCGAGCAAGGCCTGCTCGGCCTTGCGCGCGCCCTGGCCGCGCTGCACCTGCATGACCCAGCCCAGGCAGGGCACGGCGCCCGCCACCAAGCCCAGCAGAATGCTGGTCAGATCCACTGTCATGCTTACCCCGATCGAACGTTGACGAATGCTGCGCAGCTTATCAGCCTGGTGGCGGGGCTGCCTGAGAGAGCACCTTAAGCTATGCGCAATCCCTGTAGGAGCGGCCTTGTGTCGCGAAAGGGCCGCAAAGCGGCCCCAGCGATCTCTGCTTTGACGCTGAGATCCTGGGGCTGCTGTGCAGCCCTTTCGCGACACAAGGCCGCTCCTACAGGGGAACGCGTAATCCTGAGCAAGCTGCTCCGGCTAACCACCAAACCACTGGCGCAACAACCGCCGCGCCTCTTGCGAGCCCTGCCCCGCCGCCAGCTCCAGCCAATAGCGAGCCTGCTCCGGCTCCTGGGCCTGGCACAACCGCCCATATTCCAACTGGGCCCGGCGATCACCGGCGCGGGCCGCCTGGCGCAGCAGCTCATGGCCGATGCGCCGGTCGCGGGCATTGCCGCAGTCGCGGCAGAGCATCTGCCCCAGGCGGCTCTGGGCCACCACCACGCCCTGGCGCGCAGGCTGCTTGAGCATGCGTCCGGCCAGGTGCTTGACGCTGGGTTTATCGCCCAGGCGCGGGCTGTCGAGCAGCCACAGGGCCACTTTCAGGGAAAAACGCTTGGGGGAAGGCAGCGATGACGAGGCATCAGGACTGGCGAGGTGTTTACCGCGAAGCTTCATGACCAACAGCAAGGGTGATTCGAGAGGCGCGCCACTCTACTCCATTTTTTGTGGACTGGCCCGGGCGACTTTCGGCTGATCGACATTTTTTTCCATGATTTTTTCTTGACGTTTTCCCAGGGAAAATGCCCATGCCACCACCAGCCTCCGATTGTCGGACAATCGATGAAACAGCTGGCACGCCCGTACTAGAGCAAGCGCCCGGGACAATCCACAGAACCTGTGGATAACTCGGTGGACAACCCCTTGAGGCAGCCCGCAAACCCCTGTGAAATGGGGCTTTCAGTCAAACTGTCGATTTTTTCACCAGCAAAAATTAGTGTTTTTTTTCATTGACTTAAGCCCCCAGTCAAGTCATTGGCGAGCCGTCCACAGGATGTTGCAGGAGGGTTACAACTGTTCAGCCGAGTGTGTACAACTGCACCAACAAACGGCATCGCAGTGCACGAAAACGGTACAAGCGGGCAATTGGGCCGGCATTTCCCCCTCTTCACAGCAGGCGCGATTGACGACATAATGATCGGCTTCCCGCCAGAAAAACCAAACGCTTGCCAACCCCGAAAAGTTCGTGTAGGGTTGCGCCCCGTTAGTACCCAGCTGAAGTCATTCTGGCCACTCAGTCCTTGCAGCACTGTGCTCGACACCGAGCAGACGCTGCCCCATCGGGACCGGCCCATTCGATGATTCACTCGGCAGACCTTGCCCAGCACGAATCACGTTTCAGATTGATCAGGATCTTCCCCGATGCCCAGAACCCTGGTGTCGGTGTGCTGCCTGCCTTCTGTCGTACCTACCAGTCAGCCCAGCGCCCACCTATTGCATGCGCCCCTCTGGCTGCCCTGTTCCAGTCAGGTTCTGCGTCTCCTTAATAAAGACGTCACTGGAACGTTTCTATTGTGCACGGATCAAACACCGTGTCTTACGCAGGAACATCCAACAATATGAGTAACCATCAACAGATCCAGGCTGCCTTTGGCACCCTTTCCCAGGCCTTCGCCCCACTGAAGTGCCTTATCGTTGCCCCACGCAAGGGCAGCTTCAGCTTCACCCTGGTCGACGAGCATGGCATCGCCTGCCACAGCGAGCGCCTCTACCCGGAACAATACAACCGGGCCGAACCGCTGCAGGCGGTGATCGAGCGCACCCGCCAGTCGCTGACCGCATGAACGAATGGCGGTTGATTCACGCCATGAATACGCCATGCAACACCCAGCCTGAAGGTAATTGGCCTAATCGCCAGCGGGCATATGCCCCGCGCCTTCGGGCTGCAATCGATTTAAAAACAGCCCTTTACACCACAGTTATCACACTACACTTCAACTCGAGCGGCTCCTGCCGCTTCCGGCGGGCCTGACCACTCACCAGCTGCCAAGCTCCAGCGCCCGTCGGCCCTTTTCAGCAGAGGGCATCATGGGCATCGCTGCGAACGAGTTGAGTCGATATGTGATCCGGCCGACCCTGATCTACCTGGGTCGCCACTGCGACAGCGCCGAAGCTTTGTTACTGGGCGTTGCCGCGAGCCAGTCCGCACTGGGCGCCGCCCTGCATGACCGACGTGGCCATGGACTCTACAGGATCGGTGGGAATCGTCACCGTTGCTTGTGGGACGAATACCTGGCCCGTGACCCCGAACTGGCCAGCCTGGTACGTGGCCTGGCCAGCCAGCACGCCTTCCTCGGCGGCCCGCACCTCGAGCTGACCGTCAACCTGCGCTACGCCACCGCCATCGCCTGGATGCTGATCGAAGAGCAGGCCATGCCCTTGCCGGCGGCCGACGATCTATTGGGCCTGGCGCGGATCTGGCGGCAGACCTTCCAGCCCCAGGGGCGCCTGCGGGATTTCACCCAGGCTTGGCACCACTGTATCGAGCCGATGCTCACCCCTGCCTCCTGAGCAACTGCGTCCTACAACCGGAATAAACGGAATTTTGGTCGGATTGTCCTACAAAACCGCTCTATCTCCTGTGTTTCAGCCTATGGCGCAGCGCGGCATTTGTTGGTAGCTTTTCGCCCCGGAGATCCCAAGGAGTTTTCTAATAATGAAAAAAGTTATGCTCAAAACCTCTCTCGGCATTGCCGTTGCCCTCGCTTCCAGCCAATTGCTCGCCAGCGGCTTTGCCCTGAACGAACAGAGCGTCAGCGGCATGGGGACAGGTTTCGCGGGTCGTTCTTCTTCTGCCGAAGATGCCAGCACCGTGTATGGCAACCCGGCGGGCATGGCCCGCCTGAAGCGCGACCAGATGACCGTCGGTGGTGCCGCAGTCATCGCCAAGTCCGATATTTCCGGACGCGGCAGTAACAAAGGGGGGGAAATGGACGGTGACATGGTGCCCGTGGTCGGCGTGCCGATGGGTTACTACGTCAAGTCCATCGATGACCACTGGAGCGTCGGTTTCGGCGTCTACGTGCCGTTCGGCCTGGTCACCGACTACGGTAGCGACGATGCCGCACGCTACTGGGGCAAGAAGAGCCATGTCGAGGTCGTGACCTTCCAGCCGACCGTGAGCTATGCGTTCAACGACAAGGTCTCGATCGGTTTCGGCCCGACCATCAACCGCATCAAGGGCGAGCTGGGTTCGAACCTGGCCAGTATCTCGCCGCTGCGTCCGGCTGATGGCGAGGTGAAGATCAAGGGCGACGACACCGCCGTCGGCTACAACATCGGTATCCTGGTGCAGGCCACTGATCGCACCCGCGTCGGCCTGACCTACCACTCGATGGTCGACTACAAGCTCGAAGGCAAGACCAAGGTCAGCTACCCGCTGCTCGGCCTGGACGGCAACAAGTTCGATGCCACCCTGAAGATCAAGACCCCCGAGTCGGTGGACTTCTCGGTCACCCACGAACTGGACGACCAGTGGACCCTGTACGCAGGCAGCACCTGGACCCGCTGGAGCCGCCTGGAGAACATCACGGTCAACAACGAAGTGCCGGCAGGGCCTGCCGGGCAGTTCGCGACCATCACCGAGGAACAGAACTGGCACGACACCTGGGCTCACGCCATCGGCGCCTCCTACAAGGTGAACAAGGAGTGGGTCCTGCGTACCGGCTTCTCGGTTGACCAGTCGCCGACCAACAACACTAACCGCTCCCCGCGCATCCCCACTGGCGATCGCAAGATCTTCAGCATCGGCGCCGGCTGGAGCCCGACCGACGACATGACCATCGACGTGGCCTACTCCTACCTGTGGGAAGAGGACACCAAGGTCAACAACCAGCCGCACAGCGCGACCGAAGCTGGCCTCAAGGGCAGCTACCAGGCCAAGTACGAAAACAGCGCCCATGGCGTTGGTGCTTCGCTGACCTACCGCTTCTAAGTGGCACCCGCTGCATGAAAAAACCGCCCTCGTGGCGGTTTTTTCATGTCTGAACCCGCAACTGCTCGCCCAGGCATTGCTGCAGGTAATCCATGAACACCCGCACCTTGTTCGTCAGGGCAAAGCGGTCGACCAGGCACAGGCAGACGTCCATCAGTTCGGTCTGGGCATAGGCCTGGCGTTGTCTTTACACAGGAGCGGATACCTCTTCAGACCAAAGCAACATTGTCGCGCGATACCAGCCATACCGAGATGCGACCTCACCAATCAACAATCAAAAGCCGTCAACACCAATTAATTGAACCGTTAACCTCGAACTTAATTATTCGTGTTAGCTGACTCTATGTCCGCATCACGAAGAAACGTCTTCAACTCTTTAGGCTGATCTGTTTCCCCTGATCGATCCGAAACGCCAAAACCTGGGTAGTATTCCTTGTTATTTTTGAATGCAACAATCCTCGCAGGAAGCGCTAGTGCATTCATCATGATCACACCTCGTGCAGTCATACCTTTCTGCGCTTTTTCACGATTTGTTCCGGGATAGGCCGATTTAGGCGCCACGCCGGAAAGTACAGCAATCGAAACTACATCAGTGGTTGCAGTATAAGCAGTCACCCCGAACTGAAGAGCTATCTGTGCAACACTTGGCGCATTATCTTCCCCCTTTACTCGCGCTCTCGTCATATTGATAGCCGCCGCCCCCTCTGCCAACGTCAGCGGACTCAGCACGCCACCAACCGTCGCAGCAACTTTGGCCATAAAGATTAGCCCGTCATCACGACCATTACGATCCTCGCGATTGATCGGATCCCCACTGCAATATGCATATGCGTTGATCCCTCCATCTCCAAACGGACTCAGCCGATCAGGAGAGTGGAATCGTTTCAATAATGGATCATAAGTCCGGTGCCATTCCCCGGAGAATAGTTACCCGTCAGCACCTCACAAGGCATCCCACAGTAGACCAATCGGGGGCCGGCAACCTGCGGCAACGCGCCATAGGGTGTATAGGGCCTGCCCGCCTGGCCATCGCCAAGCACCGATTGCTGCCAGTCACACATTGCAAGATAGGTAGTCGACATGTCAGACCCAACCGAGCGATAGATGCCGACAACCTAACATCTGCTCGACCAGGGAATAACTGGCAAAAATGCCAGGTAACCCCTCAAGGCTGCGAAGCAATCGCCTTGTCGATCGCCGCCCTGAACGCCGGATCATCCGGCTTGGTCAGGCTGGAGAAGTTGCCGATCACCTTGCCCTTGCGATCCACCACGTACTTGTAGAAATTCCACTTCGGCGCGCTGCTCTGCCGGGCCAGCTCGACGAACAGCGGGATCGCGTCCTTGCCGCGCACCGGTTGGGCCTTGGTCATGGTGAAGGTCACGCCGTAGTTGGCGTAGCAGACCTTGGCGGTCTTGTCGCTGTCGGCGTCTTCCTGCTTGAAGTCATTGGACGGCACGCCGAGCATTTCCAGGCCCTGTTCGTGGTAGTCCTTGTAGGTCGCCTCGAGGCCTTCGAACTGCGGGGCGAAGCCGCAATAGCTGGCGGTGTTGATCACCACCAGCGGCTTGCCGGCGAAGCGCTGGCACAGGTCGATCTGCTCCTTGCCACGCAGCTCCGGCAGGCTGCCCTGGAGCAGCGCCGGGCAATCGGCCGCCCAGCTCGAAGTGGCGGCGGCCAGGGCCAGCAGGGGGAGGGTCAGCCAGCGGGCATGCATGATAGCGGTCTCCTGCACATGATTCCTTGACTGTGCAGGGTAGCGCTTAACACAGGCTCATGCCCAACTGCATCAACGCCAGCCCGCCCTTGTGCCAGCCCCACCACACCAGCGCCAGCACCAGCACCGCGGCGACCAGCAGCAGGCCACGCCCGAGCAGGCGGTTCATGCGGCCTGGGCCTGCAGGCGGGCGACCGGGCGCTCGCGCACCGGCCAGTTCAGCGCCGCGGCCAACAGGCTGAGCAGGATCGAGATCTGCCACACCAGGTCGTAGCTGCCGGTCTGGTCATAGACCACCCCGCCCAGCCAGCCACCGAGGAACGCGCCCAACTGGTGGAACAGGAACACGATGCCGCCGAGCATCGACAGGTTGCGCACACCAAACAGTGTGGCCACGGTGCCATTGGTCAATGGCACCGTGGACAGCCACAGCAGGCCCATGGCGATACCGAACAGGTAGGCACTGAACTGGGTCACCGGCGCCCAGAGGAACAGCACGATGACCACGGCGCGCAATAGGTACAGGCCGGTCAGCAGGCGCGGCTTGGACATGCGCCCGCCAAGCCAGCCCGCCGTATAGGTGCCAACGATATTGAACAGGCCGACCAGCGCCAGCACGGTGGTGCCGGTGATCGCCGGCAGGTGCTGGTCGACCAGGTAGGCCGGCAGGTGCACGCCGATGAACACCACCTGGAAACCGCAGACGAAAAAGCCCAGCGCCAGCAGCCAGAAGCCGGAGTGCGAGCAGGCCTCGCGCAGCGCCTGGCCAAGGCTCTGCTCGGCGCCATGGCTGGGTAGCGGGCGGTCGCGCAGCATACCTACGAACGGCACGATCAACGCCACCATCAGGCCCAGCACCAGCAACGCCGCCGACCAGCCCAGCCACTGGATCAGGCCGAGGGTACCGGGGAGCATGGCGAACTGGCCGAAGGAACCGGCGGCGCTGGCGATGCCCATGGCCATGCTGCGTTTTTCCGGCGGCACCGCACGCCCGACCACGCCGAGGATCACCGAGAACGAGGTGCCGGACAGGCCGATGCCGATCAGCAGGCCGGCGCTCAGCGACAGCGACCAGGCCGAGTCGGCCATGCCCATCATCACCAGGCCGGCAGTGTAGAGGATGCCGCCAATCACCACCACCTTGGCCGCGCCCAAGCGGTCGGCCAGGGCGCCGGTGAACGGCTGGGCCAGGCCCCAGATCAGGTTCTGCAGGGCGATGGCGAAGGCGAACACCTCGCGGCCCCAGCCGAATTCGGCACTCATCGGCGCCAGGAACAGGCCGAAACCATGTCGCACCCCCAGCGACAACGCCAGGATCAGCGCCGCCCCCACAAGTACCCAACCGCTGCTCCGCCAAAGGGAAGTCATTGTCGTTGTCTCCAGCCCATCGCAAGGTTGATGCGGGTATATACCCGCTTTCTATCGTAGTCGTTCAGGCAAGCTGCTCCAGCAAGTGCACCAACTCGTCACGCTGGCTTTCACCCAAGCGTTCCACCAACTGCGCCTGGGCCTGCTGCCAGGCCGGGTAGGCGGCGTCCAGGCGCGCCCTGCCCGCTTCGCTCAGCAGCACCACGCGGTTGCGCTGGTCGTCGCCGTCGGCAAGACGCACCAGGCCATCGGCCTCGAGCACCTTGAGGTTGCGGCCCAGGGTGCTACGCTCCAGGCCCATGGCCTCGGCCAGGCAGGTGATGCTGGGACGGTCGAGGCGCTGTACATGGCGCAGCAGGGAAAACTGGGCGACATTGATGCCGAAGCCGGCAAGGGCCTCGTCGTAATGCCGGCTCACCCCGCGGGCGGCACGACGCAGATGGGTACAGATGCATTCACTGGTCAGCATGGTTACGTGTATATACCCGCATTATGGATGTTGCAAGAGATTTCAAGGTGTCGGTTCAGACTGCAGGCGCTGGCGAATCGGCTCGAACTCGGCCGTGGCCTTGCGCGGCAAAGGGTCCGGCGCGGCGTTTTCGATGGCTTGCCAATAGCGCCACGGCACCTTGGCCGAACCCAGTTCGTAGTCCATGCCATCCCAACTGTCCTCGCGGAAGCTGTAGAAGGCCCAATGCAGTTGCTGGCGGTCCAGCACCGTGAGCACATCCTCCAGGTACTGCCGGCACCCGGGCAGCCGGCGCATGCAGCCGAACTCTCCCACCACCAGCCGCGAACGCGGCAACTTGATCGAATCGGCCCAATCCACCGGCTGTTGCAGATAGCGGGCGACCTGCTCGGCATCCCACTGCCGGGTCTGCCCGGCAAACGGCACTGGCCCCGGATAGGCGAAAGGTTGCTCGCGAGAAAGATTAGGCGCACTGGTGGCGGCATAGGGTTCGTACATGTGCACGCTGTACAGCACACGCTCATCCGCCAGCGCCTTGGGCCAGTAGCCGAAGGTATCGGCGGCGGCGTACCAGCCGGCATCGACCATGACCGGCGTCTTGCCGTCGACCTCACGGATTGCCGCCAGCAACTGCCGATAGAGCGCCGGCAGGTCACGCGCACCGCCCTGCTCGCGAGCGTACCACTGCTTCATCCGATTGAGGTCGGCATGCTCGGCCAAGCCGCCGTGCTTCTCGGGCGCGGGCTCGTTGATGAGGTTGTAGGCGGCAACGGCCGGGTGGTCCTTGAGGGCCTGGGCAACGTCTCGCCAGAAACGGGCGGACTGGGTCCAGTAGCGCTTGTCCTGCCATAGCCGGTCGTCGAAGCGATTCTGGTTGTTCTGCGCCCAGCGCATGCCGGGGAGCGACAGCGGCGTGATCACCACCTTGAGACCGGCGGTGTGGGCACGGTCGAGGACCTCGATGAGCTGCTTCAGGTCGGCGCTGGCCAGGCCCTGGTAATCGTCGGCGTTGCCCAGCAGGAAGTCGCGTTCGGCCGGGTGCCATTTATCGTAAGAGAGACGCACCCAGCTGGCGCCGTAGCCTCTCAGGGCATCGAAGTAGGCTTGGTTCGGGGGCAGGCGGTTGAAACTGTTGCCGCCGTGGCGTGGGGTGTTCCAGAAATCGATCAGGTCGGCGGCGGTGGCGGGTAGGGAAGCAAGGGCCAGCAGGCTGGCGAGTATCCAGTGGTGCATGGCGGGGGTTCCTGATGCTTAAAGGAGCGGACGAGGATAGCCGCAATGCTCAGGAATGTTTTCCGAGATCCATGCAGGACACGTCCGCTCCTACACAGGGGAACGTGTCAGCCTGAAGCTATGCGCGTAGCGCCAGGGTAACCACCACCGTCAGCTCCAGCAGTTCCAGCAACGCCCCGGCCGTATCCCCAGTGGTTCCACCCAAGCGACGGCACATCAGCCTACGCAGCCACGCGAACACCACCAACGCCGCCAGCAGTGGCCACAGCACCGCCCAGCCTCCCAGCGCCAGTCCGGCCAGCGCAGAAACCAACAATACCCAGATCGCGCCGCGCCGGGGTAGGTGTTCGGCCAGGGCCGTCCCCAGCCCGCCCGCACGCACGTAGGGCGTGCCGAGGAACAACCCGAGCATCGCCGCCCGCCCCACCACCGGCGCCAGCACCAGCAGGCCGCCAGCGCCCCGCTCGACCAGCACCCACAGCGCACAGAACTTCAGCAGCAATACCAGCACCAGCGTGACCACGGCAATCGGCCCGCTGCGTGGGTCCTTCATGATCTGCAAGGTGCGTTCGCGATCACCGAAGCCCCCCAGCCACGCGTCGGCGCTGTCGGCCAGGCCGTCCAGGTGCAGTGCCCCGCTCAGCAGCACCCAAAGCGCCAGCAACAAGGCCGCGTGCAAGGGCGCCGCAGTGCCTTGCAGCAGATAGCTGGCCAGCCACAGCAACAGGCCGAACAGCAGCCCCACCAGCGGATAGCACAGCAGCGAACGCCCCATCTCACGGGGCGCCGGCATGCCCGGCAAACGCACCGGCAGACTGCTGAGGAACTGCAGGGCGATCCAGAACGGCAGCATCTCAACGCACCTCGCGCATCTGGCCGTCGTGGTCCAACGCCAGCCCCACCAGCGCGCCATGCCCGACCTCGACCTGCAGCAATTGCTCACGCGGCAAGCCACGTGCCCGCGCCAGGAGAAGACGCATCACCCCGCCATGGGTCACCAGCAGCACGCGATTGCCCGCGTATGCATTGCGCAGGCCCTCGACCGCCGCCAGCACCCGCTCGGCAAAGGCCAGCACTGGCTCGCCGCCCGGCGGAGTGAACGCATACGGGTCATTCCAGAACTGCCCAAGGGCATCGGCGTCGACCTGCATGATCTGCGCGGCGCTCTGCCCTTCCCACTCGCCGAAGTGCAACTCGCGCACACCGGCCTCGCGCAGCACCGGCAGGTTCAGGCGCGCACCCAGCTCATCGGCGAACGCCGCGCAGCGCTGCAACGGCGAACTGACCAGCACGTCCCAGGGGCCGGCGTCGGTGACGGCCTGGCGCATCTGCGCCCAGCCAGTTTCGGTCAGGGCGTCGTCGAGGCTACCGCGCAGGCCGCCACCCAGTTCGGTCTCGCCGTGACGCAGCAGTTCGAGGATCATGCCGGGCGATCCGCCACCGCCGCCTCGGCAAAGGTCGCCATCTGCCCGTGCAGCGCGCAGGCCAGGCGGATCAGCGGCACCGCCAGCGCCGCGCCGCTGCCCTCGCCCAGGCGCAGCCCCAGGGCCAGCAGCGGCTCGGCCTCCAGGGTCGCCAGCAAGGCCTTGTGACCCGGCTCGGCGCCCTGGTGGGCGAACAGCAGCCACGGCCGGCTCTGTGGATTGAGGCGTACCGCCACCAGGGCGGCGACACTGCAGATGAAGCCATCGACCAGCACCGCCACGCCGTGCTGGGCGCACGCCAGGTAGGCACCGGTCAGGGCGGCGATCTCGAAGCCGCCGACACAGGCCAGCGCCTGCAACGGCTGGTCGGCGCGCAGGCCGTGCAGCACCAGGGCGCGCTCGATCACTTCGGCCTTGTGCCGCACGCCGGCGCTGTCCAGGCCGGTGCCCGGGCCGCTCAGCTCGCGTGCCGGGCAGCCCAGCAAGGTGCTGGCCACAGCCGCCGCCGCAGTGGTGTTGCCGATGCCCATTTCGCCGCCGATAAACAGCTGGGCGCCGCTGTCGAGGGCGCGCAAGGCGCTGTCGCGACCGGCCTGCAGCGCCGCAGCCAGTTGCGCGTCGGTCATCGCCGGCTGACGGGCGAAGTTGGCGGTGCCGGGCCCAAGGTTCAGGTGATGGACACCAGGGAGTTGCAGCGTCGGGTCGATCGTACCGAGATCAACCACCTCAAGGTCAGCCTCCAACTGGCGCGCCAACACGCTGATCGCCGCGCCACCACCGACGAAGTTGCGCAGCATCTGCCCGGTCACCGCCTGCGGGTAGGCGGAGATGCCCTCCTCCACCACGCCATGGTCGCCGGCGAAGATCGTGATGGCGACCCGCTCCAGGCTGGGACGCTCGCGCCCTTGCAGGCCGGCCAGACGGATCGCCAGGCCTTCGAGCTGGCCGAGGGAGCCGGCGGGTTTGGTCAGCTGCTGCTGACGGGCGCGGGCCTGGTCCATGGCGGCGGTGTCGAGGGGTTGGCAGGCGTCACGCCACCACATCTGGGTCATAGGGCAGGTCCTTTGAGCATGAGAGGGAGGCCGGCCACGGTCAGCACCACGCGCTGGCAGCGTTCGGCCACGGCCTGGTGCAGCGTGCCCGCTAGGTCGACGTAACGACGGGTCAGTTCGCCCATGGGCACCACGCCCAGGCCGGTTTCGTTGCTGACCAGGACAAGGGTGCCCGGCAGCTGTTCCAGGCAATCGAGCAGCGCATCGCGCTCCAGCGCCAGGCGCAGGTCATCCTCGAGCATCAACAGGTTGGTCAGCCACAGGGTCAGGCAGTCCACCAGCAGGCAGCGCCCTTCGGCGGCTTCGGCGCGCAGCACATCAGCCAGCGCCACGGGCTCCTCCACCAGCCCCCAATGGGCCGGACGGCGCTCGCGGTGCAGGCGCACGCGTTCATTCATCTCACCGTCCAGCGGCTGGCTGGTGGCGATATAGGTCACCGGCAAGCCGCTGGCCTCGGCCAGTTGCTCGGCCAGGCGGCTCTTGCCCGAACGGGCGCCGCCAAGAATCAGGTTGCGCATGTCAGGCGACTCCACACAGTTGGCGCAGGCGCGCGGTGTCCAGGTGCTGCTCGACCAGGTCGGCCAGGCGCTCGATATCGCGTTCGCGCAGGGCCTCGTAGTCGATGGCCTGCACCTCGGCCAGACCCGCCCAGCGCAGCAGCGCGGCGCACGACTGGCTGCCCTCGAACAGGCCATGCAGGTAGGTGGCAAGAATCTGCCCGTCGGCGCTGATGGCCCCGTCGGCACGGCCATCGGCCAGTTGCACCGCCGGGCACTCCAGCGCCGGGCCGTGGGTAACCCCGGCATGGATCTCGTAACCCGACACCGGTGCCTGCTCGAGACCGAGTGTGCCGGCCACGTTGCGCAACTGCTTCTCGGCCTCCAGCACAGTGCTGTAGGCCAGCAGGCCGAGGCCCGCGCTGGAGCCGGCGGGCCCTTCCAGGCCCAATGGGTCATGCACCTGCTCGCCGAGCATCTGCAGGCCACCGCAGATACCGATGAGCTTGCCGCCGTAGCGCAAGTGCCGGGCAATGGCGGTGTCCCAGCCACGCTCGCGCAGTTGCGCCAGGTCGCCGCGCACGCTCTTGGAGCCTGGCAGGATGATCAGGTCGGCGGGCGGGATCGGCTGGCCCGGGCCGATGAACTGCAGGTCCACCTGCGGATGCAGGCGCAGCGGGTCGAAGTCGGTGTGGTTGCTGATCCGCGGCAGCACCGGGACGATCACCTTGAGCACGCGCTCGCCCTTCGCCCCCTGGCGGGTATCGATCCCGTCCTCGGCCTCCAGGTGCAGGTCGGTGACATAGGGCAGCACGCCCAGCACCGGCTTGCCGGTGCGCTGCTCGAGCCAGTCCAGGCCCGGCTGCAGCAAGGCGATGTCGCCACGGAAACGGTTGATGACAAAGCCCTTGACCCGCGCCTGTTCGCTCGCCGACAGCAGCTCCAGGGTGCCGACCAGGTGGGCGAACACGCCGCCGCGGTTGATGTCGGCCACCAGGATCACCGGGCAGTCGACCGCCTCGGCGAAGCCCATGTTGGCGATGTCGCCGGCACGCAGGTTGATCTCCGCCGGGGAACCGGCGCCTTCGACCATCACCACCGGGTAGGCTTCGCTCAGGCGCTCGTGGGACGCCAGCACCGCCTGCATCGCGACGACCTTGTAGTCGTGATAGGCGACGGCGTTCATGCTGGTCACCGCGCGGCCATGGACGATTACCTGGGCGCCGGTGTCGCTGTTGGGCTTGAGCAGCACCGGGTTCATGTCGGTGTGCGGCGCCAGCCGGCAAGCCTGGGCCTGGACCGCCTGGGCGCGGCCGATCTCGCCGCCGTCGGCGGTCACGGCGCTGTTGAGCGCCATGTTCTGCGGCTTGAACGGCACCACGGCGATGCCCTGGCGCAGCAGCCAGCGGCACAGGGCGGTAACCAGGGTGCTCTTGCCGGCATCGGAGGTGGTGCCTTGCACCATGAGGGTGGTCATGCCGATTCCTTCTGGTAGTCCGCCAGGGCCTGGGCCAGGCGTTGTTCGTCGGCGGCCGTGGCGGGCAGGCCGAAACGCAGCGCGGGCGGCTGCTCGAACAGGCGCACCAGGATACCGCGGCGGGCGAGAAAATCATGCAGGTGCGCGGCGCGCTCATCACGCACGTACTGGAACAGGTCGCAGCCGCCGCTGGGTGGCAGGCCTGCGTCGTCGAGCAACGAAGCCAGGCGCTGGCTGGCCTGGGCGCAACGGGCAATCTGCGCCTGGTGCAACGCGTCGTCGGCGAAACAGGCCTGCCCCAGCACACGGGTCGGGCCGCTGACGGTCCAGGGCCCGAGTGTCTCGGCCAGGCGCCGCAGTACATCCATCTGGGCGACGACAAAGCCCAACCGCACACCGGCCAGGCCAAAGAACTTGCCGAACGAGCGCAACACGATCAAGCCCGGTTGCCCGGCCTGCCCGACCACGCTGTGTTCGGGGGTGTTGTCCATGAAGGCTTCGTCCACCAGCAGCCAGCCACCACGCTCGGCCAGGCGCGCATGCCAGGCCAACAGGCGCTCGCGGGTTACCCGGTGGCCAGTGGGGTTGTTGGGGTTGACCAGCACCAGGACGTCGAGGCTGTCGAGCACGTCCTCGACCTTGCTCTCGTCCAGCTCGACCAGCGTGTGCCCTGCACGTGCCCAGGCATGCGGGTGCTCGGCATAGCAAGGCGAGAGGACCCCGACCCGCCCGCTCGGGCGCAGGTACGGCAAGGCCTGGATCGCCGCCTGGGAACCGGCCACCGCCAGCAATGGCTGCGCGCCGTAGTACTGCCGCGCCGCCGCCTCCAGGCCGTCTTCGGTCTCCGGCAGACGGGCCCAGGCCTCCAGCGGAATCGGCGGTATCGAGTAAGGCCATGGCGCGATACCGCTGGACAGGTCGAGCCATTGCTCCCGTGGGATGGCGTACTGTTTCACCGCCCGCAGCAGGCGGCCACCGTGTTCAAGCATTCAGATAGGCTCCCACGCAGATCAACAGCACCCACAGCCACACGCCGCGCTGCACCAGGCTCCAACCGCGCTCGATGGCATCGGCGTCGGCCATCGGCCCTTCACCCAGGCGCGGTCGTTCGTGCAGCTCACCGTGATACACCGCCGGGCCGCCCAGCTCCACGCCCAGGGCGCCGGCCCCCGCCGCCATCACCGGGCCGGCGTTGGGGCTGTCCCACAGCGGCGCCTGGTTGCGCCAGCAGGCCAGGGCCAGTCGGGTCTTGCCCAGCAACGCATAGGTCAGCGCCACCAGCCTGGCGGGAATATAGTTCAGCCCATCGTCGATGCGCGCCGCACACCAGCCGAAGCGCTCGAAGCGTTCGTTGCGATAGCCCCACATGGCATCCAGGGTATTGCTCAGGCGATACAGCACTACCCCCGGCGCACCGGCCACGACGAACCAGAACAGCGCGGCGAACACCGCGTCGCTGCCATTTTCCAGCACCGACTCGGTGGCCGCCCGGGCCACGGCAGGCTCGTCCAACTCGCGGGTCTCGCGACTGACCAGGTAACCGACGCGCCGCCGCGCCTCGGCCAGGTTCCCCTGGCGCAATGCCTGGGCCACCGGCAGCACATGCTCGCCCAGGCTGCGCAGGCCCAGGGCGCAGTAAAGCGCCAGCACGTCCACCAACCAACCGATGTACGGCAGCCAGGACAGGATCAGTGCCAGCAGGGTCAGCGGCACCACCGCCAGGAACCACGCGGTAACGCCATGGCTGCGCCAACCGCGCCCGCCGGCGTTGAAACGTTGTTCCAGGCGCGAGGCGAAGTTGCCGAAGCCCACCAGTGGATGACGCCGGCGCGGCTCGCCCAGCAACGCATCCAGGGCCACGCCCGCCACGGTCAGCAAGGCCACGCTCATGGACGTTCTCCCCAATGGTTCTCGTACAGCATCTCGCTCAAGGGCCTTTGCTCGGCCCACTCCTCCAGCACCAGCATCGGTGCCGGATAGAATTCGGTCACCGGCCCCAGGCACAGCACCGCCATGGGCTTGGCGCCCGCGGGCATGCCCAGCAGCTCGGCCAGGGCCTGGGGATCGAACAGCGAAACCCAGCCCATGCCCAGCCCTTCGGCGCGTGCCGCCAGCCACAGGTTCTGGATGGCACAGGCCAACGAGGCCAAGTCCATTTCGGGCAGGGTGCGACGGCCGAAGACGTGCGCCTCGCGCTTGTCCATCAACGCGGCCACCAGCACTTCGGCGCAGTCGTTGATGCCTTCGACCTTGAGCTTCATGAATTCGTCTGAGCGCTCGCCCAGGGCCTCGGCGGTACGCACCCGCTCCTGCTCCACCAGCGCCTGGATCCGCTCGCGCAAGGCTCGCTGGCTGATTCGGATGAACCGCCATGGCTGCATCAGGCCCACGCTGGGCGCCTGGTGGGCGGCGGCGAGCAGGCGCCCGAGCAACTCGGGGGCCACCTCGCCCCCGGCGAAATGGCGCATGTCGCGGCGCTCGCCAATGGCCCGGTAGATGGCCTGGCGCTCGGTGTCGCTGTAGGCGTGTCGGCTCATGGTCGCAGCAGCGCCGCCGCCGCGTCGGGGTTGGAGGGGAAATAGAAGTGCACGTAGGAGGCGGTCAGGCGCCCCAGGCGATAGACCGCCTCGTTGCCCCGCCCACCGTTGGGGCTCAGGCCGCGGGCGATCGGCGCCAGCTCGGTGCTGGTCAGCGAATGGTGGTAGGTGTGGCCGCGCAGGGTGCCTTCGGGCAGCTCGACCGCCTGCAGGGCCAGGGCCGCCAGGCGCTTCTGCATGGTCGCCTCGCCCGGCAGCAGGCCCAGCAGCGCGGCGCGCTCGCCTGCCACGTCGGTCAGTGCGTCGAGCAGGTAGAGCATGCCGCCGCACTCGGCCAGCAATGGCTTGCCGGCGGCATGATGGGCGCGAATCGCTTCCAACATCGGTACGTTGGCGGCCAGCGCCTGGTGATGCAGCTCGGGGTAGCCACCGGGCAGGTAGAGGCTGTCCACCACGGGCAGCTCGCTATCATGCAACGGCGAGAAGAATTCCAGCTGCGCGCCAAGGCCGCGCAGCAGGTCGAGGTTGGCGCCATAGGTGAAGGCGAAGGCCTCATCACGGGCCACACCGATGCGCACCCCGGTCAGCGACGCAGTTACATTCACAGGCTCAGGCCCGGCAAAACGGACCGGTGGCGGCAACGTGGCATCGCAACTGGCGCCCAGCGCTTCGGCGGCGGCATCCAGGCGTGCATCCAGGTCATTCAATTCGCTGGCCTGGACCAGACCCAGGTGACGGCTGGGCAGCTCGATGCCGCGCTCACGGGACAACCCGCCGTACCAGCGCAGGCCTTCGGTCAGGCTGCCTTCGAGCAGTTGCGCATGGCGCAGGCTGCCGACCCGGTTGGCCAGCACCCCGGCGAACGGCAGGTCGGCCTGGTAGCGTGCCAGGCCCAGGGCCAGGGCGCCGAAGGTCTGGGCCATGGCCGTGCCATCGATCACCGCCAGCACCGGGACGCCGAAATGGCGCGCCAGGTCGGCGCTCGACGGCGTGCCGTCGAACAGGCCCATCACGCCCTCGATCAGGATCAGGTCGGCCTCGCCCGCCGCTTCCCACAACAGGCGGCGGCTCTCGTCGGCGCCGATCATCCACAGGTCGAGCTGGTAGACCGGCGCGCCGCTGGCACGCTCGAGGATCATCGGATCGAGAAAGTCAGGCCCGCACTTGAACACCCGCACCTTGCGCCCGAGGTTGCGGTGCAAACGGGCCAGGGCGGCGGTGACTGTTGTCTTGCCCTGGCCCGAGGCCGGGGCCGCGATGAGCACGGCGGGACACTGGCGCGACTCACTCACAGTTCGACGCCCTTCTGCGCGCGGATACCGGCCTGGAAGGCGTGCTTGAGCATGCCCATCTCGGTGACGGTGTCGGCCAGCTCGATCATTTCCGGCTTGGCGGCGCGACCGGTGACAATCACATGCTGCATCGGCGGCCGCGCCTGGATATCGGAAAGCACCTGATCCAGGTCCAGGTAACCGTGCTTGAGGGCGATGTTCAGCTCATCGAGCACGACGAACTGGATCGACGGGTCCTGCAGCAACTGGCGCGACACGGCCCAGGCAGCCTCGGCGGCGGCGATGTCGCGCTGGCGGTCCTGGGTTTCCCAGGTGAAGCCCTCGCCCATCACGTGATAGCGCACCTGCTCGGGGAATCGACGGAAGAACAGCTCCTCGCCGGTGCTGTTGCGGCCCTTGATGAACTGCACCACGCCGCACTGCATGCCATGGCCCAGGGCGCGAGCGAGCATGCCGAAGGCCGAGCTGCTCTTGCCCTTGCCATTGCCGGTCAGCACCAGCAGCAGGCCGCATTCGTTGGGGGAATTGGCGATGCGCTCGTCGATGATCGCCTTCTTGCGCTGCATGCGCGCCAGGTGACGTTCGTCGCGTTCGATGGATTCGCTCATCAGGGGTCTCCGCAGGCTGTCGCGGCGGCGACAGATAAAAGGCAGGCAGACGAGGAGCGCGCAGGGGCATGGCAACAGCCACATCGCACCGCGCATCACCCTCCGTGATGCCGTTTGGCAGTGACAGGCCGGTCTCCGGGCTCATGAGCGGGCGCAGGCCCTGGCCACGCGCCTTCCCGGACTTGGAAATCCAGTGGCCTTGCGTAACCTTCGACTCATCTACCGTTGCGGGGGCAGCGCCGGACTCGCGCCTGCTGGCGCCCACCGGCTTCCCAGTTTCACCCTGCCGAACCGCGGCTCGCAGGGCACCTGAAACACGCCGCGAAGGTTAGAGGGTTGAATCGGGAGCGTCAATCGAACGAGGGCCGATCTGGCCTGGATCAATGGCCGATCCGCCAGCTTGTGCCACACTGAAAGCAGTGATATCACATAGCCACCATTTTTCGGCTGACCTCGATCACAATGACAAGGAGAGCGCAGCATGCAAGGCCTGATCATCAACAACCCGCGCCTGGAGTTCCTGCGCCCGGCCCTCGAACGCTGGGTCGACTGTATCGACCGCTTCAACCAGCTGCAGGGCGACAACGAGGCGCCCTACTGGCACGGCACCGCCGCCAACGTCGGCCTGCTCGCAGCCGCCGCCTGGCAGGGTGAGCTGGTGGCGCTGGAACGGCACATGAGCAAGAAGCAGCGCGACGAGGGCGAGCGCGACGGGCGCTGCGACCTGTCGATCAGCAGCGCCGAGGAGTCGCTGCACCTGCACGCCGGCCAGCGCTGGCCGCGTATCGCCCGCCTCGACCTGACTGCGGCCCTGCAGGAAACCGCCACCCTGGCCAAGCCGATCGCCTATGGCAGCCAGCTCAAGGCCGGGGCGCTGTTCGTCACGCCGTGGAAGGCGGGCCAGCACGCCAGCCCCGAGGAGTTGCAGGACCTGGTGGACGACCTGCAGAAACATACGGCCTGCGCGATTGCCTGGTACTTCCCGTATGCCTACCGCAAGCTGCACAACGAACTGGGGCAGTACTATCCCGGGGTGGCATTGCTGCTCAAGCAGGCGTGATCCCCGTCGCCTCAGTTGGCGGTTGCAGCCGGCGGGTCGACGGGAAAGAAACGCTCTGCCAGTCCAGGTGTCCTGAAGCGCGCCTTGTAGGCCTGTTCGTCGAACAACAGGCCGGTGCGCAGGTCGTAGACAGGCCCGGCAGCAGGCTTGGGCACCTGGTGGAGCGTGACATGGACGAAACGATAGTGCTCACCGTAGACCTGCTCCAGATTGTCGATCCGGAAGTAGTGGCCAGGTAGGAACAGGGTCTCCCCTTCGTCCCAGTAAAGCGAGAATGCGCTGATCGGCGTACCTTCCTGGTAGCGGCCGAGGGGCAGTTCGAACACCACCGACGTATCGTCGAACACGCCCCGCAGGTGCCCCGGTGCACTCATCGAAGGCTGTGAGGCGAACTCGGCGACCTTGTAAGGGTTCTCGGTAAACGAGGTCAGGTCGGTATTGACCAGCACATCCCCTACCCGCAACTGGCCATTGCGATAATGCTGGCCACTCGTACCCCGGGAACCATGCCCGCCACGATACAGGTTCACCTCGTTACTCTCGGGCAGCTCGTCCAGGGTATCGGCCAATGCTTGAATGTAATCATCCTCATCGTCGTACCGGTAGGTCCCTGAGCGGAACACATCGTTCACCTTGGACTCGTCGCTGGTGTAGTACTCGATCAGGGAATTGTAGTATTCGCGATCATAGCGATAGGAGTACTGCAGGCGACCGTCGACCAGCACGCAATCCAGGCCATTGGCGTCCACACCAGGCACCTGGTCTTGCTCCAGCACGGGAATCGGATGGGCCTGCAGCAGCGTTTTCTGACGGCGCAGTGCATTGGCGGAGAACACCTTACTGCGTACATCATCCACCACCAGATGCAGGTCCCAGAACCTCGACCTGGTGCTGTACATGCCCACCACCGCAGGCGGCATACCCCCGACCAACCGCGGCGGCACCAGCAACTCCCACTCATTCGCCTCGTTCAGCCGTACCGGGTAAAGAGGGCCGAAAGCAAACGGGTTATGGGCCGGCACAACCAGCCAGGTATGCAGCTCATGGTCATACCGCACGCGGTACGACAAACCATTGAGCACGATCCAGCAACTGCCATCGCTGCCCAGCCTGATGCCACGCAAACGCCCGGAGGTCACCTGCTCACCACTGAGCAGCTCGTTGCTCTCCCGCCCTTCGACCAGCAAGGTGGCGGACTGCGACACCTGCCACTGGTCCAGGTTGCCATCCAACCCATCGAACGGCACGTCATGGGCCAAGGCGGCAAAACTCGACTGAAACCCCAGATCGACCATGTTCAAGGCCGCGAACAGGCTGTCGAGCATGGCATCGCGCAATGCACTCTTGCGGCTCTGCTCGTCGGCGGCATGCAAGGCGGCATCGATATCCAACCCCACCTTGCCCAGGCTGGCCCCCAGCAGCATCAACGTCATCGGCCAACCGAGCGGCGCAAAACCACCGAATACCTTGATGAACGCCGAGAGATAACCACTCCACATCGCCTTGCGCAGTTGGGCGTTGTCCAGCATCGCCGTGGCGTTGTCGTTCATCTCGGTGGTGGCCTGATTGGCCAGATAGGTAAAGAGGTCGATGCTGATCGGCCGCTTCAGATAACCGAGCAACACCAGCGCCGCCTCATCGTTCGCACTGTTGGCGATACTTTGCAGATGCGTCCTGACCGAGTGGGCACGCGAAGGGTCACGGGCATCGGTGTGGGCAGCTGCCACATAGCTGGCCAGGGTGGCGGGATCCTGCAATTGCCCGCGTAGCCACCCAGCCAGATCCTGCTCCGATGCGAAACTCTTGAACGCCTCGCTTGCCCAGGGGCGATAGAGGAGCGTACGACCGCTGCCCACCACAAAGCTGTAGAGGCAACCGCGATCGCCTTGATCCAGCACGTAGCGCAAGACCGAAAAGGGCGTTGTCGAACTGCCCTGTTTGAGCGCGTCCAGCGTCGGCAGCACGCCGGCAGCCAACCCGTCGGCAATCATTGCCCGCAACGAAGCCCAGTCACTCTCGCTGATTCGCCCTGCGCGAAAGGCGATACTCCCCTGCCCCAACAGGTTGACCTTGGCCAGGACACGAAAATGTTGTGAATAGGTGTTCCAGAATCGCGTGATGTCGGCGCGATAGGCTATCGCGAAGTCCAACGCCCACAGGTCTTCCTGGACCTTGCTGCCAAGCATCGCCACTTCGTTGCGTTCATCGAAGTGATTGGCCTGCCGCCCCTGCAGATAGAAGCCACCGTACAGATCAAGCTCGTCCGGTGCCTCCTGGAAGTGGGCATCGAAGCGCTTGATCACAAGCTCGGTCAAGGTCATCGACTTCAACGGCGGCCCGCTGTGCTGCCACCCCGTGAAACTGCGGCTGCTGGTGCTGGCAGTGCCGAACTGATGCCACCAGATGAACCGTGGATCGATTGGCTTGCCGGTGTGCTTTAGCACGATGCGCTGCGCGTGCTGGGTTGCCAGCACATAGGGATCGGGGAATTCGCGGACGATTTCGTCCACCAGGCGTACCAGCGGCCGCCCTGCCTCCAATGCGTCGAGACTGCGCTCTACGCGCTCCTTGATCGTGGTCATGACCCGCTCCTGGGATGTCGTTATGGGACGGGCATCCTGGCGCAACGGGCGGGAGGAGGAGCGGTAGAAAATTGTAGGGAGAGCACAGCACTTCCCTTCACCAAACCCAGTGACACAGGCTTGGCGAAAGGTCATCAGCTATCAGGGATTCTGCGCCAGATGCCCCGGCGGCAGCACCCGCTTGGCCTGCAGGTAGGCCTTGGACCAATAGGTGTTGGAGAGGTAGTCCAGGCGCACGGTGCCGCCCGTCGACGGCGCGTGCACGAAGCGTCCTTCGCCGACGTAGATGCCGGCATGGCTGACCTGCGACCCACCGCTGGTGGCAAAGAACACCAGGTCGCCCGACTGCAGCGCATTGATATCTACGTTCGGCGCACGCATGACAATCATCTCGCGGGTCGAACGCGGCAGGCTGATGCCCGCCGCGTCACGGTAGACATAGCCGATCAGGCCGCTGCAATCGAATCCGGAATCCGGCGTGTTGCCACCCCAGCGGTACGGCGTACCCACCAGGCCGATGGCGCGGAACAGCACATCGTCAGCGGCAGGCGAGGAAGGCGCTTGATTGAACACCATCGGCTGTTTGGGCATGGGCGCCGGCGCAGGTGCACGGCTGGAGCAGGCCGCAAGCAGGGCCACCAGGGAAAGGAATGCGAAGCGCGCCAACATCGCCATGATGCGAACGTCCTGTCGAGAACCCGACGGCCACGGCCGAAGGTAAAAAGAATTGAGAATTTAGATTAGACGCTTTCTGTAAATGCGCACGGCGGCGAGCTTTTCAGCTACGCCGCCGTGCGAGGTTACAGCATTTTGATATCAAATCAATTGCGCGAGATCGTGGTCGGCGCCATGGCGAGCGCGCGCTTGGCCTCAATGAAGGTCTTGCTCCAGTAGCGATCGCCCAGGCTGTCGATGCGCACGCCACCGCTGCGGCGGCTGCTGGAGTGGATGAACTGGTTGTCACCCAGGTAGATGCCGGCATGGCTGACGCGGCCACGGCCGTTGGTGCTGAAGAACAGCAGGTCGCCGGGCTTGAGCTTGTTGCGGGCGACCTTTGGCGCGTCGACGTTGATCATCTCGCGGGTCGAGCGTGGCAGGTTCATGCCCGCTTCTTCGCGGAACAGGTAGCCGATGAAACCGCTGCAGTCGAAGCCGGACTTCTCGGAGGTACCGCCGAAACGGTAGCGGGTGCCGATCAGGGCCATGCCGCGTTCGAGAATGCTGTCGGCCAGCACGGGCAGCTGATAAGGCTTGCCGTTGCTGGAGAAGGCGTCGAGGTCGTCTTCGCTGGCCAGCTCTTCCTCGGTGAATACGGAAGAGGCGGAAGCCTTGGCCTTGACCGATTGCTCGGTGGCCACGCGGTGGTCCTGCGAAGGCTCGACCGGGCCAGTGGAGGCGCAGCCGTAAAGTAGGGTGACAAGTGCAAGTGGCACGAGGGGTGCGAAGCGCTTCAGCATGGGCACGACCGTGTCTGTAGTCCTTTAGAAGGGGGAAACTATGCCTTCTATCGGACCCATTTGCAAATTTTATCGAAAAAGATGTGACTTTTCCGTTTTGACGCTCTGGCACCGTGTTCTCAGGGTTACCAGCCGAGGGTTTCCTTGAGGAACGGGATGGTCAGCTTGCGCTGGGCCTGCAGGGACGCCTGGTCGAGGCGCTCGAGCAGGTCGAACAGCGCGCTCATGCTGCGCGTGCCGCGGGTGAGGATGAAGTGGCCGACCTCGTCGGTGAGGTGCAGGCCACGGCGCGAGGCGCGCAGTTGCAAGGCACGCAGCTTGTCCTCGTCGGACATCCCGCGCATCTGGAAGATCAGTGCCAGGGTCAGCCGCGATTTCAGGTCGGCCAGCTTGATCGGCAGTTCCCGTGGCGAGCTGGACGCCGCCAGCAGCAGGCGCCGGCCGCTGTCGCGCAGGCGGTTGAACAGGTGGAACATCGCCTCTTCCCAGTCCGCCTTGCCGGCAATCACATGCAGGTCGTCGATGCACACCAGCTCGTACTGTTCGAGGTGATCGAGCAGTTCGACGCCACGATCGAGCAGTTGCGCCAGGGGCAGATAGACAGCGGGTTGACCCAACTGCTGGAAACGCTGGGTGGCGGCCTGCAACAGGTGGGTGCGGCCCACGCCCTGCTTGCCCCACAGGTAGATGAGGCTTTCGGTCCAGCCGGCATCGGCTTCGCACAGCCGCTCGACATAGCCCAGTGCCGCAGCATTGGCGCCGGGGTAGTAGTTGATGAAGGTGGCGTCGTCGCGCAGACGCACACCCAGGGGCAACTGGATCGGTTTCATGCTCGCGGGCGGTCGCGGGGACCACAGGGGGCCTTTGATGAACAGTGTGCAAAGTCTATACCCGCAGCGCTGACGGCACAATCGGCGAGGGGAATAGCGCAAGTAAAATCAATCAGTTGCACCACTTTACAAGCATCGCGGGGCAAGCCCGCTCCCACGAAAGCCAGGCGGACATGGGAGCGATCGGTCATAGCTCCGGGTCGATCTCCCCGGCATACATGTCCGATTCCTTGTACAGGTCATGCACATGCCGCAACAGCACCATGATCACCGCCGCCACCGGCAACGCCAGCAACACCCCGGTAAAGCCGAACAGCTCGCCGCCGGCCAGGATCGCGAAAATCACCGCCACCGGGTGCAGGCCGATGCGGTCGCCCACCAGCAGCGGTGTCAGCACCATGCCTTCGAGGGCCTGCCCGATCATGAATACCGCGACGATGCCCAACATCGGGTAGAGCTCACCGCCGAACTGGAACAACCCGGCGACCAGTGCCGCGCCGATGCCGATGATGAAGCCCATGTACGGCACGATCGCCGCCAGCCCCGCGAGCATGCCGATCAGCAGGCCCAGCTCCAGGCCCACCAGCATCAAGCCGGTGGAATAGATGACGCCCAGCGCCAGCATCACCAGCAATTGCCCGCGCACGAAGGCCCCCAGCACCTCGTGGCACTCGCCGGCCAGCCCCACCACCTGCGGCTCGCGCTGGCGCGGCAGCAGGCTGCGCAGCTTGGCCATCATCAGGTCCCAGTCGCGCAGCAGGTAGAAGCCCACCACCGGGATCAGCACCAGGTTGGCCAGCCAGCCGATCAGCGCCAGGCTCGAAGCGGTGGCCTGGGACAGCAGCACGCCGACGATGTCGGTGGTCTGGCCCATGTGCTCGCCGATGGCAGCCTTGATCTTGTCGAACTTCCAGAAGCCATCGGCCAGGCCCAGGCGGCTCTGCACCCAGGGCAGTGCCACATGCTGCAGCCAGTCGAGCATCTGCGGCGCCAGCTCGTACAGGCGCAGCAGCTGCTTGGCCAGCATCGGCACCAGCACCAGCAGCAGAGCCAGGAAGATCAGGGTGAACAGGCTGAACACCACCACCACGCCCCAGGTGCGCGACAGGCCGAGCCGCTCCAGGCGATCCACCAGCGGGTCTGCCAGGTAGGCCAACAGGATGCCCACCAGGAACGGCGAGAGGATGTTGTGCAGGAAGTACAGCAGCACGGCGATCACAAAAGCCGCGCCCAACCAGATCCAGCGACGCATATCAATCATTCAAGTATTCCTTACCAGCGAAAACGCAGGCCGTCGAACGGCTTGGCGGCGGTGGCCGGCGGCGTCGCGCCGGCCGGGTCCTGCGTGCTCGGCACAGGCGTGGTGGGCACAGGCTCGGCGGGCAGTTCCTGGAGCTTGGCCAGGCTCAACTGCGCGCGCAGCTGCTCGCGATTGCCGCTGACGCGGTAGGTCAGGGTGCCGCCATCAGCCATCTGCAGGCGCGCGCCATAAGGCTCGAGCACCCGGCTCAGCTCGGCGTAGCGCGCCAGGTTCATGCCCTGGACCTGCACCTGCAGGTCGCTGCTGGCGCCGGGACGGGTGACGTAACGCGGCGCCAGGCGGTTGCTCACCGCCAGCAGCACGGCATCGGCCAGGGCCGCCTGGTCGGCGCCTTCGGCGCTGCCCTGCTCGCGCTGGTCGCCCAGCCACAGCTGCCATTTACCCTGCCATTTGCCGTCGGCCTCGTGGGCGTGCACCGCCAGCAGTGCATCGGCGCCATAGCGCTCGGAGGCCTCGTGCAGCGGCGCCGGGTCATTGCCTTCGAGCAACTTGGCATTGGCTACCAGTTGCTCCTGCAAGTCGGCCAACGGCAGGCGCAGAGGCAGGCCGCGGTGCTGGGCGGCCCGGCGCAGGGGCTCGGCGACGGCCTGGCCATCGCCGACCAGGCTGCTGCCCTCGACGCTGTCGTTCAACCACCAGCCGAGGATCGACGGCCGATTGCTGCCCCACAGCGCCAGGCCGGCCTGGCGCAGGGCGCGCTCGGTGCTGCCGGGGTCGAATTCGACCAGCACCGACTCCGGCGGCCCGGCCTCGGTACCGACCTGGTTGATGATCTGCTGCGGGTCCTTGCGCAGGGCGGCCAATGCCGGGTTCTGCGCCGCCTTGGGATCGCCGGTCAGGCGCAGCATCAAGGTATCCAGGGCCTTGCCGGTGGCCTGGGCGCGGGCTTCGCCGCCCTGCCCTTCGACCGGTTCGCGCACCTGATACAAGCCAGAGACGGTTTCGGCCTGGGCGACGGTGCCGGCCACAGCCAGGCAGGCACACGCGAGGAAATTGAGAAGACGCATTGAGGATTCCTGTCCAGATGACCTTGGGGCGACACGCCCTTGCCTGTCGGCTGTGACCGCGCAACCACGAAAAATGCTCCGCGTTGCCGGCCCGTTGCGTGGGTCGCCATGCCTATACCTTATACAGGCACCGGCGCGGCAACCAGTCGCAGGGGGTGAAACACGGTTTTTTGCCCAGATTTCCCGCCTGCCCGTCGGCCTGAGGATGGCCGCCTTGGGGCAACCCTGATAAAATCGCGCGCCTTCGCAGACCAGTGACGTACAGGCAGCCGCCGTTTCTGAAACCGGCCTTGGCCGTCCCGGTCGTTTTTCTGAATCCCTCCCTCCTAAAGGCCTGGATCAATGAGCAAGCAACCCTCCCTGAGCTACAAAGACGCCGGTGTAGACATCGACGCCGGCGAAGCACTGGTCGAACGCATCAAGGGCGTCGCCAAGCGCACCGCACGTCCTGAAGTCATGGGTGGCCTGGGCGGCTTCGGCGCCCTCTGCGAGATCCCGGCCGGCTACAAGCAGCCGGTGCTGGTCTCCGGCACCGACGGCGTCGGCACCAAGCTGCGCCTGGCGCTGAACCTGAACAAGCACGACAGCATCGGCCAGGACCTGGTCGCCATGTGCGTCAATGACCTGGTGGTGTGCGGCGCCGAGCCGCTGTTCTTCCTCGACTACTACGCCACCGGCAAGCTCAACGTCGACGTGGCCGCCACCGTGGTTACCGGCATCGGCGCCGGTTGCGAACTGGCCGGTTGCTCGCTGGTCGGTGGTGAAACCGCCGAGATGCCAGGCATGTATGAAGGCGAAGACTACGACCTGGCCGGTTTCTGCGTTGGCGTGGTGGAAAAGGCCGAGATCATCGACGGCTCGAAAGTGGTCACCGGCGACGCCCTGATCGCCCTGCCGTCCTCCGGTCCGCACTCCAACGGCTACTCGCTGATCCGCAAGATCCTCGAGGTGTCCGGCACCGACATCGACAACACTCAGCTCGACGGCAAGCCGCTGGCCGACCTGCTGATGGCGCCGACCCGCATCTACGTCAAGCCACTGCTGCAACTGATCAAGCAGACCGGCGCGGTCAAGGCCATGGCCCACATCACCGGCGGCGGCCTGCTGGACAACATCCCGCGCGTACTGCCAAAAGGCGCCCAGGCCGTGGTCGACGTGGCCAGCTGGCAGCGTCCGGCGGTATTCGACTTCCTGCAGGAAAAAGGCAACGTCGACGAGCATGAAATGCACCGCGTGCTGAACTGCGGCGTGGGCATGGTCATCTGCGTGGCCCAGGACCAGGTCGACAACGCTCTGAACGTGCTGCGCGCCGAAGGCGAGCAACCGTGGGTGATCGGCCGTATCGACGTGGCCGCCGAAGGCGCCGCCCAGGTCGAGCTGCAGAACCTCAAGGCACACTGATGCCCTGCAATGTAGTCGTGTTGCTGTCGGGCTCCGGCAGCAACCTGCAGGCACTGATCAACAGCAACAGCGCCAGCGACAGCCCGGCACGCATCCGCGCGGTCATCTCGAACCGTGCCGATGCCTACGGCCTCGAGCGCGCCAAGGCCGCCGGCATCGAGACCGCCGTGTTGTCGCACACCGGGTTCGACGGGCGCGAAGCCTTCGACGCCGCGCTGATGGCGCTGATCGACGGCTTCCAGCCCGACCTGGTGGTGCTGGCCGGCTTCATGCGCATCCTCAGTGGCGATTTCGTGCGCCACTACCAGGGCCGCCTGCTGAACATCCATCCGTCACTGTTGCCGAAGTACAAAGGCCTGCACACCCACCAGCGCGCGCTGGAAGCGGGCGACGCCGAGCATGGCTGCAGCGTGCACTTCGTCACCGAGGAACTCGATGGCGGGCCTCTGGTCGTACAGGCTGTGCTGCCCGTGGCAACGGACGACACCGCGCAGACGCTCGCCCAGCGCGTGCACCTGCAGGAACACCAGATCTACCCGCTGGCGGTGCGCTGGTTCGCCGAAGGACGCTTGCGTCTGGGCGAACAGGGTGCATTACTGGATGGCCAGCCGCTGGCGGCCAGCGGTCACTTGATTCGATCCTAGGAGAATTTATGCGTCGCGCCCTGCTCTTGGCTCTCGCCGTGCTCGCCCTGCCCCTCCAGGCAGCTGATCTGAAGCCTTTCGCGGCCAGCTACACCGCCGACTGGAAACAGCTGCCGATGAGCGGCACCGCCGCACGCAGCCTGGAAAAGAACGCCAACGGCACCTGGAGCCTGAACTTCAAGGCTTCGATGATGATCGCCAGCCTGACCGAGCAAAGCACCCTCAAGTTCGAGAACGACACCCTGCTGCCGCAGCAGTATCACTTCGAACGCGGCGGCCTGGGCAAGGCGAAGAAGGTCGACCTGAACTTCGACTGGGCCGGCAAGAAGATCACCGGCAGCGACCGTGGCGACGCCATCAACCTGCCGCTCAACCGCGGCGTGCTGGACAAGTCGTCCTACCAGCTGGCCCTGCAGCATGACGTGGCCGCCGGCAAGAAGAGCATGACCTACCAGGTGGTCGACGGTGACGAGATCGACACCTACGACTTCCGCGTGCTGGGCACCGAAAAAGTGACCACCAAGACCGGCCAGGTCGACGCGATCAAGGTCGAGCGCGTGCGCGACCCGAGCCAGAGCAAGCGCATCACCGAGCTGTGGTTCGCCAAGGACTGGGACTACCTGCTGGTGCAACTGCGCCAGGTCGAGACCGATGGCAAGGAGTACGTGATCGTGCTGCAGGATGGCACGGTCGATGGCAAGGCGGTCAAGGGTAACTGATACCGCTGCCTGCAACGCCCGAAGCCCCCCTTGTGCGGGGCTTCTTTTTTGGTCAATACCTGTATCGCCAAATCGCGGGGCAAGCCCGCTCCCACGCAGGTTTGTGATCGGTTCGTGGGAGCGGGCTTGCCCCGCGATTGGCCCTTTCATGAAACTTGTTTCATCGCTGTTTTATTTACTTAGCCTGCTAACAAATTCTATAAAGGAGCCCTGCGACAGAGTGCCGCAGCCAACCTAAGCAGTGGAGTTTGACGATGACAGTCCAGGTAACCGAACGCGACGAATCGAAAATGTCCCACGAAGGCCAGGCCGCTGGCCTGCGGATCTGGGACGTGCATCAACAAGGCCAGCTGGTCGGCATGTTCCATGACGAGCAACAGGCTCAGCAATACCGCATGGAGCTGGAGTACCTCGAGCGCCAACGCCCGGCGCAGTGACCCGGCCCTGCAACAAAAAACCCCGCCAAGGCGGGGTTTTTCGTGCTTACCACATGAGATCGTCAGGGATCTTGTAGGCCGCGTACGGATCGTCCTCGTCCGCCTCCTCGACATGGGTGTTGAGCAGCAGAATGCGATTGGGGTCACGCTCCTGGATCTTCACCGCCGCCTCGCGCGGGATCACCTCGTAGCCGCCACCATGGGCGACGATGGCCAGCGCGCCATTGCTCAGCTTGCTGCGCATCAGGGCGTTGACGGCGATGCGCTTGACCTTCTTGTCATCGACGAAGTTGTAGTAGTCCTCAGTGGTCAGCTTGGGCAGGCGGGTCGCCTCGATCAGTTGCTTGATCTGCGCGGCACGGGCCTTCTGCTCGGCCTTCTCCTGGACCTGGCGATTCAGTTCCTGGTCCTTCCTGGCCTTCTCGGCCATGGCTTCCTTGGCCAGGCGTTGCTGGCTGTCGTCCACCTCCACCTGACCCTTGTGTTCCAGGCGTTTCTGTTTCTTCTGGGCTTTGTTGGTCTGCGAAACCTGTTTCTGGTTGACCAGGCCGGCTTTGAGCAATTGGTCGCGAAGGGAAAGGCTCATGGGTGTTCACTCACTTATGCATCGGCTCAGCCGCAGCTGGGCAGGTTCTTTTCCTGACGCTTGGCCTCGCCCCAGAGGGCGTCCAGCTCGTCGAGGGTACGATCTTGGATGTTCAGGCCCTGCTCGCGCAATGCCTGTTCGATGAATCGGAAGCGCCGCTCGAACTTGCGGTTGGCGCGGCGCAACGCGTTTTCCGGGTCGTGCTTGAGGTGCCGGGCCAGGTTGACGGTGGCGAACAACAGGTCGCCCAGCTCGTCCTCCAGCGCGTCGCTGTCGCCGTCGGCCATGGCCTGCAGCACTTCGTCGAGCTCCTCGCGGACCTTGTCCAGCACCGGCAACGCCTCGGGCCAGTCGAAGCCGACCGTGGCCGCGCGCTTCTGCAGTTTGGCGGCGCGGGACAGGGCGGGCAAGGCAGCCGGTACGTCATCGAGCAAGGACAACTGCTCCGGGGCGCCTTTCTCGGCGCGTTCCTCGGCCTTGATTTCTTCCCAGCGCGACTTGACCTGGCCCTCGTCGAGCTTGGGTGTGTCCAACGATGCGTACAGCTCGCCGGTAGGGAACACATGGGGATGGCGACGGATCAGCTTGCGAGTGATCGAATCGACCACCCCATCGAACTCGAAGCGCCCTTCCTCGCGGGCCAGCTGGCTGTAGTAGACCACCTGGAACAGCAGATCGCCCAACTCGCCCTGCAGGTGCTCGAAATCGCCGCGCTCGATGGCGTCGGCGACTTCGTAGGCTTCCTCGATGGTGTGCGGGACGATGCTGGCGTAGTCCTGCTTGAGGTCCCAGGGGCAGCCATATTGCGGGTCGCGCAGGCGGGCCATCAGGTGCAGCAGGTCTTCAAGGGTGTAGGTCATGGGTTGTCCTTACCGGCCCCATCGCGGGGCAAGCCCGCTCCCACGCGGGGAGCGGGCGGTATCAAGGGGTGCGATTACGCCGCGTCTCGATGATGTTGGGCAACTGCGAGATCCGCCCCAGCAAGCGCCCGAGGGCATCCAGGCCGGGGATCTCGATGGTCAGCGACATCAGCGCGGTGTTGTCTTCCTTGTTCGAGCGGGTGTTGACCGCCAGCACGTTGATCTTCTCGTTGAGCAGCACCTGCGACACGTCGCGCAGCAGCCCCGGGCGGTCGTAGGCACGGATGACGATGTCGACCGGGTAGGTCTGCACCGGGATCGGCCCCCAGCTGACCTGGATCATGCGCTCCGGCTCCTTGCCCGCCAGCTGCAGCACCGAGGCGCAATCCTGGCGGTGAATGCTCACGCCACGGCCCTGGGTGATGTAGCCGACGATGGCATCGCCCGGCAGCGGCTGGCAGCACCCGGCCATCTGCGTGAGCAGGTTGCCGACGCCCTGGATCTGGATGTCGCTGCGCTTGCCCGCGCGGATGCCCCGGGCCTGGCGTGGGATCAGCTCGACCGGCTCCAGGCGCTCGGGTTCGAGCAACTGCTGCGCGGCGTTGACCATGTGCGCCAGGCGCAGGTCGCCGGCGCCAAGGGCGGCGAACATGTCCTCGGCAGTCTTGACGTTGGCCTTTTCCGCCAGGCGTTCGAAGTCCACCTGGGGCAGGCCCAATCGGCTCAGTTCGCGCTCGATCAGGGTCTTGCCGGCGGCCACGTTCTGGTCGCGGGCCTGCAGCTTGAACCAGTGGACGATCTTGGCCCGGGCCCGCGAGGTGGTCACGTAGCCCAGGTTGGAGTTCAGCCAGTCACGGCTCGGGTTGCCGTGCTTGCTGGTGATGATCTCCACCTGCTCGCCGGTCTGCAGGCTGTAGTTCAGCGGCACGATACGGCCATTGATCTTGGCGCCCCGGCAGTTGTGGCCGATCTCGGTGTGCACCCGGTAGGCGAAGTCCAGCGGCGTGGCGCCCTTGGGCAGGTCGATGGCGTGGCCGTCGGGGGTGAACACGTAGACCCGGTCCGGCTCGATATCGACACGCAGCTGTTCGGCCAGGCCGCCGATGTCGCCCAGTTCCTCGTGCCACTCCAGCACCTGGCGCAGCCAGGAGATCTTCTCTTCGTAGTGGTTGGAGCTGGGCTTGACGTCAGTACCCTTGTAGCGCCAGTGCGCGCACACGCCCAGCTCGGCTTCCTCGTGCATGGCGTGGGTGCGGATCTGCACCTCCAGCACCTTGCCCTCGGGGCCGATCACCGCGGTGTGCAGGGAGCGGTAGCCGTTTTCCTTGGGGTTGGCGATGTAGTCGTCGAACTCCTTGGGGATGTGCCGCCACAGGGTGTGCACGATGCCCAGCGCGGTGTAGCAGTCGCGCACTTCCGGCACCAGCACGCGCACCGCGCGCACGTCGTAGATCTGGCTGAATTCCAGGCCCTTGCGCTGCATCTTGCGCCAGATCGAGTAGATATGTTTCGCCCGGCCACTGATGTCGGCGTTGACGCCGGTGGCCAGCAGCTCGTTCTGCAGCTGGTTCATCACGTCGCTGATGAAGCGCTCGCGGTCCAGCCGGCGCTCGTGCAGCAGCTTGGCGATCTGCTTGTACTGATCGGGCTCGAGGTAGCGGAACGACAGGTCCTCGAGTTCCCATTTGATATGGCCGATACCCAGCCGGTGCGCCAGCGGCGCATAGATGTCGAACACCTCGCGGGCCACGCGCAGGCGTTTTTCGTCATCAGCGGCCTTGACCGCACGGATGGCGCAGGTACGTTCGGCGAGCTTGATCAGCGCCACGCGCACGTCGTCGACCATGGCCACCAGCATCTTGCGCAGGTTCTCGACCTGCGCCTGGGAACCGAGCACCAGCGACTGGCGCGGGCTGAGGCTGGCACTGATGGCCGCCATGCGCAGCACGCCGTCGATCAGCTTGGACACCACCGGGCCGAAACGCTGGCCGACCTCGGCCAGGGTCACCTTGCCTTCGCGCACCGAACGGTAGATGACCGCCGCCACCAGCGAATCCTGGTCGAGCTTGAGGTCGGCGAGGATTTCGGCGATCTCCAGCCCCGCCTGGAAACTGGAGGTGCCGTCGGCCCAGGAATGCTTGGCCGGATTGCCTTTCTTCTCGACTTCATGGGCGAACTCGCAGGCCTCTTTCAGCCCCGGGCGATCGAGCTGCGAATCGACGCTCACCACATGATCGAGCCATGCTTCGAGATTGATACTGCCGTCGTGGTTGACCGGCTGGTGCACTCTCACCTGTACCATCTTTGTTCTACCTTTCCATACAGCGCACCACGCGGGTGCACTGGCTATCACCTGTGCGTCCCTCACTCCCTGAAGGGCGCACCAAGAGGGCCAGCCCGGCTAGCCCGCTTCGAATAACGCCATGGCCTCGACATGCGCCGTCTGAGGAAACATGTCGAGAATCCCGGCCCTTTTTAACCGGTACCCCTGCCCGACCAGCACCTGCGCGTCTCGCGCCAGCGTGGCCGGGTTGCACGATACGTAGACCAGCCGCTTCGCACCCAGCCGGGCGATGCCTTGCACCACCTCGAAAGCCCCGTCGCGCGGTGGATCCAAGAGTACCGCAGAAAAGCCCTCGGCGACCCATCCGGCGCCTGCCAAAGGCTGCGATAAATCGGCCTGAAAAAACCGAGCGTTATGCACATTGTTACCGTCGGCGTTGGCCGCCGCGCGCTCGACCATGGCCTGCACGCCCTCCACCGCCACCACCTCGCGCGCCTGGCGAGCCAGGGGCAAGGCGAAGTTGCCCAGGCCACAGAACAGGTCCAGGACCCGCTCGTGCGCCTCGGGCGCCAGCCAGGCCAGGGCCTGCTGGATCATCAGGGTGTTGACCTGGGCATTGACCTGGACGAAGTCTCCCGGCCGCCAGGCCAGTTCCAGGCCCCAGGGCTCCAGGGCAAAGCCCAGTTGCGCCGCAGCATCCACCGGCGCTGGCTCGCCATCGCCCTGCAGCCACAGCTGGGCGCCGGCTTCGCGGCAGAACGCCTCGAGCCGTGCCAGGTCTTCACTGGGCAATGGCGCCACATGCCGCACCAGCACCGCCTCGGCGGTACCGCTGAACAGCTCCACGTGCCCCAGCGCCTGCGGCTTGCCCAGGCTGCGCAACACGGTCGGCAGGTGGCGCATGATCGTTTGCAAGGGTTGTACCAGCACCGCGCATTCGTCGATGCCGACGATGTCCTGGCTGGCCTCGGCGCGGAACCCAACGTCCAGTTGGCGCGCCTTGGTGTCCCAGCGTACCGCGACCCGCGCCCGGCGGCGGTAGCCGAATTCCGGTCCGCTCAGGGGAACAGCCCACTCCTCGGGCTGCACGCCAGCCACCCGCTGCAGCTGCTCGGCGAGCAGGCGCTGCTTGAGTGCCAGCTGGCCGTCATGGGGCAGGTGCTGGAGGTTGCAGCCACCGCAGCGGGCGTAGTGCCGGCAAGGTGCTTCGCGGCGCTCGGGGCTGGCCTGGAACACGCGCTCCAGGCGCGCCTCGACCACCTTGCCACGGGCAGCGAGCACCCGCGCCTCGACGTCCTCGCCGGCCAGCGCGCCGCTGACGAACCAGGTACGTCCTTCGATGAAGGCGATGCCGCGACCGTCACCGGCCACGCGCTCGATCGACAGACGCTGCTTCTTGCCCACGGGCAGTTGTGCGGCACGGTTGCCGCCGGCCGGCTGGAAACGCAGGCCGGCGTTGCTTTTCTTTCTGGACATCAGGTCGGATCGAACAGGCCGGTGGAGAGGTAACGGTCGCCGCGGTCGCAGATGATGGCGACCATCACCGCGTTCTCGACTTCACGGGACAGGCGCAGCATCGCCGCCACCGCACCGCCGGAGGATACGCCACAGAAAATGCCCTCTTCGCGGGCCAGGCGACGGGTGGTCTCCTCGGCCTCCTGCTGGGACATGTCGACCACGCGATCGACGCGGGTGGCGTCGAAGATCTTCGGCAGGTACTCGTGGGGCCAGCGACGGATGCCGGGGATGGCCGAGCCTTCCATCGGCTGCAGGCCGACGATCTGCACCGCCGGGTTCTGCTCCTTGAGGTACTGCGAGCAGCCCATGATGGTGCCGGTGGTGCCCATGGAGCTGACGAAATGGGTGATGGTGCCCTGGGTCTGCTGCCAGATTTCCGGGCCGGTGCTGTTGTAGTGGGCGATCGGGTTGTCGCCGTTGGCGAACTGGTCGAGGACCAGGCCGCGGCCTTCGGCCTGCATCTTCTCGGCGAGGTCGCGCGCGCCCTCCATGCCCTCTTCCTTGGTCACCAGGATCAGCTCGGCGCCGTAGGCGGTCATCGCCGCCTTGCGCTCGGCGGTGGAGTTGTCCGGCATGATCAGGATCATCTTGTAGCCCTTGATCGCCGCGGCCATGGCCAGGGCGATGCCGGTGTTGCCGGAGGTGGCTTCGATGAGGGTGTCGCCGGGCTTGATCTGGCCACGCAGCTCGGCGCGGGTGATCATCGACAGCGCCGGGCGGTCCTTGACCGAGCCTGCCGGATTGTTGCCTTCGAGCTTGAGCAGCAAGGTGTTGCTGGTGTCCCCGGCGATGCGCTGCAGGCGAACCAGTGGCGTATGGCCGATGCAATCGGCGATGGTTGGGTACTGCAGGGTCATGGGCGTTTTCGCAATCCGGACGGCAGGGGCGACTATCATACCGGCAAACCCAGCGTGGCCATATCACGCAATTGCTGGATGTTATAACGGGTGGCTATAAGTGCGGAGGCCTGGCACCCGCTTTGCGGGTGATCGCGGGGCAAGCCCGCTCCCACGCTGGAACCCTGTTCCCTGCGCGACAGCGCAGCCCAAGGGCTGGGTAATCTCCTACAGGGTGTGCGGAGACCTTGTGGGAGCGGCGGTGCACCGCTGCGACTTGTCCCGCGATGGGCTCGACTCCTCCGCAGCCAGGCGCATGCACAAGCGCAGGCCATGCTCGCCATTGACCGCCCACACGCTCCCACCCTGGCGCCGGATCGCATTGCGGGCGATGCTCAAGCCCAGGCCGAAACCACCATCCCCGGGCCGCGAACCCTCCAGCCGGGAAAACGGCGCGAAGATCCGCTCCAGGTCTTCCTCGGCCACGCCACCGCCCTCGTCCTCCAGGTCGATACGCCAATACCCGCCCTCACGCCAACCGCTCAGGCGCACCACCCCCGCCTCCGGGGAGTGACGGATGGCGTTGCGCAGCATGTTCTCCAATGCCTGGGCCAGGTCGTTGAGGCTGCCCTGCACCCAGCAGTCGGCCGGCAACTCGCAACGCAACCGTCGCGGTGCCCAGCCGCTTTCGTAGCAGGCGTTCTCGCTGAGCAGGTCCCACAGCGCCGCCACCTGGATCGGCTCGAGGTTCACCGGCGCGCGCTCGGCGTCCTGCCAGGCCAGTTGCAAGGTGTCCTCGACCAGTTGCTGCATGCCATCCACCTCGCGGTGCAGGCGTTCGCGCAGGCGCTGCAGGTCGGTCTCGCCATCGCAGGCCACGCGCAGGCGGCTGAGCGGCGTGCGCATCTCGTGGGACAGGTCGCGCAGTAATTGCTGCTGCAGGGCCACGGTACCCTGCAGGCGCTCGGCCATCTGGTCGAAGGCCCGGGCCAGTTCGCCCAGCTCGTCCTTGCGCCGGGTGGTGCGCGAGTCCAGCCTGGCCGCCAGCTGGTCAGCCCGCCAGGCATTGGCCTGCTCGCGCAACTGGTTGAGCGGCACGATCAGCATGCGGTACAGGCCGACGCACAGCAGCAAGGTGAACAGCCCGGGGATGATGCCGTTGGTGACGATGCGCCAGAACAACCGGTACTGACCAGGGTTGAAACGCTCCGGCAGCTCGATCACCAGCATGCCCTGCTCCGGCGCGCCGGGGAACGGCAGGCGCAACCAGGGCTGGCCGATGGTGCGCCGGCTCATGGGCCAGTCGACGCCACGCAGGCGGGTCAGGCGCTGGGCCTGGCCAGCAGTCAGGTCGGCGCTGCCCAGCGGCTGCAGATCGCCATCGAGCACGCCCACCCAGCCCCGCTCGCGCTCGCGCATGGTGGCCAGCCAGGCGTCCACGCCCTCACGGTCGCCGCTGCGCCAGGCCTGCTCGGCTTCGGCCGCATAGCCGCGCAACACTTGCCGTGCCGGCTCGGAGAGGAAAGCATCCTGGGTTTCCATGTGCCGGCCCCAGCTGTAGCTCAGGCCAATCATCAGCAGGCAGAAGCCCACCAGCAGGACGGTCAGTTTCCAGAACAGCGAGTGACGGTCAAGCACGGTTCAGTCGGCCTCGCCCGCGCCGAACACATAGCCTTTGCCCCACACGGTACGCACTTGTCGCTCGTGGTAGCCGATGGCCTTGAGCTTGCGGCGGATCTGGCTGACGTGCATGTCCAGGCTGCGGTCATGCCGCGAGTAGCCGCGCTGCAGTACCTGCTGGTAAAGGAAGGGCTTGCTCAGCACCTCGTCCTGGCTGCGGTGCAGGGTGTCGAGCAGGCGGTACTCGCTGGGGGTCAGACCGGCACAGGCTCCGGCGAGACTGACATCGGTGGTCTGCTCGTCGAAATGCAACTGCCCGGTCTCCACCTCACGCGGCGCCCGAGCGCGTCGCTCGAAGGCCACCCGGCGCAGGATCGCCTCGATCCGCACCCGCAGCTCGGCAAAGCTGAACGGCTTGGGCAGGTAGTCGTCCGCGCCGCGCTCGAAGCCGCTGATGCGGTCGGCCTCGGCGCCCAGCGCCGACATCAGGATCACCGGCGTGGCGCTGCGTCGACGCAGGCTGGCCAGGGCGTCCAGGCCGTTGAGGCCGGGCAGCAGGATGTCCATCAGCACCAGGTCGAATACCTGCCGCCCCGCTGCCTCCAGACCCTCCAGGCCATTGCGGCACCAGGTCACCTGGAAGCCGCCGCGCTGCAGCTCGTCATGCAGGTAGGCGCCGAGCACGGGGTCGTCCTCGATGGCGAGGATGTTGGTCGCGTGAATCGCTTCAGGATGCATTGGCAACTGCCATCAATTCTCAGTTACGCGATTATTGGACAAGCGGTCCGAACAAGGCAACCGTCGTCCGACTGACGTGACCTCGAAGTGGCCGCGCCGGCAACGCCCGCCGAGAAAAGCAAAAACCACTACAAATCCTGTGCATTACCCCTCAGTGCAGAGTAACGTTCCCGCTGATGCGCGAATCGCGCCTTCAACAGCACATGACAGGAGACAGGTGTGCTCGACCGTTTGGGAATCCGCAGCCGCGTCCTGCTGCTGGCCTTGCTGCCCGCCAGCCTGATGGCCCTGGTGCTGGGCAGTTACTTCACCTGGCTGCAACAGAGCGATCTGCGCACGCAGCTGCTGCAGCGCGGCAAGATGATCGCCGAACAGCTGGCACCGCTGGCGGCACCGGCCCTCGCCCGCCAGGCCCCGGCGCAACTGGAGCGCATCGCCGCCCAGGCCCTGGAGCAGACCGATGTGCGCGCCGTCGCGTTCCTCGCCGCCGACCGCACGCGCCTGGCCCACGCCGGCCCCAGCATGCTCAACCAGCCGCCCAGCGGCGGCACTGGCACGCAGTTGCTGCAACGCACGGGCAACGACGCCACCCGCTACCTGATGCCGGTGTTCGGCCATCACCGCGACCTGGCCACCGACGCCGTGCCCGCCGAAGCCGAGCGCCTGCTCGGCTGGGTGGAGATCGAGCTGTCCCACGACGGCACCCTGCTGCGCGGCTACCGCAACCTGTTCACCAGCCTGCTGCTGATCCTCGCCTGCCTGAGCCTGACCGCGTTGCTGGCCCTGCGCATGAGCCGCACCATCAACAACCCGATCAACCGCATCAAGCACGCGGTCAACCAGCTCAAGGACGGCCACCTGGACGAGCGCCTGCCGGCCATGGGCAGCCACGAGCTCGACGAGCTGGCCGCCGGCATCAACCGCATGGCCGAGACCCTGCACAGCGCCCACGAAGAGCTGCAGCACAGCATCGACCAGGCCACCGAGGACGTGCGCCAGAACCTGGAGACCATCGAGATCCAGAACATCGAGCTGGACATGGCGCGCAAGGAGGCCCTCGAGGCCAGCCGCATCAAGTCCGAGTTCCTCGCCAACATGAGCCACGAGATCCGCACCCCGCTCAACGGCATCCTCGGCTTCACCCACCTGTTGCAGAAGAGCGAGCTGACCCCGCGCCAGCTCGACTACCTCGGCACCATCGAGAAGTCCGCCGACAACCTGCTGGGGATCATCAACGAGATCCTCGACTTCTCCAAGATCGAGGCCGGCAAGCTGGTGCTCGACAGCATCCCGCTGAACCTGCGCGACCTGATCCAGGACACCCTGACCATCCTTGCCCCGGCCGCCCACGCCAAGCAGCTGGAACTGCTCAGCCTGGTCTACCGCGACACGCCGCTGTCGCTGGTGGGCGATCCGCTGCGGCTCAAACAGATCCTCACCAACCTGGTGAGCAACGCCATCAAGTTCACCCGCGAAGGCACCATCGTCGTGCGCGCCATGCTCGAGGACGAGCAGGAAGACAGCGTGCAGCTGCGCATCAGTGTGCAGGACACCGGCATCGGCCTCTCGCCCCAGGATGTGCGCACCCTGTTCCAGGCCTTCAGCCAGGCCGACAACTCGCTGTCGCGCCAGCCCGGCGGTACCGGTCTGGGGCTGGTGATCTCCAAGCGCCTGATCGAGCAGATGGGTGGCGAGATCGGCGTCGACAGCACGCCAGGCGAAGGCTCGCAGTTCTGGATCAGCCTCAACCTGCCCAAGGCTCACGACGACGCCGAGGAACAACCCGCCCAGGCCCTGCTCGGCCGCCGCGTGGCCATCGTCGACGGCCACGACCTGGCGCGCCAGGCGCTGGAGCACCAACTGGAGGACTGCGGCCTGGCGGTCAGCGTGTTCGCCTCCTGCGACCAGCTGCTGCAAGGCGTGCAGGCCGCCAGCCAGGCCGGGCAGCCGTTCGAGTTCGCCGTGCTCGGGGTCAACCTGGGCAGCCTGGCGCCGGAACAGCTGGGCCAGTACCACCAACAGCTCGAGCGCCTCGGCTGCCAGTGCGTGGTGCTCTGTCCGACCACCGAGCAGCCGCTCTACCACCCTTACCTGCCCAATGCCCATGGCCAACTGCTGGCCAAGCCGACCTGCACCCGCAAGCTGCGCCGCCTGCTGCTGGAACTGGTGCAGCCGCGCCGCCCGGTGTGCGAGCAGCGCAACCACGGTGGCCAGCGCATGCCGAAGATCCTCTGCGTCGACGACAACCCGGCCAACCTGCTGCTGGTGCAGACCCTGCTCGAAGGCATGGGCGCCGAGGTGCTGGCGGTGGACAATGGCTACGGCGCAGTGCAGGCCGTGCAGGACGAACCGTTCGACCTGGTGCTGATGGATGTACAGATGCCCGGCATGGATGGCCGCGCCTGCACCGAGCAGATCCGCCAGTGGGAAAGCAGCCAGAGCGGCCCGCCCCTGCCGATCGTGGCCCTCACCGCCCACGCCATGGCCAACGAAAAACGCGCCCTGCTGCACAGCGGCATGGACGACTACCTGACCAAGCCGATCAGCGAGCGCCAGCTGTCCCAGGTGGTGATGAAGTGGACCGGCCTGAGCCTGGGCTCACCGCCACCGGAACGCGCCAGCGAACGCCTGGCCGACAGCAGCGAGCTGAAGGTGCTCGACCCGGAGGAAGGCCTGCGCCTGGCGGCCGGCAAGCCGGACCTGGCGGCGGATATGCTGGCCATGCTGCTGGCCTCGCTGGAATCCGACCGCGAAGCCATCCGGGCCGCGCGCAATGCCGCCGACCGCACGGCGATGATCGAGCGCGTGCACCGGCTCAACGGCGCCTCGCGCTATTGCGGCGTGCCGCAGTTGCGTGCGGCCTGCCAGCGCAGCGAAACCTTGCTCAAACAGGACAGCCCCCAAGCGTTGCAGGCGCTGGACGAACTGGACCAGGCCATCAACCGACTGGCCGAGCAGGCGCGCCAGAGCGCGTAGGAGACACAGGTCAACGCCACAACCAGCCATATGGCTAGACTGGTGGCATTTAAGATAGGACTCAGACCATGCGCGCCCTGTTGTTCAGCAGCCAGCACTACGACCAGGAAAGTTTCACCCGCGCCGCCAGTGCGGGCAGCGTGGAGCTGCACTACCAGCCCACCCGCCTGACCCTCGACACCGCGCCCCTGGCCCAGGGCTTCGAGGTGGTCTGCGCCTTCATCAACGACGAGCTCGACGCCCCGGTACTGGAGCGCCTGGCCACCGGCGGCACGCGCCTGATCGCCCTGCGCTCGGCCGGCTACAACCATGTCGACCTGGCTGCGGCACAGCGCCTGGGCCTGACTGTGGTCCGCGTCCCGGCCTACTCGCCCCACGCCGTCGCCGAGCACGCCGTGGCCCTGATCCTGGCCCTCAACCGCCGCTTGCACCGGGCCTACAACCGTACCCGCGAAGGCGATTTCACCCTGCACGGCCTGACCGGCTTCGACCTGCACGGCAAGACCGTCGGCGTGGTCGGCACCGGCCAGATCGGCACCGCCTTCGCCCGCATCATGGCCGGCTTCGGCTGCCAGCTGCTGGCCTACGACCCCTACCCCAACCCCGAGCTGGTCGCCCTCGGCGCCCGCTACCTGGAACTGCCCGAGCTGCTGCGCCAGGCACGCATCATCAGCCTGCACTGCCCGCTGACCGAGCACACCCGCCACCTGATCAACGCCCAGAGCCTGGCCCAGCTGCAGCCTGGCGCCATGCTGATCAACACCGGCCGTGGCGCGCTGGTCGACACCCCGGCGCTGATCGACGCGCTCAAGAGCGGCCAGCTCGGCTACCTGGGGCTGGATGTGTATGAAGAGGAGGCGCAGCTGTTCTTCGAGGACCGTTCCGACCTGCCGCTGCAGGACGACGTGCTGGCACGCCTGCTGACCTTCCCCAACGTGATCGTCACCGCCCACCAGGCCTTCCTCACCCGCGAGGCTTTGGACGCCATCGCCGCGACCACCCTGGACAACATCAACCGCTGGGCGGCAGGCAATCCGCACAATCTTGTAAACGGTTGATGCTAGGATACGCGGCAATTTTGGAGGACCCATGGTCGAACACGATTTCCGCTACACCCTTTTCAACCCGCAACACACCCTGATCGAGTGCCGCGCGCTGGTGCCGGGCCGCTACCAGGTCACCGGCAACGGCGGCTCGATCCAGAAAGGCGACGTCCTGCTGGTCACCCTCAAGGGCAGCAAGGACCTGTCCATGCGCCTGACCGTCGAGACCGTGCGCCACCTGATCAACCCGCACGGCCAGTGGGTCGCCGTGGCCCAGGGCCCGGCGTTCAACGAGCTGGAAATCCTCAACTGGCAGGTCAAGTGCGACAGCTGCGACGCGGTGCTGGACTTCGAGTTCGCCAACGACGCCAAGCTGGGCAAGAAGGGCCAGGCCCCGGCCGCCAGCGCGCGTATCCAGGAACTGGGCTGGGCGAGCAAGGGCGACAAGCACCTGTGCCCGCAGTGCCGGGAGCGTGGTTGAGTGAAACAGCTGCTGACCGGCGCGCTGATCGCCTGCGGCCTGATGGGCTGCGCCGCACAACCCTCGAAGCTGCAGCAGGAGCAGAGCTACGTACTGGAGTGGATCGGTGAGCGCCCGCTGATCGACTACAGCCACCTGACGCTGACCCTGGCCAACGATGGTCGCGCCTACGGCAACGGCGGCTGCAACCACTGGTTCGCGCCCTACACGCTGGATGGCGAGCGCATCAGCTTCGGCAAGGTCGGCAAGACCCGCAAGCTGTGCGCGCCGGCGCTGATGGACCAGGAGAAACGCTTCCTGCAGGCGCTGGAAACGGTGCAGCGCTGGGATGTGTCGCCGATCGAGCAGATCCGTTTCTGGCCGGTCGAGGGCAAGCCGCTGCGGTTCTGGCCTGAGGAAGGCTGAAGTATCCTGGGGCCGCTGCGCGGCCCCAAGATCGATCAGGCGCCGCCTTTCAAAGCCCTGATCTTCGCCTGCAGCCCTTCGAGCGTCTGCTCGCCCATCAGCTGCTCACGCACCTTGCCCTTGTCGTCGATGATGTAGGTCACCGGCAGCGCCTCGCTGCGCGGCAGCTCGTAACGCTCGGCCGGGTCCTGGGCCAGCACGGTGAAACCGATGCCCAGGGTATCGGCGGCGGCTTTCAGGTCCGGCCCCTGCAGACCATCGAAGTTCACCCCCACCACGCGAATGCCCTGGGCCTCCCACTGCTTGGCGGCGGCATTGAGTTCAGGGATTTCCGTGCGGCACGGGCCACACCATTCGGCCCAGTAGTTGAGCACCAGCCAGTGCCCGTCGATCTGTTCGGCCTTTACCGTGTTGCCGTGCTGGTCCACGCCGTAGTCCGCACCGCAGCCGCCGAGCAACAGGCTCGCGGTGATGGCCAGTGCAGCTGCCAAACGCCTTGCCATGGGTCAATCCTTCTCGAAGTTTTCAAGCATTGAAGTCGGTCGCTGCGGTTAGAATAGCCGCCACACCCAGCTGGATGCGACCCGTCATGACCGATCTGACCCTCTATCATAACCCGCGCTGCTCGAAATCCCGCGGCGCCCTGGAACTGCTCGAGGCACGCGGCCTGGCGCCGACCATCGTGCGCTACCTCGAGACCCCGCCGGACGCCGCCACCCTCGAACAGCTGCTCGCCAAGCTGGGCATCGGCGCGCGCCAGCTGCTGCGCACCGGCGAAGACGAATACAAGGCCCTGGACCTGGCCAACCCGGCCCTGAGCGACGCCCAGCTGATCAAGGCCATGGCCGAGCATCCCAAGCTGATCGAGCGCCCGATCCTGGTGGCCGGTGACAAGGCCGTGGTCGGCCGCCCACCGGAGAAGGTTCTGGAGATCCTGCCGTGAGCGAACCCTACATCCTGGTGCTGTACTACAGCCGCCACGGCTCAACCAGCGAGATGGCCCGGCATATCGCCCGCGGCGTCGAGATGGCCGGCCTGGAGGCGCGCCTGCGCACCGTGCCGGCGATCTCCACCGAGTGCGAGGCCGTGGCCCCGGACATCCCGGCCAGCGGCGCGCTGTACGCCACCCTCGATGACCTGCGCCATTGCGCGGGCCTGGCCATGGGCAGCCCGACCCGCTTCGGCAACATGGCCGCGCCGCTCAAGTACTTCCTCGACGGCACCAGCAGCCTGTGGCTGGGCGGCGAGCTGGTGGGCAAGCCGGCGGCGGTGTTCACCTCCACCGCCAGCCTGCACGGCGGCCAGGAGACCACCCTGCTGTCGATGCTGCTGCCGCTGATGCACCACGGCATGCTGGTCACCGGCCTGCCCTACAGCGAATCGGCGCTGCTGGAAACCCGTGGCGGCGGCACGCCGTACGGCGCCAGCCACCATGCTGGCGCCGACGGCAAGCGTGAGCTGGACCCGCACGAGATCACCCTGTGCCGCGCGCTCGGGCAGCGCCTGGCGAAGACGGCCAAGGCCCTGGGTGGCGAACGTGGCTAGAAAGCCCAAGGTCTTGCCGCCACTGGACTGGCTGGCCCCGCGGGTGCGCTTTACCCGTGCCCTGAGCCTGGCCTGCTTTTTCGGCCTGATCGCCCTGCTGGTGGTGAACAACCTGTGGTTCGCCGACCTGCACGGGGCGCGGGTCGAGGTGATCATGGCCATCGAGCTGATCCCCCTGCTGCTCTTGCTGCCGGGCATGCTGACGGGCAGCGCTCGGGCGCATGCCTGGGCCTGCTTCGTGGTGAACATCTACTTCATCAAGGGCGTGCTGGCGGCGTTCGATCCGGCGCGGGCGCTGTTCGGCTGGGTCGAAGTGCTGGTGAGCCTGGGGTTGTTCGTCAGCGGGTTGCTGTTTGTGCGTTGGAAGTTCCAGCAGGAGCGACGCCTGGCGGGTGAAGGAAGCTGAACGCAATCGCGGGGCAAGTCGCATCGGCGCACCGCCGCTCCCACGCCCATTCCCGCAATTGGGGACAGGGCGTGGGAGCGGGCTTGCCCCGCGATTGCATTGCAACTGATCTCAATGGTTAACGGTATGCGCCAGCATCACCGACAACTGGCACAGCGGCCGGCCGCTCTCTGCATGCCACTGGTTGAACGCCTGCTGCACCAGCGCCAGGTCACGCTGACTGGTCGGAGGCTTGTCGATGATCTTCTGCGCGATCAGCGCCGCCGCCATGTCGTCGGTAGGAATGAAGGTATCCTTGCCGACCATCCGCAGGAACCGCGGCGCCGATAACCCGCCCAGCTGGTTGCCATGCTTGGCCAGGTACTTCCACAGCCCGACGATATCGGTCTCTGGCCAGTCGGCGATGAACGCGCCGAAACTGCCCTTCTCCTTCGCCACATCCAGCACCATCTGGGCATTGCGCGGCACGCTCTTGAGCTTGCCCAGGTGGCGGATGATGCGCTCGTCGTGCATCAGCCGCTCCAGGTGCTCGGCGCCCATCAGCACCACCTTCTGCGGATCGAAACCGAAGAACACCTGCTCGAACGCCGGCCACTTGGCGTCCACCAGGCTGTGCTTGAGCCCGGCGCGGAATACACGCAGGGCCAGGGTCGACAGGTAGCGGTCGTCAGGGATGTCGCGCAGCTGCGCGGGCGTGCGCGGCTGCGGCAGGAAGGCTTCCAGCGCCTGGGCCGAACAGAAGCGGTTCAGGCAGTACTCGTGCAGCCACTGATAGTCGCGCATGGGCTCAGATGTTCAGCACGTCGAGGAAACGCGGGGTGGCGCTCTCGTCGATCTTCAGGCTGGTGAAATCGAACAGGTTGCGGTCGGCCAGCTGCGACGGCGCGACATTCTGCAGGGCGCGGAAGATGCTCTCGGTACGGCCCGGGTGCTTGCGCTCCCACTCCACCAGCATGTCCTTGACCACCTGGCGCTGCAGGTTCTCCTGCGAGCCGCACAGGTTGCACGGGATGATCGGGAATTCCTTCATGTCCGAATAGGCCTGGATGTCCTTCTCGCTGCAGTAGGCCAGCGGGCGGATCACCACGTTGCGGCCATCATCGGCGCGCAACTTCGGCGGCATGCCCTTGAGCGCGCCGTTGAAGAACATGTTGAGGAAGAAGGTCTCGACGATGTCGTCGCGGTGGTGACCCAGGGCCATCTTGGTCGCGCCGATCTCGTCGGCGAAGGTGTACAGGGTGCCGCGACGCAGGCGCGAGCACAGCGAGCAGGTGGTCTTGCCCTCGGGTACCAGCTCCTTGACCACCGAGTAGGTGTCCTTCTCGACGATGTGGTACTCGACGCCCAGCTCTTTCAGATAAGCCGGCAGCACGTGCTCGGGGAAGCCTGGCTGCTTCTGGTCCATGTTCACCGCGACGATGTCGAACTTGATCGGCGCCACCTTCTGCAAGTGCAACAGAACGTCGAGCATGGTGTAGCTGTCCTTGCCGCCAGACAGGCAGACCATGACCTTGTCGCCATCCTCGATCATGTTGTAGTCGGTGATGGCTTCGCCGGCGAGACGACGCAGGCGTTTTTGCAGTTTGTTCTGGTTGACCGAGAGGGTGCCCATAGCGCTTGGATCCGCGAGGTGTGACAAAAGCCGGCTATTTTACGCACAAACCGCACGGCGCAGTAGGTGAATCCGATAAAGACTTCAAGGGAATCAGCACCGGGCCTGACAGCGCAATTTGCTCTAAAAACCCGGTTTTATGCGGGGAACGGCTTCCTATACTGCGACATAAGGCCACATGACCGCAGCAATCGGTGTTCCTGGCCTCGGGTCACAGGCGCTCCATCTGGGGGGCGTTTGGCAACGACGATAGGAGTGACCAGTATGATTCATCACGTTGTAGGGTTGTTCACCCACCCTGACCAGGAGTGGCGGGAGATCCGTGGCGAGGAAGAAAGCATCAGCCACATGTACCTGACGCACACGCTGATCCTGGCGGCGATCCCCGCCGTCTCGGCGTTCATCGGCACCACCCAGGTCGGCTGGGTGATCGGCGAGCGGCCGGCGGTGATGCTGACCATGGAAAGCGCGCTGTGGATGAGCATCATGTCGTACCTGGCGATGCTCGCCGGGGTCGCGGTGATGGGCGCCTTCATCCACTGGATGGCACGCACCTACGACGCCAACCCGAGCATGGCGCAGTGCATCGCCTTCGCCACCTACACCGCCACCCCGCTGTTCATCGGCGGACTCGCGGCGCTGTACCCGCACCTCTGGCTGGGCATGCTGATCGGCACGGCGGCCATCTGCTACACCGTGTACCTGTTGTATGTCGGCTTGCCGACGTTCATGAACATACCGTCGGATGAAGGCTTCCTGTTCTCCAGCTCGGTGCTGGCGGTGGGCCTGGTGGTACTGGTGGCGATCATGGCCGCGACCGTGATCATCTGGGGACTGGGCGTGGGGCCCGTCTACACCAACTGAACGCATACCTATCAGATCCAACCAACACTGGGGCATCACCCGAGGCCGCCGCAAGGCGGCTTCGTTTCGTGTGCCTGACCGGCGGCTCGGCAGCCGGCCTGTGCCTGCGGCATAATGCCCGGTCAGGAGAACTACCCCGCCATGCCCGAGCTGCTCAGACAACGCGTCGAAACCTGTTACCAGCAAGCCGAAACCTTCTTCAAACGCCCTTTTCCGCGCCCGCAGGTCAGCTTCAAGCTGCGCGGCCAGAAAGCCGGTGTCGCCCACCTGCACGAGAACCTGCTGCGCTTCAACCTGCAGCTGTACCGCGAGAACCAGGAAGACTTCCTGCGCCAGACCGTGGCCCATGAGGTCGCTCATCTGGTGGCTCACCAGCTGTTCGGCGAGCGCATCCAGGCCCATGGCGAAGAGTGGCAGCTGATCATGCGCGGGGTGTACGAACTGCCGCCGAACCGTTGCCACAACTATGAAGTGCAGCGGCGGGTGGCGACGCGCTATATCTACCGCTGCCCATGCCCGGAGAGCGATTTTCCGTTCACCGCCCAGCGGCATAAGCTGGTGCGCCAGGGCCGGCGGTATCTGTGCCGGCGGTGTCGGGAGATTCTGGTTTACAGCGGCGAGACCCGCGTCGAGTGAAAGATCGCATTCGCGGGTAAACCCGCTCCCACAGGTACCCCACCGGCCTGAAGGCAGCATTTTTCCTGTGGGAGCGGGTTTACCCGCGAAAGGGCCGGCACTGACAGCACAGAACTCCCGGCACAAAAAAGGCGACCCGAGGGTCGCCTTCTTCATTTCACACCGCGATCAACGCGCCGGGCCTTCGGCCACGCCCAGGTCGTCAGTCGGACGGGTGTCGACCAGCGGCGAGCCGCCGGACGCCAGTTCCGCCTGCAGGGTGTCGGTGTCCAGCTCCTTGACCCACTTGGCCACGACCACGGTGGCCACGGCGTTGCCGATCAGGTTGGTCAGGGCGCGGGCTTCGGACATGAAGCGGTCGATACCCAGGATCAGCGCCAGGCCCGCCACCGGCAGGTGGCCGACGGCCGACAGGGTCGCGGCCAGCACGATGAAGCCGGAACCTGTGACGCCCGCAGCACCTTTGGAGGCCACCAGCAGCACCAGCAGCAGGGTGATCTGGTGGGTGATGTCCATGGTGGTGTCGGTGGCCTGGGCGATGAACACCGCGGCCATGGTCAGGTAGATCGAGGTACCGTCCAGGTTGAACGAGTAGCCGGTCGGGATCACCAGGCCAACCACGGATTTCTTCGCGCCCAGGCGCTCCATCTTGGCCAGCATGCGCGGCAGGGCCGATTCGGAGGACGAGGTGCCCAGCACGATCAGCAGTTCTTCACGGATGTAGCGGATCAGCTTGATCACGCTGAAGCCATGGGCGCGGCAGATACCGCCCAGCACCACCAGGATGAACAGCACGCAGGTGATGTAGAAGCACGCCATCAGGTAGCCCAGCTGCACCAGCGAACCCACGCCGTACTGGCCGATGGTGAAGGCCATGGCACCGAAGGCGCCGATCGGGGCCAGCTTCATGATCATGTTGATGATGTTGAACATGACATGGGCGAAGCGATCGATCAGGTCCAGCACCGGCTTGCCGTAGCTGCCCAGGCGGTGCAGGGCGAAGCCGAACAGCACCGAGAACATCAGCACTTGCAGGATGTCGCCGTTGGCGAAGGCGCCGACCACGGTGTTGGGGATGACGTTGAGCAGGAAGCCCACGGTGGTCTGCTGCGCGCCGGCGGCGGCGTAAGCGGCCACGCTGCTGGCGTTCAGGGTGCTGACGTCGACGTGCATGCCGGCGCCCGGCTGGACCACGTTGACCACGACCAGGCCGATGATCAGGGCGATGGTGGAGACGATCTCGAAGTACAGCAGCGCGTAACCGCCGGTCTTGCCGACCGATTTCATGCTCTGCATGCCGGCGATGCCGCTGACCACGGTGCAGAAGATGATCGGGGCGATGACCATCTTGATCAACTTGACGAAGCCGTCACCCAGGGGTTTGAGGGCTACGCCGGTTTCCGGGTAGTAGTGGCCGAGCAGGATACCGATGGTGATGGCGACGATCACCTGGACATACAGCGATTTGTACAGCGGCTGACGAGTCGTCATGGCTAGTTTTTCCTCAAGTGGGCCGGCGCATCCTTCCCAGGATGTCGGGGCACCTGAATCGCGAACCCTCCTGTACCCGGAGGGATTTGTCGTTGTGGGCGAGTGCCTGGGCAGGCCTCTGCCAGCTGAATAGCAAGGGCGATGCCAAAGTGCCCACTTGAGGTGCACAGCCAATGATTACAGGGTGTGAATGCCCCGGGACGGGGCGAAGAACCACGTAGGAAATGGCGGATTTCCGCCCGATGGCGGAAATCGTACAGGGTGGGTTGGCGGGAATCCGCCTCAGAGGTAATCAGTGGGACTTCCCGGTGGGAGCGGGCTTGCCCCGCGATGAGGACCGCGCCGGATGGCACCGGCTTCACCGGTATCGCGGGGCTGGCCCGCTCCCACGCACCGCCCCCCTGCACTGGAAAGGCAGAATCAATCGAGTCGGAAAGCGATGCGGAACGCAGCCCCGCCCAACGGCGAATCGCCCAAACTCAGCTCGGCGTCATAGCTGTCGATGATGTCCTTGACCACCGCCAGCCCGATCCCCTGCCCCGGGTGCTGGCGGTCCAGCCGCTCGCCGCGCTCGAGAATCCGCTCGCGTTGATCCGGCGGCACGCCCGGCCCGTCGTCCTCGACGCACAGCTGCAGCAGCCCCGGCGACTGCTGCAGGCTGACCCGCACCTGCCCCAGGCATAACCGGTAGGCGTTTTCCAGCAGGTTGCCCAAGAGCTCCAGCAAGGCGCCCTGCTCCATCGGCACCCGCGCCAGGGCCGGGATGTCGAGGCTGACCTCGACGCGCTTGTCGCGATAGACCTTGGCCAAGGTGCTGCACAGGCTGTCGAGCAACGGCCTGAGCTCGACCTGGTGGCGGACCAGGCCGCTCTTGCGCAGGCTGGCGCGCTGCAGCTGGTAGTCGATCTGCTGGCTCATGCGCTCGATCTGGCTCTGCAGCACCCGTGCCTGTTCGCGGTCGCCCTGCTCCATGCTCTCGCCAACCCCCTGCAGCACCGCCAGCGGGGTCTTGAGGCTGTGGGCCAGGTCGTCGAGCGAGTCGCGGTAGCGCTGGCGCTGCTCACGCTCGCTGCGCAGCAGGCGGTTGAGGGAGCCGGTCAGGCGCAGCAGTTCGCGCGGGTGCTCACGACTGAGCCCGTCCCGCGCCCCGCTCTCCACGTCGTCGAGTTCGGAACTGAGCCGGCGCAATGAACGCAGCCCCCAGGTCAGGCCGGCCCAGAGCAGCACCATCAGCGCCAGCAGCGCCGCGCCGAAGCCCAGGTAGAGCTTCTCGCGCAGGCCGTTGAGAGTGTCCTGGTACTCACGCACCGGCTGCAGCGCGACGATACTGAACGCCGCGCTCTTGCCACCGAGCAGCTTGACCTCGACGTCGTAGACGAAGAACTCGTCGCCGTCGTCCTGGTGAATGCGGGCGAACTCGTTGCCGCGCCCGTCATAACGAGGGTGATAGTTGATATTGCGGTTGCGGGTGGCCCGCGACTGCCACACCAACGTGCCCTGGCGGTCGAAGATGTAGCCGAGCAGGCCGGTGTAAGGCAGGTTGTAGCGTTCGTCCGGCAGCAGCGCCGGCATCTGCAGCTGGCCGCGCTCGATGCGCGCGGCCGAGATCAGGGTGGTCACGTCCGAAGCCAGGCGCTGCTCGATCGACTCCTGCAACGCCAGGCTGAAGGCCTTCTGCAAGGCCGGCAGCAGCGCCAGCATGAACAGCAGCGCCAGCAACGCCGCCGCCAGCATCAGGCGCACTCGCAGCGAACGGATCATCGGCAGCGCTCGGTGAACAGGTAGCCCAGGCCGCGCACGGTGTCGATCGGTTTGAAGCCGTTGTCGCCCTCGAGCTTGCGGCGCAGGCGGCCGACCAGCACCTCGATGACGTTCGGGTCGCGCTCCTCGTCGTCGGGGTACAGCTGCTCCATCAGCCGGTCCTTGGCCACCACCTGCTGGTGATGACGCATGAGGTATTCGAGGATGCGGTATTCGTAGGCGGTCAGCGCCAGCGGCTGCTCGTCCAGGGTCGCCTGCTTGCGGTTGAGGTCGAGCACCAGCGGCCCGGCGGCAATGGTCGACTGGGTGAAGCCGCTGGAGCGGCGCAGCAAGGCGTTCAGGCGGGCCTCCAGCTCTTCGAACTGGAACGGTTTGACCACATAGTCGTCGGCGCCGGCGGCCAGGCCCTCGACCTTGTCCTGCCAGTTGCCGCGGGCGGTGAGGATGAGGATCGGGAAGGTCTGGCCGAGGCTGCGCAGCTGGCGGATCAGGTCCAGCCCGCTCATGCCCGGCAGGCCCAGGTCGATCACCGCCAGGTCGTGGTTGTACTGCTCGGCCTGGTACAAGGCTTCTTCCGCGTTGGCCACCGCCTGCACCACATGGCCGCCTTCGCCGAGGCGGGTGAACAGGTGATGACGCAGCAGCGCCTCGTCCTCGACCACCAGCAATTTCATGTGGATCTCCTTTCAATAGGGAATGCCTGTACCGGCCTCATCGCGGGGCAAGCCCGCTCCCACGGGTCATGCAGAGGCCGGTACAGGATAACAGCGACCTCAGAACTTGTAGGTAGCCGCCAGGTAGGTCTGCGCGCTGCTGGTCAGGCGCAGGGTACCGTCCTTCGGCCCGCCGTGGGCGCCGATCTCGGTGGCGGCGTTGCTGCGCAGGTAACGGTAGCCCAGCTCCACCGAGGTGTTGTCGGTGACTTCCTGGATCACACCGGCCTGCAGGCCGACGGCGTAACCGTAGTCGGTGTCGCGGCGGGCGCCCGGCGAATCCTGGGTCAGCTTGGTCATGCCCAGGCTGCCGCCGCCGAACAGCTTGGTGGTATCGCCCACCGGCAGGAACAGGTCGTAGCTGCCCAGCAGGTTCTCCTGGCGCAGCTTGACGCCGCTGTGATCGCCCGAGACGTTGTCGTAGGTGATGTAGTAGCGGCCCTGGTCGTTGATCTTGCCCAGGCGCGCGCCCCAGGTGCTGTCCTTGCCGATGATGCCGTCGGCGTTCAGGCCGTCGGTGTTGCGTTGCAGCAGGCCGGACTTGCGGACTTTGTCGCTGGTCTGGCCGTAGGTCAGGCTGGCGAAGTTGTCATCGGCCTGGGCAACGCTGGTGAGGCCGGCGGCGCAAACGGCCATGGCGGCAATCAGGGTGTTGAGGGTTTTCATGATTCAGGTACTCCGGGTTGGATGCGTTGTTGCTGTCTGGGGGCTAGAGTAGGGAGGGCGCCCTGAACCCCTGCTGAACCCGGCCTGAACCTTGGCTGAACGAACCGAAGAAGGAGCTCGACCATGCGTACCCTGCTTGCCCTGGCCTTGTTGTGCAGCGCCAGCCTTGCCCAGGCGGCGGTGCAGACCCGCGAGATTCCCTACCAGGATGCCGACGGCAACCGCCTGATCGGCTACTACGCCTACGACGACGCTATCGAAGGCAAGCGCCCGGGCGTGGTGGTGGTGCATGAATGGTGGGGGCTGAACGACTACGCCAAGCGCCGCGCCCGCGACCTCGCGGCGCTGGGCTACAACGCCCTGGCCATCGACATGTACGGCGACGGCAAGAACACCGAGCACCCCGCCGACGCCCAGGCGTTCATGGCGGCGGCGATGAAGGATCCGAAAGCCGCTGCCCGGCGCTTCGATGCCGGGCTTGAGCTGTTGAAGATCCAGCCCAACACCAACAAGCACCAATTGGCGGCCATCGGTTACTGCTTTGGCGGCAAGGTGGTACTGGATGCGGCGCGCCGGGGCGAGAAACTCGATGGCGTAGTGAGCTTCCATGGCGCGCTGGTGACCCAGACCCCGGCCAAGCCCGGGGTGATCCGGGCGAAGATCCTGGTGGAGCACGGCGAGGCCGATAGCATGGTTACCCCGGAGCAGGTGACGGCGTTCAAGGCGGAGATGGATGCGGCCAAGGCCGACTACAAGTTCGTCGGGATTCCGGGGGCAAAGCATGGGTTTACCAACCCGGATGCGGATCGGTTGGGGCATGGGGGGCATGGCGGACCGGATATCGGGTATGACAAGGCGGCTGACGAGAGCTCTTGGAAGGATATGCAGGCGTTCTTGAAAACCGCGTTTGACTGAAGGCCTCATCGCGGGGCAAGCCCGCTCCCACGCCGGAAAACAACGCCATTCGTGGGAGCGGGCTTGCCCAGCGATGACGCTCCGGTGATTTGCGCCAGCTATCGCGACTGGCACAATATCGACCATGAACAGACTCCCCACCTGCTGCGCCCCGCTCCAGCACCACTGGCCCCTGCCCCGCCCGGTCCCCGGCGCGGTGCTGGTCAGCTGCGCCTTCGACCCGGCCCGCCTGGCCGCCGACGACTTCCAGCGCGCCGGCGTCGAGCAGACCGCCAGCCTGCAACGCTCGGTGGCCAAGCGCCAGGCCGAGTACCTGGCCGGCCGGGTCTGCGCCCGCGAGGCGCTGCGGATTCTCGACGGTCGCAGCTACGTTCCCGCCCCGCATGAAGACCGCTCGCCCATCTGGCCCGCCGGCATCCACGGCTCGATCACCCACGGCCAAGGCTGGGCCGCCGCCGTAGTCTCGGCCGACGGCCAATGCCGTGGCCTGGGCCTGGACCAGGAAACCCTGCTCAGCGAAGAGCGCGCCGAACGCCTGGCCGGGGAAATCCTCACCCCCGCCGAACTGGAGCGCCTGGACCGCAGCCAGCAGGCGCTGGCCGTGACCCTGACCTTCTCGCTCAAGGAAAGCCTGTTCAAGACCCTCTATCCGCTCACCAAACAGCGCTTCTATTTCGAACACGCCGAGCTGCTGGCCTGGTCCGCCGACGGCCATGCCCGCCTGCGCCTGCTCACCGACTTGTCGGCCGAGTGGCACCACGGCGTCGAACTCGATGGCCAGTTCTGCCTGCAGGACGGCCATCTGCTCAGCTTGATCAGCGTCTAGTCGCGCGGCTGCTCACGCGGCCAGCTCAGGCTGAAACACGCCCCGCCCAACTGCTCGCTGTGCCCTACCAGGGCACGGCCGCCGTGCCAGTAAATGATCCGTCGCACGATCGACAGCCCCAATCCATGCCCGCCCGAGGCCCGGGTGCGGCTGTCGTCGAGGCGGGTGAACGGGGTGAAGATGCGGTGCCACACCCCTTCGGGAATCCCGGGGCCGTCATCCTCCACATCGATGCGACAACGCTGCTGGCCGATCTGGTAGCTCAGGCGCACTTCCGATTCGGCATGGCGCATGGCATTGCGCACCAGGTTCTGCAGCGCCCGGTGCAGGTAGCGCGGCTCGGCCTCGACCCGGGCGTCGCCGCCGTCGAGCCCGTGGCACACCCCACGCACCACCCGCACCTCGGCCCGCAGCGGTGCCAGCTCCTCGATCACGCGCGCCAGCAGCTCGTCCAGGTCCACCACCTGGAAATGCAGGGCCGGCGCGCCCTGCTCCAGGCGGGCGTAGGTCAGCATCTCGTCGACCAGCTTGTCCAGGTCCTGGATATCGCCGTCCATGCCGGCCAGGTGCTTGGCCCTGGCCTCGTCGGTGCTGGCGCTCTCGATCATCTCCAGGCCGAAGCGCAGCCGCGCCACCGGCGTGCGCAATTCGTGGGACACCGCCCGCACCAACTCGCGCTGCATGGTCAATGAGCGCTGCAGGTGTTCGGCCATGCCGTTGAAGGCCTCGGCCAGGCGCCCCACCGAGTCGGCGTCGCCGGCCGGCACGCGGGTATCGAGGCTGCCCTGGGCGATGCGCGTGGCCGCCACCTCCAGGCCCGACACGCGCCGCTCCAGCTGGCGCACCAGCAGATAGACCACCAGGCCGATCAGGCACAGGCCGAGGAAGGCGATCAGGATCAGCAACTGCGGCGGATAGGGGTTGAGCTGATACAGCGGGCCAATCTCCAGCACCCAGGGCGAGCCGGACAGCCCCGCGAACACGCGGATCGAATCGCCGTCCCGGCCCAGGGCCATCACCGTGTCGCCCTCTTCCACCCGACGGCGCTGGTCGTCGTCCAGGGCGGCGCGCTCGATGCGCTGCAGGGCGATGTCGAAGCCGAAGCCCTTGCTCTGGCGCAGTTGCGCCAGGCGCGCCTGCTGCTCGGTCACCGGGTAGCGCACCAGCTCGTCGGCCAACAGATAAAGGGTAGCGCGGGCCAGCTGCTCGCTGATCTGCTTGACCTCGGCCACCAGCAGCAGGTCTTCGTGGCCGACCCGACGCAACACCCGGGCGGCATGCGGGCCGGTCTTTTCCACCACCACCAGGTCGCGGTACAGCCGCGCCCGCTGCCCACCGTCGAGGGTGAACGCCGACAGCGGCTGCAGGTCCAGCGGCACGCCGAGCAGGCGCTCCCAGATCACCAGCGAACGGGTGCGCTCCACCGCGTTCTGCTGCGCCAGGTTGTCGGCCATCAGGCTGAAGGTGCCCTGGGCCAGACGCTCGCGGTGCTGGCCGGCGCGGATCTCGTTCAGCAGGTGCAGGCTGAGCACGCCGAGCACGGCCACCAGCACCAGCACTGCGAGCATGCCGCCATAGATGCGCAGGAAGATCGAATTCATGGCGCCTCGCCGACAAACAGGTAACCCTTGCTGCGCAGGGTCTTGATCAGCCGTGGGGTGATCGGGTCGTCGCCGATCTTGGGGCGGATCTTGGAAATGCGCACATCGATGGAGCGGTCCTGGCCGTCGTAGCCGACGCCGCGCAGCGAGGTGAAGATCTCCTCGCGGGACAGCACCCGCCCGGCATTGCTGGCCAGCAGCCAGAGCAGGTCGAACTCGGCGCCGGTCAGCTCGATCAGCTGGCCGCTCAGGCGCGCCTCACGCTGGCGGCTGTCTATATGCAGCGGGCCGAAGGTCAGTTCCTGGCGCCGCTCCGGGGCCTCGCTGCGGCGCAACAGGGCGTTGATGCGCGCCAGCAGCACGCGTGGGCGCACCGGCTTGCACACATAGTCGTCGGCGCCCAGGTCCAGGCCCTGGATCTGGTCCAGCTCGTCGCTGCGGGCGGTGAGCATGAGGATCGGGCCGGCGTACTGACCACGCACCCGGCGGCAGATGCTCAGGCCGTCCTCGCCGGGCAGCATCAGGTCGAGGATCACCAGGTCCGGCTGGCTGTCGATGATGCGCCGGGCGGCACGGCCGCCATCGCCCTCCACCGCCACCTCGAAGCCGTTGGCCTGGAGGTACTCGGCAGTGAGCTCGGCGAGGCGCTGGTCGTCCTCGACGATGAGGATGCGGTTGATTGGCTGGTCCATGGCCTTACCCTTCTTCTGGTTTTTGTCGGGCCTTGCGGTTGGCTGTAGCGGCCTCATCGCGGGGCAAGCCCGCTCCCACGCTGAATACATAACCATGCGTGGGAGCGGGCTTGCCCCGCGATGCGGCCAGTACAACCCTTTGATTCCAGCGAAAATCCACCTTCACCAAAGCGCAACATCAGCCCCGGATACTACGTCCCGCCCCCACCCCTGCCAACCACCCAGAACGCCCCACGACTGAACCGTTTTTTGTGATAGGGTGCGCGCCCGAAAAAATCTGCGCGGCGACATAGCACAGACAAAAAATAGTGCAAACCTCTTGGGACAAGGGCTACAGCGAATACCCACGGATCACTCACAAAGTACCCACAAGTTATCCACAGGCGCTCACCTTGCAAAGCCCCCGAGACCGCATTATCTTGTATCCCTATCGCAGCGAACCACTAGATATTGGGTTTCGCGCAAAATCACAAACACAAGTCGCCAGGCAAATTCAAGCGAATTTACCGACTGAACTTAACGTGATTTCAACAGCCAAACCGCTCCTGCGGAGGGCGACCGAGGCAAGCCGCAGACGGCCTTGTTCGGGTATGAGTGTTGCAGGCAGTGCCTCCCACTCATCAGCAACAGATTTTGGGTACGCCCAGAACCTTTGACTTCGGCCAGGGAGCGGCAGGTTATTGCCCCTTATTCCTGAGTCTGTCCCGAAGTCGGTAAGCCCGAGCGGGCGTATGCGCGTGCATGACGCCTCCCCGCCCGGGCCATCGAGCAAGTGGACGGAACGGTGGGCGCCCCAACAAGGCGCCTGAACAAACTAGAAACTGTGGAGACACCCACCCATGCAAACCGACACAACTCGCGAGAACCCGCAGGCCAAGGCGCCGCAGGCCGAATCCAACCAGGATCTGGCTGCCACCGCCCCCGGCCAACTGCGCGTGATCAAGCGCAACGGTACTGTCGTCCCCTACACCGACGACAAGATCACCGTTGCCATCACCAAGGCGTTCCTCGCAGTTGAAGGCGGCACCGCCGCCGCCTCGTCGCGCATCCACGACACCGTCGCGCGCCTGACCGAGCAGGTCACCGCCACGTTCAAGCGTCGCATGCCATCGGGTGGCACCATCCACATCGAAGAAATCCAGGACCAGGTCGAACTGGCCCTGATGCGCGCCGGCGAGCAGAAAGTCGCCCGCGACTACGTGATCTACCGCGACCAGCGTGCAAAAGAGCGCGCCACTCGCTCCAATGCCGACGCCGTGGTCGAGCCGCACCCGAGCATCCGCATCACCCTGGCCGACGGCAGCCTGGCGCCTCTGGACATGGCCCGCCTGAACACCATCATCAGCGAAGCCTGCGAAGGCCTGGCCGAAGTCGATGGCGACCTGATTCAGCGCGAAACCCTGAAGAACCTGTACGACGGCGTGGCCCTGAAGGACGTCAACACCGCCCTGGTGATGACCGCCCGTACCCTGGTCGAGCGCGAGCCGAACTACTCGTTCGTCACCGCCCGCCTGCTGATGGACACCCTGCGCGCCGAAGGCCTGGGCTTCCTGAACGTCGCCGACAGCGCCACCCACCACGAGATGGCCGACCTGTACGCCAAGGCCCTGCCGGCCTACGTCGAGAAAGGCGTCGAGTTCGAACTGCTCGACCCGGCGCTGAAAGGCTACGACCTGGAGCGCATGGGCAAGGCGATCAACCACGAGCGCGACCAGCAGTTCACCTACCTGGGCCTGCAGACCCTGTACGACCGCTACTTCATCCACAAGGATGGCGTGCGCTTCGAGCTGCCGCAGGTGTTCTTCATGCGTGTGGCCATGGGCCTGGCGCTGGAAGAGAAAGATAAAGAAGCCCGTGCGATCGAGTTCTACAACCTGTTGTCGTCCTTCGACTACATGGCCTCGACCCCGACCCTGTTCAACGCCGGTACCCTGCGTCCGCAGCTGTCCAGCTGCTACCTGACCACCGTGCCGGACGACCTGTCGGGCATCTACCACGCGATCCACGACAACGCCATGCTGTCGAAATTCGCCGGCGGCCTGGGCAACGACTGGACCCCGGTGCGCGCCTTGGGCTCGTACATCAAGGGCACCAACGGCAAGTCGCAAGGCGTCGTGCCGTTCCTGAAAGTGGTCAACGACACCGCCGTCGCCGTGAACCAGGGTGGCAAGCGCAAGGGCGCCGTGTGTGCCTACCTGGAAACCTGGCACCTCGACATCGAAGAATTCATCGAGCTGCGCAAGAACACCGGTGATGACCGTCGTCGTACCCACGACATGAACACCGCCAACTGGATCCCTGACCTGTTCATGAAGCGCGTCTTCGATGACGGCAAGTGGACCCTGTTCTCGCCATCGGAAGTGCCTGATCTGCACGACCTGACCGGCAAGGCCTTCGAAGAGCGCTACGAGTACTACGAAGCCCTGACCGAGTACAACAAGATCAAGGTGTTCAAGACCATCCAGGCCAAAGACCTGTGGCGCAAGATGCTGTCGATGCTGTTCGAGACCGGCCACCCATGGCTGACCTTCAAGGACCCGTGCAACCTGCGCAGCCCGCAGCAGCACGTGGGCGTGGTCCACAGCTCGAACCTGTGCACCGAGATCACCCTGAACACCAACAAGGACGAGATCGCGGTCTGCAACCTGGGCTCGATCAACCTGCCGAACCACATCAATGACGGCAAGCTGGACACTGCCAAGCTGCAACGCACCGTGAACACCGCCGTGCGCATGCTCGACAACGTGATCGACATCAACTACTACTCGGTGCCGCAAGCGCGTAACTCGAACTTCAAGCACCGCCCGGTCGGCCTGGGCATCATGGGCTTCCAGGACGCGCTGTACCTGCAGCACATCCCGTACGGCTCCGATGCTGCCGTCGAGTTCGCCGACAAGTCGATGGAAGCGGTCAGCTACTACGCGATCCAGGCTTCCTGCGACCTGGCCGACGAGCGCGGCGCCTACGAGACCTTCCAGGGTTCGCTGTGGTCCAAGGGCATCCTGCCGCTGGACAGCCAGCAGATCCTGATCGAGGCCCGTGGCCAGAAGTACATCGACGTCGACCTGACCGAGAGCCTGGACTGGGCACCGGTGCGCGAGCGCGTGCAAAAAGGTATTCGTAACTCGAACATCATGGCCATCGCGCCGACCGCGACCATCGCCAACATCACCGGCGTGTCGCAGTCCATCGAGCCGACCTACCAGAACCTGTACGTGAAATCGAACCTGTCGGGCGAATTCACCGTGATCAACCCGTACCTGGTCCGCGATCTGAAAGCCCGTGGCCTGTGGGACTCGGTGATGATCAACGACCTGAAGTACTACGACGGTTCGGTTCAGCAGATCGAGCGTATCCCGCAAGAGCTGAAGGACCTGTACGCCACCGCGTTCGAAGTCGAGACCAAGTGGATCGTCGACGCCGCCTCCCGTCGCCAGAAGTGGATCGACCAGGCCCAGTCGCTGAACCTGTACATCGCCGGCGCTTCGGGCAAGAAGCTGGACGTGACCTACCGCATGGCCTGGTACCGTGGTCTGAAGACCACCTACTACCTCCGTGCCCTGGCCGCGACCAGCACCGAGAAGTCGACCATCAACACCGGCAAGCTCAACGCCGTGTCGAGCGGCGGCGACAGCGCCCCGGTCCAGGCCGCGGGCCCTGCCCCGGTACCGAAGGCCTGCGCCATCGACGAGCCGGATTGCGAAGCCTGCCAATAAGGCCTTCGCAGCGCTGAGCTGAACATGCCGCCTCAATCGCCCTCACGGGTGGCTGAGGCGGCATTTTTTTGCGCCCCGACATCCCCCTGCGGGAGCGGTGCGTGGGAACGGCACGTGGGAGCGGGCTTGCCCCGCGATAGGGCCCCTACAGGCAATACACCCCCTAGGCCCTGACCAAGATCAAAACACCATATGTAGCGCCAAACAAAAAAAATCCTACTACATATAGGATCTAATCCCATTTAGGGCTAGACTCTTACCCCGTGACGAACCACCGGTATCCAGTGAACGGAAGCACGTAATGCAGGTCGAAAATTTACCGCCCTGCGCCCCCTGCGCCGCCCCGATCCAAAGTGATTTCCGGTATACTTCGCGGCCCCAAAAAGGGATGAGCCAATGATCGACTGCGTGAAGCAAGCCCCCCGGGGCCACACCGCAGGTTTTATCGTTGCCGTACAGCTTCCAGGTGCCCTGCCCCCTCGCCCGAGTGCAGGCCAGGCGCCGACCCGAACACCTTCAAACGTGACGAGAGCCCGCTCTCACTGCCTGCCGCAGCGCCCGTTGGCGTCGCGCCGTACAGGCATCACTTCAAAATCCAACCGGTTGCCCCGCGCAACCCTCTAGCAGGAGCCAGGACCATGCTGAGCTGGGACGAATTCGACAAAGAAGACGGTGAAGTCGCCGCCAAAGGCAACACCCCCGCGCAGGCCGCAGCCGCCACCACCCTCGACAAGCTCGACAGCGCCGGCGGTGCCGCCGCCCTGGAAGCCCGTGCTGCCACCGCCGCCGACTCCGACGCCGTCAAGCGTGCCAAGGCTGCGCTGGACGCCCTGGACATCGCGGAAGGCCTGGCCGAGCTGGAAGGCTCCTCGGCCCGCGTCGCGGTCGATGAAAAGCGCATGATCAACTGCCGCGCCGACCTCAACCAGCTGGTCCCGTTCAAGTACGACTGGGCCTGGCAGAAGTACCTCGACGGCTGCGCCAACCACTGGATGCCGCAAGAGGTCAACATGACCGCCGACATCGCCCTGTGGAAGAGCATGGACGGCCTGACCGAAGACGAGCGCCGCATCGTGATGCGCAACCTCGGCTTCTTCTCCACCGCCGACTCCCTGGTGGCCAACAACCTGGCCCTGGCCGTGTACCGCCTGATCACCAACCCGGAGTGCCGCCAGTACATCCTGCGCCAGGCCTTCGAAGAGGCGATCCACACCCACGCCTACCAGTACTGCATCGAGTCGCTGGGCATGGATGAAGGCGAGATCTTCAACATGTACCACGAGATCCCGTCGGTCGCGAAAAAAGCCGCCTGGGGCCTGAAGTACACCCGCGCCATCTCGGACCCGGAGTTCAACACCGGCACCGTCGAAACCGACAAAGAGCTGCTGCGCAACCTGATCGCCTACTACTGCGTCCTGGAAGGCATCTTCTTCTACTGCGGCTTCACCCAGATCCTGTCCATGGGCCGCCGCAACAAGATGACCGGCGTCGCCGAGCAGTTCCAGTACATCCTGCGCGACGAGTCCATGCACCTGAACTTCGGCATCGACGTGATCAACCAGATCAAGATCGAGAACCCGCACCTGTGGGATGCCGCGATGAAGGAAGAGGCTACCCAGATGATCCTGCAGGGTACCCAGCTGGAGATCGAATACGCCCGTGACACCATGCCACGCGGCGTGCTGGGCATGAACGCGGCGATGATGGAGGACTACCTCAAGTTCATTGCCAACCGTCGACTGACCCAGATTGGTCTGAAGGAAGAGTATCCGGGGACTACCAACCCGTTCCCTTGGATGAGCGAGATCATGGACTTGAAGAAGGAGAAGAACTTCTTTGAGACTCGGGTGATTGAGTATCAGACTGGTGGGGCGTTGAGCTGGGATTAAGAAAAAGGGCTGCTATATGCAGCCCTTTTTTTCAACTAAAGAAAGCACATCCAAAACAGAGCGACAACACAAACAATCCAATAAAAATTCACAAGAAGGCTCCAACCATGAGAAAGCCTAGAGTATTTATCGCGTCCTCTGTCGAGGGAATGAATGTCGCTAACGCAGTAAATGAAAGCTTAGATTACGATGTAGAGCTAGTACACTGGAAAGATAGCTTCAAGCTATCATCATATTCAGTAGACGATTTGATGGAGAAATCCAGAACTGTTGATTTCGCGATTTTTATTTTCACTCCAGATGACGTTTCAACGATAAGAGCGCAGGTTCACGCAGTTGCACGAGACAACGTACTTTTTGAGCTTGGACTCTTCATTGGCAGCTTGAGCAGAGAGCGTTGTTTCATCGTCAAACCTCGTGGAGTTGAAATGCACTTCCCCACGGACTTGATTGGTTTGACACCAGCTGATTTTGATGGGAACAGATCAGATGGTGATTTGACACAAGCAGTCAATGCACCGTGCATTAAAATAAAAAAGGAAATTTCCCGCCTTGGTTTAGCGTCCGAAGACAAAGACATAATAAAAGCCAGAGTCAAAAAAACCGGATTCAACTACAACATCGGAATACCAGAAAGAAAACCACTACTAACAATATTCGAAAAATGTATCCATTTAACGGAAGGTGTCCCATCAGGAGAGCTTTTCACTCTAAAAAACGAGAGTGAATTCCTCTCTATAGCTGCAATAAAACTAGAGCGCCTAGGACTAATTGAAAAGGCAATACATGCCGACAACAACTGGGAGTACTACACCTATTCAGTTACCGCCGACGGAATAGATTACATACTTACTAATGAAGAGGAAATCAAATCTTCGCGAAGCAGTAATCCGACTTCACCGCCCGCCCCACCTCATAGCTTTGACGACGACATACCATTTTAAAACTCTTCAGCTTGACGGGCATTAACTAAATGCCCGCCCGCCAAACGAGAAGTACATTTCAGAAAAAGACAACACCGGAATTTAAAGAATTTTCCCACACAAAAAAAATAATCGCCTAGCGACACTAAATATTATACTTATTTCTCAGCGCTTAAGAACGCTCACGCAGCGGATTCCCGTTCCCGTTAGAAACGGCTCTCCTGATTCTGGAAGGCCAATCATGGACAACCATTTCTGCTCCACCCTCTTCACCCGCCACAACCGCCCCCTCCACACCCTCTGGCTCGAATCCCAAGCCTGGTTCTGCGCCCACGAACTCGGCCGGATGACCGGGCGCTTCTTCGACGAACACTGCATCCGCAAGCTTGACCCAGACCAGCACCGCACCGTGCAGCTGCTGCGCTACGGCCAGTACGGCGAGACCACCATGGTCAGCGAGTCCGGTGCCTATACCCTGCTGGCCCATCATCACATTCCGGAAAACCGCCACCTGCGCCACTGGCTGACCCATGAGGTAGTGGCGGTGCTGCGCGATGGGCAGGACTCGGCGCTGGAAGACCTGCCGCGCCTGGGCAGGATGTGCTGGCCGGGTGGGCATACGGCGAGTCTGTTGTATTGGCAGAGTGAACCTTGGGTACGAATGCGGGATATGCCGGTGGTGATGGCGGCAGAGAGGCCCATGGTGGTGCCCGAGCGGCGCAAGTTGAGCTGGAAGGAATGTGCGCAGCGGGCGTTGCGGTTGCATGGGGTGGGGGATTGACCAGCTGGAGGCTTCAACCCAAGCCGATGAGAAGGCAAGCGTGTCGGTAGCGCAGGCGATTGCCAGCCACATTCGTTATCTGGCCCGAGGCAAGCCGTTCTCTGTTCAACACTTCACGAAGTTCGGATCACGCTCCGCCGTGGACAAGGCTCTGGCCCGCCTTGTCCGGGCGGGCGCCTTGGAGCGGGTGGCGCGAGGTGTGTACATGCGCCCAAAGTGCAGCCCCTATGTGGGCAAGGTGCGACCGGGACCTGTCACCGTGATGATGGCAATGGCCAAGGCACGCGGCGAGATCATCCAAGTGCATGGGGCCGAAGCAGTTCGATGGTTCAGGCTCAGCACGCAGGTTCAGGTGCGGCCGATGTACTACACCAGTGGCTCCAGTCGTAATCTACGGGTAGGTGATGCGGTCATCCACTTGCGGCATGTATCAGCGGATAAGTTGCAATGTGCGAGTAGTCAGGCCGGCTTGGCGCTGTGTGCGCTTTTTTATATCGGCAGACGCGAACTGACGGGCGCGATGGTTCAGACGATTCTATCCAGGCTCGATACCGGGGAGACAGAGAGATTGATGCGCTGCAGGATGCCTCGGTGGATGCGCAAGATGGTGGATGGGGCGTATGGATAGGTAACGCCCGCCTCAGCCCGAGGAAAGGGCTGAAACGAGCTGTGCGCATTGCTGAAAGGGCCGCGCAGGGGATGGCACCGGTTTCGCTGGTGTCTGCCCGTCAGTACAGGCGACGACGATGACCTTGCCGTCCCGATCGCGGGGCAAGCCCGCTCCCACGCCCTCATTTGCTGACTTAGGCACAATGACCTTAGTGAGCGACATCCAGCGGCATCCGGTACTCGATCACCCCCGGCTTCTCGGCAATCCAGTCATACAACCGCTGCGCAGTCCGGTTGGTCTCCTGGGTATGCCAGTACAGCCGGTCGCACTGCTGCTGCCGGGCCTGGTCCTGAACGTACTCGATCAGTTGCTTGCCGATCATCCGCCCCCGGGCGCTCGGGCACACGTACAGGTCTTCCAGGTAGCAGAAGTCGTTGCGCCCCCAGGTCGAGCGGTGGAACACATAGTGGACGAAGCCGAAGAGCTGTTCGCCGTCGGTGGCCACGGCGCAGTGCATGGGTTCGGCCGGGTCGAAGAAGCGGGCCCAGGTGCGTTCGGTGATGGCTGGGCCCAGGTCTACCTGGTAGAAGGCCTGGTATTGCGACCAGTAGTCGCGCCAGGGCTGGAGGTCGGCTTGCTTTACTTCGCGGATGAAGACGGGTGGTTGGGTGGTGGTCATTGGTGGAACCCCTTTTTGGGCAAAGCAGTGTGGATGAGTGGGGGGCCGGCCTGCCCGTAGCGCTTGCCTTCCTTGGTGGTTGCTTGCGGGCTGGGGTTTTATAGCGGATAAATGGTTGGTTTTTACCTGCCAATAAGTTGGAAGTTGCCAGACCATTTTGGGGGTCTGGATAGGGGTAGGGCTTGAGATTGCCGGGGGGCGCTTTGCGCCCCTTTCGCGACACAAGGCCGCTCCTACAGGGGTTCGCGGTCGCCTGTGGGAGCGGGCCTTGCCGGGGCGGCGGACCGGTCGGAAAGGGCTGCGAAGCGGCCCCGGCATTGGCAGCCATTAATCAGGTCCATCAGCCAGGGAATCAGGCCAATGTTCAAACACGCGCAGCTGGAATCGGTGAAAGCCTGGATCAACGACCCTGCCCATCGCGCGCTGGCCTTGCATGTGCGCATCCAACGGGCGATCCGCCAGTTGATCCTCGACGGCGCACTGCCGGTGGGCAAGGCGCTGCCCGCCTCGCGTCCGCTGGCCCAGTCCCTGGGCGTGTCGCGGGATACCGTGGAGTCGGCCTACAGCCAGTTGCACGCCGAGGGCTTTATCGAGCGGCGCGTGGGCAGCGGCAGCTTCGTGTCGCAACGGGCCCGCTGCCTGCCATCGCGCAAGCGCCAGCGTCCGGCACATCAGGAAGCCCCCGTGCAGTTGAGCCGCCGTGGTGAAGCGGTGTTGCACAGCGGTGGCGTCCACAACTTCCAGACGCCACGCCCCTTCGCCCCAGGCGTGGCCGAAACCCGGCACTTCCCCCTGGCCATCTGGGAGAAGCTGGAGCGGCAGGTGTACAAGGAATACGGCACGCGGGCGCTGGAACACAGCGAGCCGCAGGGCATGGCCCCCTTGCGCCGGGCAATCGCCGACTACCTCAACCTCGAGCGCGGGGCCCAGGCATCCGCCGAGCACATCCTGATCCTCACCAGCTCGCAGCAGGCCCTTGGCCTGTGCGCCCAGGTGCTCATGGACGCAGGCGACCAGGTCCTGGTCGAAGACCCGCTGTACCAGGGCACCCGCAAGGCCGTCACCGCCGCCGGCCTGGCATGCGTGCCGGTCCCGGTGGACGTGCACGGCCTGCAGGTGGACGCCATGGCCCGGCTGGCGCCGGATGCCCGGGCGGTATTCCTCACCCCTTCGCACCAATACCCGACCGGCGCGACCCTGGCGCTGGACCGGCGCCTGCTGGCGATCGAATGGGCCCGCCAGCAACAGGCCTGGATCATCGAGGACGACTACGACAGCGAGTTCCACTACGCCGGCCGCCCCACCGCCTGCGTGCAGGGCCTGGACCCACATGAACGCACGCTGTACATCGGCACCTTCACCAAATCGCTGTTCGCCGGCCTGCGCATCGGCTACCTGCTGCTGCCGCCCCAGCTCGTCGCGCCGATGACCGCCGCCCGCACGTTGCAAGACGGACATAACGCCTCCATCGCCCAGCTGACCCTGGCCCGGTTCATGGAGGGCGGCCACTTCAACGCCCATGTGCGGGCCATGCGCGCGCTCTACGCCGAGCGGCGGGATGTGCTGGCGGATCTGTTGCGCAGGCACCTGGGGGCGTTTCTCGTGCCGCAGGTGCCCGCCGGCGGGCTGCAGATGCCCTGCCATTTCGTGCAGGGCCTGTCTGAAGACGCCGTGGTCAGGGCGGCACGCGGGGTGGGCATCGATCTGTTGGGACTGGGCAGCTTGTACGCGGTGCCGAGGAACGATGCCGGCTTGCTGATGGGGTTTGCGGCACTGACACCCGCTGAGATGAGGGAAGCGGTGGTGAAACTGGAGAAGGTGCTGGCAGGTCTGGTCACTTCGGGACGTTCGATGCGGTAGCCCGTTCTGCGCGAAACGAAATGTGGTAAACCAATCGCTGAAATCCGCCGCGATAACAAGGATCAGACAAAGCCTAGAATTCTTGGCAAAAACATTAAAATGCGCACTCAACGCCTAGAAAACTAGTCTTTATCCCGTAGCGGTTTTTTCTTTCAAGCGCACTATACAAAGCCTAGAATCCTAGGCATGCAGGTCAATAACAGCGTTTTAAGCATAGGATCCCAGGCGTTATGAAAGCCATATCAATGACTGACGACGCTATCGCCAACGAGATCGGCCAACGCATTGAGGCTATCCGCCTGAAGCGTAATATTGGCCAGGACATCGTCGCCCATGAAGCCGGGATTTCCCGGGAGACCTACCGCAAGCTCACGGCAGGCAAAGGCACCCTGGTGAACGTGATTGCCGTCCTGAGGGTGCTGGGAGAGCTTGATCGTCTCGCCTCCCTCATCGAGGACGTCAGGACCAGCCCCGTGCAACTGGCGAAAATGCAGGGCAAACAGCGGCTGCGGGCGACCGTCACACGGGCTACACCGCCGGCGCCTGAACACGGAATCAGGACGCCTATCGGCAAGCCCACGCTCATTGGTGGCCCGAAACCCGACAAGGATGACAGCTGGTGATTGCACGGATCTATCTCTGGGATGTGTATGTAGGCGCGCTCAACTGGAACACGCAGACCCAGATCGGAGAGTTCGAATACACCCCCGAGTTCGTCAGGACCGGCCTTGAGATCTCGCCGGTCCATATGCCCTTGCGCCAGGACTACACCTACGTGTTCCAGGGGCTGGACCGCGAAACCTTCAAGGGCCTGCCCTCGATCCTCGCCGATTCCCTGCCCGATGATTTCGGCAACGCGCTGATCGATGCCTGGCTGGCCCAGCAGGGGCGTGACAAGGCAACGTTTACCCCGGTCGAGCGCCTGCTGTACCAGGGCAAGCGCGGCATGGGCGCCCTGGAGTATCGTCCGGCGATGGCCACCGAACAGGACAAGGGGGAGAGCATCCATATCGATGCCCTGGTGCGCCTGGCCAGCGAGGTGTTGTCCGAACGCGAGTCGATCGCCGAACGCCTGGATGCCAAGGACCCGTCGCTGGACGACAGCGCCTTGCAGCACCTCATCCAGATCGGTACCAGCGCAGGCGGCGCCCGGGCCAAGGCGGTGATCGCCATGAATGCCGAAGGCGAGATCCGTTCGGGCCAGGTCACCGCGCCGCCGGGCTTCGAGTACTGGTTGCTCAAGTTCGATGTGGCCAAGGACTCGACCGTACTGGCGGACTCGCAAGGCTACGGGCGCATCGAGTACGCCTACCACCTGATGGCCAAGGCGGCCGGCATCACCATGACCGAGTGCCGATTGCTGGAGGAAGGTGGACGCGCTCACTTCATGACCCGGCGCTTCGACCGCACGACCGAAGGTGAAAAGATCCACGTGGCGACCTTGTGCGCACTCGACCACGCCGACTTCCGCAAGCCTGGCCAATACTCCTATGCCGAGGCCTTCGCGGTGATGCGCACACTGCGGATTTCCCGCGACGGCGCCGAACAGTTCTACCGCCGCATGGTCTTCAACCTGGTGGCACGCAACCAGGACGACCACACCAAGAACACGGCCTTCATGATGGACACCGACGGCACCTGGTACCTCACGCCAGCCTATGACGTCTCCTACTCCTACCTGCCAGGTAGTTTCTGGGTCGATACCCACCAGATGACCGTGAACGGCAAGCGCGATGACTTCACCCTCGACGATCTGTTAAGCGTTGCCAGCCAAGTTCGTGGCATGGACGCACGACGGATCATCAAGGAAGTCTGCGAAGCCATCGCACAATGGCCGCAGTTTGCCCAGGACGCAGGGGTACCAATCTCAGCCAGTAAGCGAATCGGTGAAGTACACCGCCTGTATCTTGGCGAGGGGCTTTGAATAAACGCCCCTCCCGAGGGCTGGACGCGCAGCTCAAGCCACCCGCACCACCACCTTGCCCTTGCTCCGCCCACCTGCCACCGCCGCCAGCGCCTGTTCGGTAGCCTCGAAGGCGAACACTTGGTCGAGCACCGGCGTCAGGATCCCCTCCTCCACCAGCCGGGTGATGGCCTCCAACTGTCGACCATCGGCGCGCATGAACACGAACCGATAGCGCACGCCCAAGGCCTCACAACGCTTGCGGATGCGGCGGCTGAGCAGGCGAAGCATCTGACGTAATGGCCAAGCCATCCCTTGCTCGGCCGCAAACTCAGGCGTGGGCGGCCCGGAAATGGAAATCAGCTGGCCACCCGGTTTGAGAATCTGCACCGAGCGCTCCAAGGTGCCTGCCTCCAACCCGCTGAGCACCACATCGTAGTCGCGCAATTCCCGGGTGAAATCCTGGCGCTTGTAATCGATGACCACATCCGCGCCCAAGGCCTTCACCCATTCGACATTGCCCGTGCTGGTGGTCGTGGCGACGAACGCCCCCAAGTGCTTGGCCAACTGGATCGCGATGCTGCCCACGCCACCAGAACCCGCATGAATCAGTACCTTCTGCCCCGGCTTGAGCTGGGCGGTTTCCACCAATACCTGCCAAGCGGTCAAGGCCACCAAGGGCAGCGCGGCGGCCTGCTCCATGCTCAAGTTGGCGGGCTTGCGCGCCAGGGCCTGCTGGGTGACGGCGATCTGTTCGGCAAAACTGCCGATGCGTGCCTGCCCGGGCCGTGCATAGACCTCGTCGCCGGGCTTGAAGCGGGTGACACGGGCGCCCACGCGCAGCACGGTACCGGCCAGGTCGTTACCAAGGATCAGCGGCAGGCGGTACGGCAGCACCCGTTTGAACTCGCCGTTACGCAGCTTCACGTCCAGGGCGTTCACCCCGGCGGCGTGGACCCGCACCAGCACGTCGTCATCCCCCAGGGTGGGCACGGGCATTTCGGCGATACGCCCGGCTACATCCTTGCCATAACGATCGATGATGAAAGCTTTCATTGAGATCTCCCGTGACTCACTGCGCACTGCGATAGCGCTCGGCCACCTGGGATTGGCGCAAGTCCCCCATCAGCATCTGCCGCGCGTCATCCAGCGCAGCCCAGCGGTCGGCGTGCTGCAAGGGCGGAATGGTGATCGCTTCGCGGCGGTCGTAACCCACCAGCGCAGCATCGACCAAGTCTTCCACCTCCATCACTTCTGGCAACGTGTTGATATCCAATCCGGAACGCGACCAGATCTCGGTGCGGGTCGCGGCCGGCAGCACGGCCTGCACATAGACCCCCTTCGGCCCCAGCTCCAGCGCTAGCCCCTGGGACAGGAACTGCACGAACGCCTTGGTGGCGCCATACACGGTCATGCCCAGCTCAGGCGCCAGCCCCACCACCGAACCGATGTTGACGATCGCGCCAGTGCCCTGCTCGGCCAGGCGCGGCGCAAAGGCCGCCGCCAGGCGGGTGACTGCGGTGACGTTCAGGCCGATCAGGCGCTCGAGGCTTGCGCCATCCTGCCCCAGGAAGCCCCCTGACTGGCCTTGCCCGGCGTTGTTGATCAGCACGCCTATACGCACGTCTTCGCGCAACCGCGCTTCGACCCGAGCAAGGGCATCGGCCTGGGTGAGGTCGGCGACCAGCACCTCGACGGCGACAGCGAAGTGCTCACGCAGGCGGGCAGCCAGGATCTCCAGGCGCGTCTGGTCGCGGGCGACCAGCACCAGGTCGTGACCACGCTGGGCGAAGCGTTCGGCATAGGTGGCACCGATACCGCTGGAGGCACCGGTGACGAGAACGGTAGGCAAGGCACTCATGGCAAATCCTCAAGGTGGGTGGCGACACCCGATCGGGGTGGGCCTGGCCTTTATGATTACGATCATAATCTAACTATGTCAACATTTTGATGATGACTGACATCAATGTATGATGAACCTCATCCCCACGGCGCAGGAGTCATCCGCCATGAAAGTCACCAAGGCACAAGCCCAGGCCAACCGCGCCCATATCGTCGAGACGGCGTCCTCGTTGTTCCGCCAGCGGGGCTATGACGGGGTCGGCGTCGCCGAGTTGATGGCGGCCGCCGGTTTCACCCATGGCGGCTTCTACAAGCATTTCGGCTCGAAGGCCGACCTCATGGCCGAGGCGGCAGCCTGCGGGCTGTCACAGAACACCTCCGGCACCGACAGTGGCGGTGTGGCGGACTACCTGCGCCAGTACCTCTCCAGGGAACACCGCGACAACCCGGCCTCAGGTTGCACCCTGGCGGCGCTGGCCAGCGATGCCGCGCGCCAGCCCGACGCCGTGAAGGCGGTGTTTGCCGACGGGCTCGAGCGCTTGCTGGCAACGCTCCAGGCCGCCAGCGAGCCGACGGATACCGCCGACGAGCAGGCCGAACGCACCCGGCGCCTGGGCGTGATCGCCACCCTGGTGGGCGCCATCACGCTCTCCCGCGCCTGCCCGGACGATTCGCCGCTGGCGGACGACATTCTCCAGGCCTGCCGGGACCGGTTGCTGACACCGCAGTAACCCCGCCCCGGGCTGTATTGAAAATCGCCCAGGCGCTGTATCTGTTTCAGCAGGCGCCCGCCCTTCACCCTCCACCTCACTCCCTGGATGGCTGAAGGAACCCGCATCATGGCTGCCCTGCTGCTGCAAATGTCCCCCATTGGCCTGGTGATCGCCCTGATCCTGCTGCTGCGCCGCCCACCCGTGCAGGCCGCGCTGGCCGGCGTGGCCGGTGTCTTGCTGCTGTGGGGCCTGGGCGCCGCGCAGCCGCTGTCGGCGGCGGTGTCCAGCGCCATCCTGCAAGACACGTTGATCCTGTTCCTCAGCACCGCCTGCGTGATCGTTCCGGGGCTGGCCTTCGTCATCCTGGTCGAACGCGCCAACGCCCCGCAGGCGATCGGCGCCTGGGTGCGGGAGCTGGGCTGGACGCCGCCGATGCAGGTGATCTTCATCGTGCTGGGCCTAGCGCCGCTGCTGGAGGCGATGACCGGGTTCGGGGTGTCGCTGATCGCCACGGTGCCGCTGCTGATGGGGCTGTTTTCCCGCCAGGTCGGCATGAAGATGGCACTGGCCGGCATGGTGGTGATGCCTTGGGGCACGCTTGGATTGGCCACGGTGATCGGCGCGCTACTGGCCCATGTGCCGGCGCAGGAGCTGGGCAGCCATTCGGCGCTGGTCAGCGCGCCGGTGTTCCTCGGCCTGGCCGCCGTGGCGCTGGTGCTGGCGGGGATTCGCAGCCTGCAGGCATGGCTGGGGTTGGCGCTGGTCGCGCTGCTGTTCAGCGCGGTGCTGTATGCGGTCAACCGCTGGATCGGGCCGGAGGCCTCGGGCGTGCTGGCCGGGCTGACAGTGGCCGGCGTGGGCCTGGGGATGTCCTGGGCACGGCGCGGGGCGCTGGTGCGCTGGCCGCAGGCGGCGTGGCCGTACCTGGCCCTGCTGGCGGTGATCATCGCCTCGCGGGGGTTGTTCCTGCTGTCGGGATGGGACGGGCTATGGGTGGTGCATGGCACCAACGTGTCGTGGAAGCCACTGGCTTCGCCGGGGCTGGCCTTGCTGCTGGTGGTGCTGATGATGGTCGGGCGCCAGCGCACGGGCTTTCCGTGGCAGGCGCTGGTCACGCGGGCGCGGTTCCCGGTAGCGACGATCTTCCTGTTCCTGCTGCTGTCGCAGGTGATGGTCAAGGCCGGCTTCCTGGTCGAGGCGCAACGGGCATTGCAGGCACTGTCCGGTGTGTCGCTGGCATCGACGGTGTCGCTGCTGGCGGGGTTGGCCGGCTATGTCACCGGCTCCAATGTCGGCGGCAACACGCTGGTGATGCCCTCCATCGCCGCACTGTCCACGGTCCACGGCCCGTGGCTGGCGGCGATGGTCAACAGTGCCGCCGGGCATGGCGCGCTGGGCTCGCTGTCGATCCTGTCGCTGATCATCGGGCTGGCCGGGGCCAACCGTGAGGAAGAGCACGGGCTGATCCGCTTCGGCTTTGCCCTGGTGCTGCTGAACATCGTCATCGTGGCTGCAACCGGCGTGGTTTTGCTCTACCTTTCCGGAGCCCCCGCCTGAGACGACACAAGGCCCCCATGGACCGGAACCCCAAGCCCGACAAACGCTGGCACACCGTCAACGCCTGGCTGCTGCGCCAGATCGACAGCGGCGAATGGCCCAGCGGCACGCAACTGCCCTCGGTGCGCGAGCTGGCGCGGCTGTTCGACAGCAGCATCGCCACCGTGCAGCGGGCCCTGGCGGAGCTGGAGGCCAATGCCTATGTGCAGGCCACGCCGCGGATCGGCTATTTCGTCGCCAAGGGCGCGGCCCAGGTACAGGGGTTCGACCTGGCCAGTGTCACCGTCAACGTCAACCATGCGGTGGTCGCCATGCTCGCCCAGGCGGCCAGCAACACCGCGCTGTCGTTGAGCTCGGCGGTGCTGCACGACGAGCTCACGCCCCAGGTGCTGCTGAACAAGTGCCTGGCGACACTGGCCACCAAGGCCGACCAACCCTTGGCCGGCCTGATCGCCCCGCCGGGCCTGGCCTCGCTGCGCCGACGCATCGCCGGGCTGATGCTGCAACGCGGCGTGGCCTGCGGGCCGGACGACATCCTGGTGACCTCGGGCGACACCGTGGCCCTGGAACTGGCCCTCGAAGCCGTCGCCCGGCCGGGCGCCACGGTGGCCATCGAGACGCCTACCTACTACGGCATCCTGCAGACCATCGAACGCCTGGGGATGCGCGCCCTGCCCATCTGCACCCACGCCGACAGCGGCATGGACCTCGAGCACCTGGAATGGGCGCTCAAGCGTGGCAAGGTCGATGTGGTGTTCCTCAACCCGACGCTGCAGAACCCACGGGGCTTCATCATGCCCGACGCGGCGCGGGCACGGCTCTCACAGCTGGCGCAGGCAGCGGATGTGCCGATCATCGAGGACGATATCTTCTTCGACCTGGTGGACGAGGCGCTGCGGCCCAAGGCGATCAAGCACTACGACAGCACCGGGCAGACGATCTATTGCTCGTCGTTCTCCAAGACCGTGGCGCCGGGGTACCGGGTGGGCTGGTGCGTGGCGGGGCGCTACCGGGATGCGATCCTGGCCCAGCTGTTTTCGCGCAACCTGGCGGTGTCGAGCCTGGCCCAGCGGGTGCTGGATGAGTTTATCGGCCGGGGGTACATGGAGGAGCACTGCGCGAAGCTGCGCGGGCGGCTGGCGGTGCAGGCCGGGGTGATGGAGACGCTGGTGCGTTCGGCGTTTCCGCTGGGGACGCGGTATGTGGCACCGCAGGGCGGGTTTATCCATTGGATCGAATTGCCGGAAGGGACGGACATGGTGACGCTGCAACAGCTTGCGGCGGAGCGTGGCTGCAATGTCGGCGCCAGCGGGATGTTCTTTGCCGATGGGGAATGTGGCATTGGGTTGCGGGTATGCCTGGGGCGGGTGATTACGTCGGAGGTGATGGGCGGGTTGAGGGTGCTGGCGGAGTGTGCGGCGCTTTCAGGCGCTTGAATGCTGGGGGCGCTTTGCGCCCCTTTCGCGGCACAAGGCCGCTCCTACAGAGAGATGCGCGTTCCCCTGTAGGAGCGGCCTTGTGCCGCGAAAGGGCTGCGCAGCAGCCCCAGCTACCTGGATCAGGCCAGATGCGCCTGGCTACGCAAATGCTCGGCCAACATATCGATAAAGGTACGCACCTTGGTCGAGCCATATTTGCTCTCCCGATGCAGGATATGGATCGGCCAGGGCGCTTCCTCATATTCAGCCAGGATCACCTGCAAGCGCCCGGCCGCCACTTCGTCCGCCACCTGGTACGACAGCAACCGTGCAATCCCGAGCCCGGCACTGGCTGCGGCGATAGCGGCGTCGTTGCTGGTCACGGTCAGGCGCGGCTTCATGCGGATCAGCGTCGGGTCGTCGATGGCGCCGAAGCGCCAGTCCGTGCGCGGTGACAGGGTTCCGGCGGCGATGACTTCGTGCTTCTGCAATTCAGAGGGATGGCGCGGCGTGCCGTGGCGTTCGAGGTACTCGGGCGAGGCGCACAACAACCGGCGCATCCTGCCCACGCGCAACGCCTTGAGGCCCGAGTCGGGCAACTGGCCGATGCGCACCGCCACGTCCATGCCCTCCTCCACCAGGTTCACCACGCGGTCGAGAAAGTACGCCGACACATCCACCTCGGGGTACTGCTGCAGGTAACGGACGATGCACGGCATGACGAACTTCTTGCCGAACAGGATCGGCGCGGTCACCGCCAGGTCGCCCTTGGGCGCGGCGTTGATGCCGGCGGCGGCTTCGTTGGCCTCGATGATGCTGGCGAGGATGTGCCGGGTGTCCTCCAGGTAGCGCCCGCCGGCCTCGGTCAGGCGCACGCTGCGGGTGGTGCGCAGCAGCAGCTTGACCCCGAGCTGTTCCTCCAGGGCGCTGACGGCGCGGGTCACCGCCGCCGGCGAGATGGCCAGGCGGCGGGCGGCGGCGGCAAAGCTTTCCAGCTCGCCCACGGCCACGAACACTTTCATCAGGTGGATCTGGTCCATGCCGCGCCCCACGCGTTGTCGTGGGGCGATTATCGCCGTGGTCACGCTAGAGCTCCAGTACCAGGGGCTGCACGCCGTCCTCGGCCTGGGCGGGGATGGCGCAGCAGATCAGCACGCTGCCGGGCTCGGGCAATTCGGCGGGCGGGTTCGGGTAGTGGACCTGGCCGCTGACCAATTTGGTCCTGCAGGTACCGCAGGAGCCTCCTCGGCAACTGAAGTCCGGCGACAGGCCACGGCTTTCCGCCAGTTCCAGCAGGGTGCCGCTGTCCGGCGCCCAACGCGCTTCCTTGGCGGAGCTGGCGAAGTACACCGGCACCGGCTCGCTGGCGGGTGGGGGCTGCTGCAGCGTCGGCTGGTTGTCGTCGGTGTGGCGGCGCAGGGTCGAGGGGCCGAAGGCTTCGGCATGGATGCGGGCGTCGGGTACATGCACGCCGCGCAGGCCTTCGTACAGGTCCTGGGTGAAGCTGGCCGGGCCGCAGAGGTAAAAGTCATAGTCATCCAATGCCAGCGTGGCCTTGATCTGCTCGATGCCCAGGCGGCTGGCGAACTGGTAGTCATGACCCAGCACGGCCGAGGGCTCGGGCTGGCTCAGGGCACGATGAATGCTCAGCAAGCCATTGGCGTGTTGCTGGAGCGCGGCAAGCTCCTGCTGGAACGGCAGATCGCCCAGTGTGCGCCCGCCATGGAACAGGTGGATGCGCCGCCCCCGCCCTTTCGCCAGCTGCTCGCGGAGCATGGCGATCAACGGGGTAATGCCTACGCCCGCACCGATCAGCACAAGGGGCCGGTCGCTCTGCTGATCTAGGGTGAAGCTGCCCATGGGCTGACGCACCTCCAGCCGATCGCCGACCTTCACCTGTTGGTGCAGATAGCGTGACGCCGGCCCCTGCGCCTTGACGCTGATGCGCAGGAAGCCATCGGACGGCGCGCTGGACAGGCTGTAGGTACGGATCAGCGGCGCCTCCCCATCGAAACGCAAACGCACGGGAATATGCTGGCCAGGGGCGAAGGCCACTGCGGCGCCATCCTCCGGTTGCAGATGGAACGAGCGGATATCGCGACTCTCCTGCTCGATGTGCAGTACCCGCCAGGTCAGCCATTGGCGCTGCCGTTCGCGCTGTTGCAGGCGCTGCTCGGCCTCGGGCCAGGTGCCGGTCATCAGGCTGGTGGGTGCGTATTCCTGGAAGGCCCAACGCAGCGACACGGCAGCCCGGCGCAGCACCACCTGCTCGATGTCCAGGGTCCAGATCCGCTCGGCGCCTTCGAAGGCGCTGATCAGCGGGCTGTCGAGAATGACCTCGGCGCGCCCGGAAACCTGCAGCACATCACCCGTGGTGAAGTCGACGAACAGCAGGCCGGCGACCGGGTTGACCAGCAGATTGCCGAGGGTATTGAAATGCAGGTTGCCGGCGTAGTCGGGAATGGTCAGGCGATTGCCCTCGACCCTGACGAAACCAGGCCGGCCACCGCGATGGGACACGTCCACCGAGCGCTGGCTACCGTCTCGATCGACGTAGCTGGCGACAAAGAAGGTGTCGGCGCTTTCGATCATCGCGCGGGTTGCGGCATCGAGCGCAGCTGAATCCCGGCGCCCCTGCGGCGGCTCGTCGACGCGGGTGTACTCGCGCAGCTGGATGTACTGCGGGCAGTTGCCGAAGGATTGCTCGACCACCACCTCCAGCTGGCCGGCGCTGGCCCTGCGGATCAGGCCATTGAGGCGATTGCGCCGCCGCGTGTGCAGCTCGATCCCCAGCAGACCGATGGCACCACCCGCCACCAGGCCCGGCGTGGCCGGATCATCGCTGGCGAGGTCGGCGCCGATCAACAGTTGCCGTGGATCGGGCGAGCTGACAAAGCCTTCCGGGCCTTCGAGCAGCGTCGCCCAGGGTTTGCCTGCGGCATCCACGGCACCGGCCACCATGAACGGCAGCTGCTGGTAGAACGTGCGATGCTGGTCGGGCATGTAGTCACGAATGACCTTCTGCCCGAACGCCTCCATGCGCTCGGCAACACCGACGTGCTCCTGCAGCCGTTTTTCACCTGCATGCCAGGGCGATTGCATGGCGGCATCCCTCGGGAGTCAGAGCGTGGTCTGCAAACCGATGACCGTACGTGGCATCGGCACAAAGCCTGGCAGCGCCTCGACACGGGCCAGCCAGGCGCGCACGTTGGGGTACGGCTCCAGCGACACGTTGCCTTCCGGCGCATGGGCGATGTATGAGTAGTTGGCGATATCGGCGATGGTCGCCTGGTCACCGACCAGGAACGGGCCCTTGGCCAGTTCGGCGTCGATCACCTTGAGCAGGGTGTGAGCGCGGCCGATGACTTCATCGGTGTTGAACGAGGCACCGAACACCGTCACCAGTCGCGCCGCCGCCGGGCCGAAGGCCAGGGGACCCGCCGCGACCGACAACCAGCGCTGCACACGGGCGGCACCGACCGGATCCGCAGGCAACCAGCGCTCACCGCCGTAGGCCTTGGCCAGGTAGACCAGGATGGCGTTGGAATCGGCGATGACGATGCCGTTGTCATCGATCACCGGCACCTGGCCGAAGGGGTTGATGGCGAGAAACTCTGGCTGCTTGTGCTCGCCCTTGGCCAGGTCGACGAAGACCAGTTCGGTAGGTAGTTCGAGCAGCGACAGCATCAGCTCGATGCGGTGGGCGTGGCCGGACTTGGGGAAGTTGTACAGCTTGATCGGGCTTGGCATGTGCAGGGCTCCGGATCAGCGCCGGGAGTGGCGCTGCTGGAGGACATGCTGCACTGGATCGGCTGGCAGCAGAATCAGTGCTGGGAGCAATCCAGTATTTCGGCAGGTGGAATAATCACACTCGCGGGGCAAGTCGGGTCGCCGCATCACCGCTCCCGCGAGCCCGCACTTACGATCTCAATGACGGTGCTGCTTCTGGTACTGATACAACCCCCGCGCCGCCTCGACCACCAGCGGCACACAGGCCTGGAGCTCATCAAAGCTCATCGAATCGAGCAACTCGAAATTATCTTCCAGCCCATGCAGGGAAATGGCCTTGAGCAGACGATCCTGCTCCGGCGGCAGCTCGCTCCACTCGGCCACCTGGGTACCGCGCATGTAGCCGAAGCACCACTCCTCGAGAATGATCGCCGGGCCTTCCTCGCCTTCGCTCTCCTCGAACAGCGGTTCGAAGTGTTCGAGGTCGTCGGCCAGCTCTTCCGCCACCTGGCTGGCGTAACGCAGCATCAACGCGGTGTAGGCCTCTTCATGGGCGGGCTTCTTGAACTTCGGCACCTTGCCGCCGGCGACGGAGGGCAGCCACTGCTCAGGGTTGACCTTGTTGGGGGAGCTGGCCAGAGCGGTGAAGAAACCGTTGAGCTCGGCGAGGTTGAGCACCGAATAGTCGTTGCCGTAGGTGATCAGCAGGTCTTCGAGACGGTCGAGTTCTTTTTCGCTGAGCGCGGGGAGCATGGGCGGGTGTCCTAGGGCGGAAATTTGCGTGCACCCTAGCACAGGCAACGCCTGCCCGCTCCCATCAAGGGAACGGGCATCGGACTAGTGCTGCAGCCAGTGCGCCAGGTCGGCCTGCCGCCCGGTGCCGATCAGCAGCCACAGCAAGAGTCGGCACTTGCGCGGGCAGAGCCAGCCGGCCATGTGCAGGCCCCGGTCCTGCAGGTCGATCTCGCCGCCGATGAAGCCATAGGTTCCCAGGGCTGTCGGGCCATTGCCAGTGCGGGTGGCGATGATCACCGGCATGTTGCCGGCGATGCTCCCCAGCGCCTCGGCCCAGACCTCGGAGACATGGCCTGCGCCAAATCCGGCAACCACCAGCCCTGAATAGCCCAGGCCTCCGAGCGCTTGCAGCAGCCCCGTATCGGCATCGAGACAGGCCTCCAGCAGGACGACCTGGTGATCCACCTGCGCCGGCAGGGGCAACACCCGCCGTGGCGTGGCAGCCTGGCGATAAAGTGGTCTGCCCTCCACGACCGCCCCTATCGCCCCAGCGCCGGGCGACTCGAAGGCTGCCATCGCCAGGCTGGCAGTCTTGCGCACCCGCGCGGCCAGGTGGATCTGGTCGTTGATCACCACCAACACGCCACGCCCCCGGCTGCCATCGGCGATTGCAACCTGCACCGCCGCCAGCAGGTTCGCCGGACCATCCGCGCCCGGCTGGCTGGCCGAACGCATGGCGCCGGTCATGATCAGCGGGGTGTCATGGGGCCAGAGCAGGTCGAGGAAATACGCGGTCTCCTCCAGCGTATCGGTGCCTTGGGTGAGGACCACGGCCTGGGCCCCCGCGTGCACTTGCGCGCTTGCCCAGGCCAACGCATCCAGCATGTCGCTGAACGCCAGCGAGGCGCTCGGCACCAGGCTCAACGTGGTGGTGCTGATCTGCGCCAGTGCCTGCAGTTGCGGCAGGGACGCCAATAGCGCGGCGCAATCGAGCCGGGGTGTCACACCCTGCCCCGTCGCCGCGGACTGCATGCTGACCGTGCCGCCCAGGCTGGCGATCGAAACACGTGGTGCTGTCATGGGTTACCTCCCGCAAGCAGGCCGACCAGGGGCACGATGCCCAGGGTGCTGATGGCCATGGACAGGACATTGCCGATATAGCCGTGCATGTAGCCTGGCAGACGCTGGCTGATGGCCACGGCAAGCGGTGGCGCGATCAGCGCGCCGAGCACTGCGCTGGCGACGATCACCTGCCAGCTGCCGCCCAGTGTCAGCACGGCCGCGGGCACGATCGACACGATGGGAATATAGGTCGGATACCAGCCCCGTTCTTGCCATTGCCGCCGCCAGAACAGCACACCAACCAGCGATGCCAATGCCTGCCCGGCGACCATCTGCAGCACCAGTTGCGAGCCGTAGGCCGGCGCCGCCGGGGCCAATACATAAGCCAGCAAGACACCCAACAGCAAGCCGAGGCTGGCCAGTTCATTGCCAAAGAACGGCGCTTCGCTGAAATCGGCCAGTACCCGACGCAGGGTCCAGACCACGCCATAGTCGGGCTGGCTGGCCGTCGCGGCGGCCACCGGGCGCTGTCCATCGCGAACCAGCGCCGGAAAGCGCTTGCACAGCAGGAACGCCAGCACACTGGCCAGTGCCATGCCACTGACATTGCCGATCACCACCGGCAACTGCAGCGGATAGCACAGGTAGTTGACCAGCAACAGGCTGGCCGGCGTCACCAGCACGGCACCGAGCAGCGCGCCATTGATCGCGACGCGCCAACCGCCACCAAACAGCAGGACCATGGCCGCCGGCAGCGAGACGAAGGCGACGAAGGTCGGCTGCCAGGTAGCACCGTCCAGCGTCCAGCCCCACAACGCATGGCTGAGCAGCAGGCCGAGCAGCGAGCTGATGATCAGCCAGGGCCACAGCCCGGTGCCGTAGCAGATGGCAAAGCCTTGCCAGCGATACCCGCGCTGCTGGGCCCAATGCGCGAGGCTCGCCCCCAGCAGCAGCCCCAGTGCCGGCAACTCGTGCTTGTAGAAGGCGACCTCGCTGATATCGCCGACAATCCAGCGCAGCCTGCTCAACGGCTGGTCGAGGGTTGCGACGAGCTGCGCATAATCGGGCCATCCACCCAACATCAGGCTGGCAACGCAAAGCAGCGCGAGGCCCAGGAGAATCAGCGACGACGACCGTTGTCGCGGTAAGGAAAGGCGCTGTTCCATGACGCCTCCTCAACGTGGCATCGGCGCATGCAGCCGATACCCCAGGGTGGCGTCGTAGAGGTCGGTGCGCCGGTCACGCGGCAAGTCATTGAGGCTGTTCCAGATCGGCGCCGAGCGGGCGGCACTGAGATCGACGTCGGCATAGAGGATGCACTCCTCCTCGGCACTGGCCACCTCGCCGATGGGCCAGCCGTTGGTACCGGCAATCAGCGAACAACCGAGGAAGCGCCCGCCCCGTTCGCGACCGATGCGATTGGCGGCGGCGATATAGACATTGTTGACGTGGGCCGCAGTCATCGTCAGGTACGAGGCCATGCAACGTCCGGCCTCGTCGAACAGCGGCGGCGGTGTCCAGACCCAATTGTTCAGGCTGCAGATGATGTCGGCGCCCTGCGCCGCCATGAGCCGTGGCACCTCCGGGAACCAGATGTCCCAGCAAATCAGCAGGCCGATGCGGCCGATGGGCGTTTCGAACACCGGGAAGCCCAGGTCTCCGGGGGTGAACCAGAGCTTTTCCTGGTTCCACAGGTGCGCCTTGCGGTAATGCCCGAGCCGCCCCTGCGGGCCGAACAGCACGGCGCTGTCGTAGAGCTTGAGGCCGTCCCGCTCGGCGAAGCCTGCGGCCAGATACACCTGCTGCTCACGGGCGAACTCCGCCCAGGCCTGCAGGCATCGTCCATCCTCCAGCGTCTCGGCGTGGGCATAGGCCTCGGCGCGGGAGTTGAAGGTGTAGCCGGTGTTGGCGAGCTCCGGCAGCACGATCAGGTTCGCCCCTTCACGCGCGGCGCGACGGGCCAGGGCCAGGCCACGGCTCAGGTTGCCATCGCAGTGGTCCAGGCCGACCTGCGGGTCGTACTGGATGACGGCAATGCGTACGGGGCTGACGGGAGTGGTGTGTTCCTGCATGGCGGCTTCCTGTTCTGGTTGTTGTGGAAGGCCGCCAGTAGAACGGGCATGGCAGGTGGGGCGACAGTCAGCAGAGTCCTCTGGAACTGAGGGAGATTGCGAAAAGACGTGGAGGAGCACTCCTACAAAGTTGTTTCAAAGCGCCTGCCGAGGCAGCTGATAATGCGGATAGTGCTCGAGGCTAAAGCCCCCCTTGAAACATGCGCCGGTGTTGTTGCAGAGGTTGATCACGGTGTCGATGGCGGTGCGCAGACACGGCTCGGTCCAGCCGGCATCGACAGAGAAAGACTCCCCGGCGAGGTAGAGCCCTGAATGGGCACTCCGGTCACGGTTGTACTTCATCAGGCTTACCGCGTCGTAATAGGCACCCGCCCGGTACAATTTCGCACAGCCAAGTGCATTCCTGTCTGTCATCCATCTTTGTATGCGGGTGTTTCCAAGATCGATATGTGGCGAGATGGGTTCGCCGATGTTGGTGCAACGCAACAGAATCCGATCGAGTTCCGCTACGCATTTTTCCACAAGCTCCGCGTCTGAATACGCTGCCAATTTGGTGGCATCGTCCTCCCAGGTGTAGCTGAGCAGGATGCAATCGCGGGTGTGCTGATCGTTGTAACGGTAGGCATAGACATCGTGCACGAAGCTGTCAGTGACCAGGATCTGCGGCAGGTGGGGATACTGGTCGAGAAAGCTTTTACGCAGCGGCGCATAAACCTTGCAGCTGGTTTCCCAATGGGCGTGCTTCCAGGCCTCGACAATGGCCGGTGGCAGCATGCTCCGGGAGAAGCCCTCCAGGCGCATCCCTGTTTCGATCAACCAGGACGGCGTGGTAAGCACCACGCTGTCGAACACATCGCTAATCGGCTGAGCCTTGGCTTCATCGCTATGCCGCCAACGGTAATCGACGCGGATGCGGCCATCGGCCAATTTGTGCAGGCCATGAACCGAGCTGTCCGTCAGCAGGCCATCCTTACGCGCCACGCATTGGCTGTACAAGGATTCGCCCAGGCCAGCGATATCCATGAACAGCAGGGCCTCATCCAACGCGGCGATCCCCAGGTAGGCAGGCGCCTGGAAATGCAGGCCTTTGCTGTCGGGCACAGTCTCGACATCCTGATACGGCGCTGCAAGCACTCGCCCCTTGCCATCTACACGACCATGCACAAGCTGCAGGTGGCTGCTGAACCCGAAAATGGCGGTGCGCAGCGGATAGAGGCAACACACGTCGTAGAAGGCGCCCCAGCTGCCATCACCGATGCCGATTGCATAGAAGATCGCCGACTCGTCACGGTCCATGCCAAGGCCGCCGAAATCGCCTGGATTGCCAGGATCCCAAGCCTCCCGGATCGGCAGCAGTACCAGGTCACGGAACGACAGCCTGTGATATCGCTCGACGATTGCCGACCACATCGCCAGCCAGCCTTCTGTGCCGTAGATGGCGGCCACCTGTTCGGCGAAACGCTCGGCAAAGCGCCGCCACTTGCCATGAATCCTCTGTAGTACCGCAGTAGGTGGCGGGGTGTGGCCTTCGGGATTCTTCCAGATCAGCAGCTTCGGATCACCCTCCCCTTCAAGTTGGCCTTCACGCAGGTAGATACCCGTCGCATTGACCCACGGCGTGCCAGGGTTGGGAAAGTCGGAAAGCAGCAGGTCGAAAAGATCTGCGTAGTAAGCCATCAATGAGCGGCCTGCCTTGGGCGGCTCACCGGTTCGGTTGAAGAACGGCATGCGCATGGCGCCCATCTCGAAGGGAGCGGTGTGTGCTGTTGGCTTGTCAGCGGAGACTGACACGGTGAGATGACGCCCCCCGATTCGCCGGGCTTGCTCGATCAGGGTGATCTGGGTGAAACCACAGCGCAGCAGTTCACGTGCGACGGTAAGGCCGGTGACGCCAGCACCGACAATGCAGATGCGATGTGCAGGACGAGCAACCTGGGCAATGCCGCCTTGCTGTTCGACAAGACGTCGGTAGTCGAAACACAGGTCAGGCGGATTCGGGAAGCGTGCGGCCCATGGCAGCACTGGAGTACGAGGCTCGATGGCCAGGTCGGCAGGATGGTTGTGCGTTGATCCGATGGTCATGGTCTCGGGTTCTCAGGGTGGGTGAGGAGCCTGAGCATGCCGAGAGCAGGGAGGTGGGGAACGGTAGATGTGTATGGTGGTGCTGCGTGTGTCGTTGCCTGAACTGACGCTATCGCGGGGCAAGCCCGCTCCCACGCCCCCCATCCCCACAGGCCTGTAATAGCGCTATGGGAACGGATAGCGTGGGAGCGGGCTTGTCCCGCGATGGGTCGTCAGCGTTTAGACCGCCAGCGCGCGCTCACGCAGCTCGCTGTTGAGGATGCGGTCGTTCTCGCTGTAGTCCACCGGGCAGTCGATCACGTGCACGCCCGGGGTCTTGATGCAGTGCTCGAGCAGCGGCAGGAAGCCTTCGGCGCTTTCCACGCGGTGGCCGTTGGCACCGTAGGCTTCGGCGTATTTGACGAAGTCCGGGTTGCCGTAGTCCAGGCCGAAATCGGTGAAGCCCATGTTGGCCTGCTTCCAGCGGATCATGCCGTAGCCGTCGTCACGCAGGATCACCACGGTGATGTGCATGCCCAGACGTACTGCGGTTTCCAGCTCCTGGCTGTTCATCATGAAGCCGCCGTCGCCGCATACCGAGATGACCGGGCGATCCGGGTACACCAGGTGCGAGGCCATGGCCGATGGCAGGCCGGCGCCCATGGTCGCCAGGGCGTTGTCCAGCAGCACGGTGTTGGGCTTGTGGGCCTTGTAGTTGCGGGCGAACCAGATCTTGTAGATGCCGTTGTCCAGGGCGACGATGCCTTCGGACGGCAGGGCGCGACGGATGTCGGCGACCATGCGCTGCGGGTAGACCGGGAAGCGGTTGTCGTCGGCGCCTTCAGCGATCTGTGCTTCGTTCGCTTCACGGATGGCCATCAGGCGGGTGAAGTCCCAGTGGCTGGTGTCAGTCAGCGCTTCGCTGATCTGCCACACGGCGTTGGCGATGTCACCGATCACTTCCACCTGCGGGAAGTACACGGCATCGACTTCAGCCGAGCGGAAGCTGACGTGAATGACTTCGGTGCCACCACGGACCATGAAGAACGGTGGCTTCTCGATCACGTCGTGGCCGATGTTGACGATCAGGTCGGCGGCTTCGACGGCGCGGTGCACGAAGTCGCCGGAGGACAGCGCGGCGTTGCCCAGGAAGCGCGGATGGCGCTCGTCGACCACACCTTTACCCATCTGGGTGGTGATGAACGGGATACCGGTTTTGTCAATCAGTTGCTTGAGGACCTTGGCGGTCATCTTGCGGTTGGCGCCGGCGCCGATCACCAGGATCGGGTTGCGGGCGTTCTGCAGTTTCTGCACGGCGGCTTCGATGGCCACGTGCTCGGCCAGCGGGCGACGGTGCAGGCTGCGCGGGATCGGCAGGGCATCGGTCTGCTCGGCGGCGATGTCTTCCGGCAGTTCCAGGTGCACGGCGCCCGGCTTCTCTTCTTCGGCCAGGCGGAAGGCTTCACGCATGCGCGCAGGGATGTTGTCGGCCGAGGCGAACTGGTGGGTGTACTTGGTGATGGGGTCCATCATGCCGCACACGTCGATGATCTGGAAACGGCCTTGCTTGGACTTCTTGATCGGCTTCTGGCCGGTGATCATCATCATCGGCATGCCGCCCAGGTAGGCGTAGGCGCTGGCGGTCACCAGGTTGGTCGCGCCAGGGCCGAGGGTCGACAGGCTGACGCCGGTCTTGCCGGTCAGGCGGCCGTAGGTGGCGGCCATGAAGCCCGCGGATTGCTCATGGCGGGTCAGTACCAGCTTGATCTTCGACTTGCGCAGGGACTCGAGCAGGTCGAGGTTTTCCTCACCGGGAATGCCGAACACATACTCGACACCTTCGTTTTCCAGGCATTGCACAACGACATCGGCGGCCTTGGCCATCTTGCTTCTAACCTCAAGTAATAGGACGGTGAAAGTCCAGAAATGCGCAGCACGGTACGCTGGCATCGCTCGGTCCGGGTGCCAGGATTGCCCCGAACCTAAGCCTTGACGCAGGGTAGGTACGGGGAAGTCACGTAATTGTGACGGCAATATTGTCGCACCTGTGACGAGGCGATGTGAGGTAGCCGACGAGCAAAGGATATTTGCGTGATCGTCAGCAAACGGATCCCTGTGTAGGAACAGAATACCGTGGGAGCGGGCTTTTCGGAACGCGGAAAAGACAAAACCCCTACCTGCTCGCGCAGATAGGGGTTTTGCGAAATGAATCTTGACGATGACCTACTCTCACATGGGGAAACCCCACACTACCATCGGCG